>CAIQHM010000076.1 GCA_903871555.1 uncultured Actinomycetes bacterium | reverse complement strand
GTAAGTGAAGTTCACATCAGCCAAGAGTTTGAACCATATGGCGCTGCGCGTGATGCCAGAGTCGAAGCCGCAGGGATAAATTTAATTCGAACTGGAAGTCCCTATGCAGTTGCACCAGGACGAGTCTTAAAACCAAGTGATGCAACTCCTTATAAGGTTTACACGCCTTTTTATAGAGCCTGGTGCGTACATGGTTGGCGCAAACCCGTTGGCGCCCCAAAAGATATAAAACTCGTTACACCAGAATCAGGTGATCGAAATTTTGTTGATTGGCAACTACCGGATGGTTGTGAAATAGCAATGTCCGGAGAAGCAGCAGCACTTGCTCGCTGGAAAAAGTTCAAGAGCGAGGGTCTTTCAAATTACGATACTGAGCGCAATAACGCAGGTGTTGATGGCACAAGTAAGTTAGGTGCGCATTTAAAGTGGGGCGAAATACATCCACGCACTCTTCTGGCCGATCTTGGCAATAGCACTGCACATGATGTTTATCGTAAAGAGATTGCGTGGCGCGAATTTTATGCGGATGTTCTTTTTAATAATCCGCACACCGATAATGATTACTACGCACCAAGATTTAAAAATATGCGTTATGACAAACCTGGTGCAAAATTCAAGGCCTGGTGCGAAGGCAGAACCGGGTATCCCTTCGTGGATGCGGCAATGCGCCAACTGTTAAAAGAGGGCTGGATGCACAATCGAACCAGAATGGTTGTCGCTTCATTCTTAGTTAAAGATCTGCATTTGGAATGGCAATTAGGCGCTGATTTCTTTATGGAACACCTAGTTGATTTCGATGTCGCATCAAATGCACATGGTTGGCAGTGGACTGCAGGATGTGGCACCGATGCCTCACCTTATTACCGAGTTTTTAATCCGATCGAGCAAGGCAAACGCTTCGATACAAATGGCGATTACATTCGCAAGTATGTGTCAGAACTTGCACACCTTGACGCTGACGAAATTCATGAACCATGGGATTCGCTAACTGGTTATTCAAATGGATATCCAGAACGTATAGTCAATCACGCAACAGAACGTTTGGAATCTCTGGCGCGATTAGATGAGATTAAACCGCAAGAAGCTAAATAGTTGGGGCTTGCACTAAACCAACACCAGTACGTTTCGCTTCATACATTGCGGCATCAGCACGCTTCAAGAGATTTTCTTTTGTCGTCGTTGGACCTTCAGTTGTAACACTTCCGATACTTACTCCAACTTGAACGTCACCTACCGAAAGTGTGAATGGATAAGTACAGGTCGCTCGCAGTGCTAGTGCAATATCAGTACCAATATTTCGATTCCCATAAATAATTACTCCGAATTCATCCCCACCAAGTCTTGCTATCAGAACATCGTTGGGTAGTACACGATTGAATCGAACTGTGATTTGTTTTAAAAGTTGATCACCTATTTCATGACCATAACTATCATTTACCGCCTTGAAACCATCTAGGTCCAGCAGTAATAACGTCCCGTTCTTTCTCCGCAGTAATTCCAATTCAGCGATAAATCTTCGGCGATTAGGTAAACCGGTTAGCTCATCGGTTCTTGCATGTTCGCGATCTTCGCTGACCATCTTGGCATCGCGCAGAGCAAGTGCCATCCGAAGGAAGGCAAGTGAAATAGTTAAGAATGCGAGAACTAGAACGAAGACCGGAAAGTACTTTGCTCGCATTGCACCATAAGCCAAGAT
>CAIQHM010000075.1 GCA_903871555.1 uncultured Actinomycetes bacterium | reverse complement strand
TTTAAAAGATCAATTGCGGGCAATTTGTCGTTCTGCACTGCGCGCATCAAAGTGATGCGACCACGCGGTGATGATTCTTCGTTGCCAGTTAATTTGTAGGTAGGACAAGCAGGCAAGCAATAGCCGCAGGAAATACAGCGATCTAATTTATCCTGGCTAAATTTCTCTCTCATGAACCAATTCGCCCTGGATTTAAAATTCCGGCAGGATCAAAAACCTTTTTGATATTTCGCTGTAATTGCATATTGGCCCTACCGATATGTCCCTCAAGATATGGCAACTTCGCAGAACCGACTCCATGTTCACCGGTGATACTGCCACCGAATTCAAGGGGGAGTGCAAAGATTTCAGCCAGAGCTAATTCTGCTGCAGCAACTTCTCGCGGATTATCTTTATCCAAAACGATTGTTGGATGAAGATTTCCATCACCAGCATGTCCGAAAGTTCCGATGCGAAGTCCATGTTTCTTGCCGATTGCTTCGATGCGATTTACAACTTCGGCCATCGCTTTCCGTGGAACTGAAATATCTTCCAAGATTGAAAGTGAACTCAAACGGGCAAGGGCTGGAAGTGAACAACGACGGGCGTATAGCAGCGCTTCAGCCGCTGCAACATCCGCAGCAAGTGTCACACCACGACAACCGTTTGCAGATTTAGCTATCTCTGCCATCTTATTAACGCTCTGCTCGATTGAAATTGCATCGCCATCATCACCGAACAACAGGAGCGCGCCGGCATTGGTATCCAAGCCAAGGTGCGCGAAATCTTCTACTGCAACCAGGCACGTGTTATCTAAAAACTCTAAAGTTGCTGGCAAGATTCCTGATGTAATGATTTTCTCTACTGCGCCGGCAGCAGCTGCAAGATCTTCAAAGTAAGCAACGCCATATTTTGATGCCGCAGGTCTTGGGGCAAGTGCCACGATAATTTCAGTAAATACCGCAAGCGTTCCTTCGCTACCAACCAACAACCGGGTTACGTCATATCCCGCAACATCTTTTACCAAGCGACCGCCAGTACGAATTACTTCACCGGTGCCAAGTACTGCTTCTAAACCAAGAATATAATTTCGAGTTGTTCCATATTTAAGTCCCCGCAGCCCACCCGCACTGGTTGCTACATTTCCGCCGATTGTTGAAACATTGCGCGATCCAGGATCAGGAACGAAGCGCAGTCCCTCTTTTTCAACTAATTGATCTAAAGCTAAATTAGTAACACCTGGTTGCACTACAGCAATCATTTCAGATTTCGATACTTCCAAAATTTTATTCATATTTGTCATGCTCATAACGATTCCGCCATTAAGCGGAACAGTTGCGGCACATAAATTACTTCCGGCACCACGCGCAATAATTGGCGTCTTAGTATCGTGCGCAAATTTAACTATCTTGGCAACCTCTGCGGTATTCCTTGGCGCCACAATTACTTCTGGCAGACCTTCAAACATTGGTGTTGCATCGCGGCTGTAAGCCTGCAATGAAACCGCGTCGCTGCGCACAACATCACTGCCTACAAGGGCAGTTAATTCAGCGATCAGATTTGATACGGACACAAGGTAATTAAACCATCGTCACTATCTAAAGCTAGGCAAGAACCTTACGGATAGCCTCTGGAATGTAATCGATAATCATTGATGCGCTAATTGGGCCACCTTTTGAGGCAAGTCTGGCTGCGCGGTCATGAATAAATGCGGCAGTTGCTGCGATTTCGGCAAATCGATTAGGCGAACTCAGAATCTCAATCTCATTTGTAGCGGCAATCGAACCAATAATTCCAGCGAGAACATCACCAGAACCAGCAGTCGCAAGCCATGGGGTAGATGTAGGTAATTCAATAATAATTTCATTATTGGCCACAACCGTCTTTGATCCTTTAAGTAACACAGTTACACCCAAAATATCTGCGCATTCCTGCGCCCAACGTTTTGGATCATCGGATATTTCATCAGCCAGAACTTCAATCCCATAATTCTTAAGCAATTTTGCAAGTTCACCAGCATGAGGTGTAATCAAAGTTGGCTGTTCTAATTTGTCGGCTAAGTAAAGGGCGCCGGCATCCAAAATGGTTGGGACGCTCTGTAAACCAATTACTTTGAACCAACGATGCCTAAGCCAAGTTGTGTAGTCATCAAATTTCTTAGGAACAATCCCTGATCCAGCAACCCAAGCCGTCACAGCGCCAGGCTGCACAACAACTTCGGGGGATGAATGCAATACAAGATGTGCCAAGCCAGATGAACTATAAAAACGAACCATTCCAACACCAGTTGCAACAGCGGCACTTGTTGAAAGAACAGCGGCACCCGGATATTGCGCAGAGCCAGTTATGACACCGAGAACACCCCTGGAATATTTATGGTCATACGACTTTGGAACAATTAAACATTTCTTACTTTTAGGAGCGTTCCAAATAATTGGTTTCACATATCAATCCTATGGCTTAACTTCCAAACTATTCTGGTGCGCCCTCAGCCTCTGACTGCGAGCGTGCGATTGACAAAATTATTAGCGTGATCCCGCCCTTAGTGATCACATCTAGGAGAGATAAAGCAGTTTGCGTGCCGACAAAAACACCCGCACTGCCCGCAATTGAATCTTGCGAGATCTGAATCAGGAAAATAATTGGATACGCCGACCAGGTCATGATTAATAGTTTGCGCAGCGTCTTAAAGCCCCACGAAATATCTGGCAATTCGTGATTAAGAGGTTCAGTAAAATTCCGTAATAGAAAGGTCAATACATACAAGAAAGGCAATATTGCCAATCCAGCAATCATGAATCTGAGCCCTTTATCTGCATTAATCGCTGCAAAGAATCCAAGAATTATCATTAGTAGAGTGGCTGGAATTAACTTTTGCAGTATTTGTCTCTTCCGTGATCTGCTAATCGAAAGAATCGAAAGAATCACAATTATCTGCAACGGAATCCCGATTAACCATTCGCCCAATCTAAGAGTTCCGTTGAATGATCCATTTGCAAAACCAACGCTAACGCTATTTCCATGGCTTGCGTTGACATAGCTTCTAAGGATCAGACCAGCAAAAATTGTGGCGTTAATAGTCAAAGAAACGGAAACCGAAATTGAATTACGAAACCGAAATAGAACTCGTGATTGAGAAATCAATAAATATATTGTTAATGAAAATAATGCAACTACTGCAAATGCCAATATGTCAGCTACAGCCATCCACTGAATTCCACTTAGCTCAATCATTGGGGGGGGGCTTCCTTTGCCAATAAAAAGGCACTCAACTCTTGAGTGCACTCAGAAATTATAACTTAAGGTGAGGCTAATCTCTCAGAATACTTTAAGATATTCTATTTTGTATTGACAATGTATATCTTTTTTGTATTGACAATGTATATCTTTTTTTAAAATTGTAAATGCTAAGAGTTTGTAATTGTTGTTGGGATTTGGGAATTGCCAACCACTACCGAAATCGTATCGGTTGGGGTTACATAACTGCCAACAGCAACAAATCTCGAAACTTTTAAGTAAGCGCTTGACCCCGATGCAATTGAAATAGCGACCGAAGATCCAGGAGTAACAGCACTCATTGTTCCCGTACAAGTATCTGCAGAAAACGCTTGGGTGCAAGTTGTCAGTGAGGTCAAGGCGCTGGTATGGGCGAAGGTGACGGCGGAAATATCTCTGCTTCCAGTGTTGTTCAAAGTCATGATTTGATAATAATTGCGACCGGTTTCTACATCTGCCGCTTTAAAGGTCAGAACATCGCTGGCATTGACTTGTACCAAGGCATTGTTTTGCAATTGGATTCGCACCCTGTTGTTGCCATTGCAATTAGAGGAAGTATTCACGTTTGAGATTGTTCCAATTAGGGTTCCAGAAGCTTTTCTTACGGTCATGCCATTTGCTAAGCCTGATGTTGAACTAGTTGTGAGATAAAAATTTTTATTTCCAGTTGTGGTACCACACTGCACAACTCTGGTTGTGCTCGCACCCAACGAATATGAGGTCCAATACGTGCTTAGCGTTGCGTTTTTTGACCCAACTGCATTGTCAATAACAACTTTCCAGGTAGCAGATGTAATGCTTTGCGATCCTGGTACAGCTACAGACATAAGAGTGGCTTGTGCGCTCTTTACGATTCCGCCATTTATAAAGGTTGTTCCAATAATCATCGCCGCAATTGACGCAGATATAAATTGAAAGAGGGGAGTGGTTTTACTCTTCAATAAAACCACCCCCTCATTTCTTGTTGCGTTAGTTATCTTTTTTCTGGCAGCTAAATCAATTAGCTATTTGTTGCTCCAGCAGAAGTGAAATCATCCTGGAATTTCCAAGTTAACGTTGCTCCTGTTACGCCTTGGATAGAGGTTCCCGTGAAGCCAGGGTTGTAAGAATCTGCAGTAGTTGGGACGTTTCCATTAACTGTGACTTCATTGCCAACCAGTGTGTAAGTGATCTTCAAGTGGTTGACTGCACCAGCTGAAGTTGTCAAAGCAGACAAAGTCGTGCCAGCTACCCCTGCTGCTGCGTTTAAGTCATAAATACTTGTGGCTGCTAGAACTGCAGTCGCTGTGCCCGAACAAGCACCAGTTAAGGCAGTGAAATCAACAGAACATTTATTTATTTCAACATACAGTCCCTTGCCATCTTGATTTAATGCAGTTGCACCTGCAGTTAGAAATAACTTAGGCGATGCACCATCCAAAGAACCAGTACTTGAAAGATCAATGAAGCGATTTACGGTATCGCCACTTGCTAATCCACCATGTGATGAAAGATCAAGTGCACCAACTGCAGTTGTGAAGCCAGCACCGAAACTCGCAGGTGTTGCGTGCTGCAGTTTCAAAGTACCTGAATTTACTGTTGTTTCAGCTGTTGCTACTGCAGAGAGCGACGCAAATGCAGAGGAGCTGACAATTGAAGCTCCGCCGATTACGGCTGCTACAACCACAACTATCTTTCCGGTAAATCTGCTCGATTGAATGAGCTTTTTCATTTATTCTCCTTTTTGGGTTGTTGTTCATTCATTTCTTGCATCAATTGCGCTATTTCAGCTTCATTGACTTGCTTCTCTTCTTGCGATTGTAGAAATAGATCTTTGTAAATGTTCGATCTATGCTCTAGTTCTTTCTGGGAATCCCGCTCCTCATTGAAGAGTTCACGGAAAACTCGGGCCTCTCGCTCTTTTTCAGCTCTCGCTAGCTGTGCTTCGACATATAAATCACGATACAAGTGGTACGCCCTTTCACTTATTTCTTTGATTTTCTCTCTAAAGAGGAAGAGCAAGAGAGCAATCACATTTGCAGTGACAATCAAAGAGAGACTTGCCTGACGGCCTTGAATTGAAGTGAGATAAACCAATGGATAGCCGAGCCAGATAACTCGTCCGATATTTCTTGGCACTATGGCATTTGGGGATGCCATGTAAGGCGAGAGATCAGCGGCAGCATTTGCATCACCTTTTGTGACCATGCGCAGCGTCCCGTTGATATCTCTAATATCTATGACTCTGTGGGCGTAAAAAATGCCAGTCTCTTGGCTCACGAGCGCCACCACATCGCCAACCTTGACCTCGGATGCCTTTGTAGATTTGGTGACCAAGACATCCCCGGGCTGGACATAGGGGCGCATGCTTCCTGTCAAAATGGGAGATACACCAATGCCTGCGTAGTAATGCAGGAGCGATGGGGTGATGATAAAAATGGCTACAACAAAGGCGCTAAAAATTTTAATCAGTGCAGTCCGCTTGATTCGCGGGCTCTTACCCTTGCTCTTCACCAATGTTTGCATGACCAAAATTTATGCATATATTCTCACGATTGGCTCACGAAAAGTTGCCTATAGGTATACAAATAAACAGGATTAGTTTTAAGGGTTACCTAATAGAGAGTTTTATGGAATCATTATTTATCGGTATGCAATGTATATACAAACATCTCAAAGAATAAAAGGGTGCCAATGAGCGAGGAAAAGAAAGCCAAACCTCAAAGTATTTTAGTTGTCGATGACAATGAAGATATTCGAAATCTTCTCTCCTTCTTACTTACCAAAGAAGGTTATCAAGTCACAATGGCTTCTGATGGCGATGAAGGGCTAGAAATTGCGTTAACAATAAAACCTGATTTAATTTTGCTAGATGTAATGATGCCAAAAGTTTCAGGCTTAGAAACTTTGACAGCTCTTAGGGCAAATAAAGATTCAAAAATATCTGCTATTCCTGTAGTAATGATCACAGCCAAGGCTGGAACAACTGATGTCGATGAAGCTTTAGCTCGTGGCGCTGACTCTTACATCGTTAAACCATTTAGACCAACAAGTCTCATAAATAAAGTTCATTCATTTCTCAATCCTGATGAAAATTTATGACAGTAAAAGCGTTTAGAACCAGAGCACCAATAACAATGGTTCTTGCACTTGTCATGGCAGTGCTGGTAGCCAATCAGAGCGCATCTGGTTTGCAGATGACAGCCAGTAAGTCTGCG
>CAIQHM010000074.1 GCA_903871555.1 uncultured Actinomycetes bacterium | reverse complement strand
GCGCAAGCGTTTAATATGAACATCCAAAGTCTTGGTATCGCCAAAGTAATCGCTGCCCCAAACCCGATCTATTAATTGAGAGCGTGTTAAGACGCGTCCGCTATTACGAACTAAGAATTCCAGTAATTCAAATTCCTTAAGTGGAAATGCAACATCACTGCCACCAATGCTTACCTTGTGGCGTTCGACATCCATGCGGACTGGGCCGGCTTCAAGGATTCCATCTTTAACTGAATCTTCCTCACCTTGGCGACGAAGTACTGCGCGGACTCGAGCAATTAATTCACGAGATGAATATGGCTTAGTTACATAATCATCAGCGCCGAGTTCAAGACCAACGACTTTATCTACTTCGGCATCTTTTGCAGTCAGCATAATTATTGGGACATTTGAACGGGTGCGAAGTTGGCGACAAACCTCAGTGCCAGATAAACCAGGAAGCATCAGATCCAAAAGAACTAAATCTGCGCCATGGCGGTCGAATTGTTCGATAGCTGCTGGACCAGTGTCGGCAACGATTACTTCAAAGCCTTCTTTGCCAAGCAAGTATGCAAGGGCATCAGAGAAAGAAGCTTCATCTTCGACTACGAGGATCTTTGTCATTTAGTTGCCTCCACGGCAGAAGTTGAGTGGTTATTTGAATCACTCATAAGCGGCAGTCGAATTGTGAATGTGCTTCCGGCACCTTCAACGCTCCAAACTGAAATATCGCCACCGTGATTAGTGGCAACATGTTTAACAATCGAAAGTCCAAGCCCAGTTCCGCCTGTTATTCGAGAACGAGCTGCATCCACGCGATAAAATCGCTCAAAAATTCGTTCTAAATCTTTCTCGGGAATTCCGATTCCCTGATCCGAAATTGAAATTTCGCAAATTCCATCAACTTCGGTTACCCCAATTGCTACGCGAGTTGCATCGGGACTGTAATTAATAGCATTTTCAATTAAATTATGGATTGCCATAGTCACTTGATCGCGATCGCCATTTACTAAAGATTTGTCATGATTATTGTAAACAATTTCAACTTTTCGAGCCTCCGCATTCAATCGTGACTGATCGATTGCCTCTTTAATACTTTCGCTAATAAAAAATGGCTGGGCGCGCTTAAGTGGATCATCATCTTGAAGGCGCGATAGATTAATAATTTCTTGAACTAAGTCAGTCAGTCGAGATGCCTCGGTTTGCATTCTGGTCGCAAACCTTGTGATTGCTTCAGGATCATCACTCGCACCCAATACCGCTTCACTCAAAATTGAAAGAGCGCCGATTGGTGTTTTAAGTTCGTGTGAAATATTCGCAACAAAATCTCGACGTATCGAATCAAGTCTACGCATTTCGCTGTCGTCAAAAATTAAAATAACAATTAGGCCGTCTTCGCCAAGAAGTGAAACTCTAACTAATAGGTCATGTGTTCCTGCTCCGATTGGGCCGCGAGGAAGTTCCATTGTGACTTCTTGAGTCTTACCAGATCTGCGCGTTGCTCTGACTAAACGTAATAGAGATTCGTTATTTAGATGCTGATCACGAATTAGATTTAGTGTTGAGATTCCTTCGGATTGTGCAAGTACTACTTCGCCATTTCCAAGCAAAATATTTTCGGCATCAAAAAGTTTAAGTAAATCTTGCACTGCCTCTGGCATAATCTCTACTTCGGCCACCAGAGCGTCACTGCTATTTCGCTTAGTATTCATTCTCGCGATCCAGGACATGTTCTAATCGTAGGAGAGATACCTAACTCACCCCAACCAATTGCCCCCAAACCTGCCCGTTATAGCCAATTCTTAACCTTTAGTTCAAGGCGCGTTCATATTCTTAACGCCCTTCAATGCTTGGCCACACTATTCTTAGCCAATGCGCAACGCCTTTCACGATGAGCTCGATTCAATAACGACCACTCTTCTACAAATGTCTGCATTGGTAAAAATTGCTATTACTGATGCCACCACAGGGCTATTAACCGCCGACCTGGCAATCGCTGAAAAAGTTATCGCCGCAGATAGTGTCATTGATGAAATTCAACATGATTTAGATGCTAGAACAATTAATTTAATGGCCCGCCAACAACCAGTTGCTTCTGACCTTCGCACACTTGTTACTTCACTTCGCATGAGCGCCGATTTAGAGCGCATGGGAGATCTTGCAAACCATGTGGCTAAGCAGGCACGCATGCGCTATCCAAATAGTGCGGTTCCTGCAGAATTAATCCAAATAATTACAAGCATGAGTATTGTTGCAAACAAGTTAATCGACAAACTTGCGGTCGTAATCGAACATCGCGACACTGTACGCGCACAAGAAATTGAAACTGATGATGACGAGATGGATAAATTGCACCGCGAACTGATCGCAGCTTTGTTAAGCGATGACTGGTCTTACGGTGTTGAAACAGCTATCGATATGACACTTCTTGGTCGCTATTACGAACGATTTGCCGATCATGCAGTTTCAATAGCTCGCCGGGTTTACTTCCTTGTGACTGGTGAATATTTAAACTACTAATTTTTTCAAAAATAATCTTTACAATTTCAATAGCTGAAAGAATAAGCACCACCGGCAGTAGATCTACACTTCGCTTCAAGAACCAAGGCAAGCCATTTGCAATCAACCATTTAATTTGAGCTGACCGCTCTCTAATAATTATTTCACCCTCCTCTGGCAACGAAATCAACCAACCACGCATCTGTAATTGTGTCGCCACTTCACGGGCCAACAGTTTGTGGCCGAGCTCTCCTGGGTGCATCCGATCAATATGCCAATTCTTTAAGTTGTGAACATCTGGAATTTCACGCGTCTTAATTAGAACTATTTCCAGTTCTTCTGCAAGTGCGCGGTAAACAGCATTAACTGATTCGACTCGATTGCGCAGAATTCGCTTCATAACTTTCGGAATTTTCAATAATTGATTTGGATCATGAAGTTCAACCATAATGACTTCACTGCCAAGTTCCATTAACTCTTTGCAAGTACGCTGCAGATTTAGATAAAGTTTCTGCGGGCTAAATCCATTTCGTAGCAAATCATTTCCACCTGCAACTACTGCGCAGATGTCCGGTGCAAGAGCTTTGGCTCTAATCAATTGTGATGTCGAAACTTCTTCCGACTTTGCCCCGGGGCGAGAGAGATTTACGTAATTACATTTGTCATGAAAACTATTTGCTAAATAATAAGTCCAACCGCGGAAGCTGCCATCTGGCGCGCTGTCGCCAGTCCCAAATGCTGCGCTGTCGCCGATAACTGCGAAGGTTAGAAATGGCGCAACCTCGGCAGTTTTCATTTAACTTGCCTTCAGGATTTCTTCTTTAAATATTCCATGGACTTCCAACATTCTAGAAACCGTATTGTTCCAAGGCATTTCTTCTGCAACTTCTCTTGCGCGCAATCTAATCTTCTTCTTGCGAATAACTCTTTCAATCGCATCGGCTATCGAGCCATAATTATCATGAGCCGTTGCACCAGCATGTGTGTTCAATCCTTGAATTAAGAATTCTCCGACCGCATTTGAATTTGAAGTTACAACTGGCGTTCCAGATGCAAGAGATTCAAGTGCTGCAAGACAGAATGTTTCTAGCGGCCCTGGTGCAAGTGAAACATCGGCGCTTGCCAAAATTGCGGCAACTTTATTTCGATCTGCAATGTAGCCCAAGGTGTCGATTGGGTGTCCCTTGGCAAGTTGGCGAATCTCTTTCCACATCGGGCCCATTCCAATCATTACAAGACGAGCATTCAAGCCCCGAGCCCGTAATTCAATTAGCGCCTCAACGCTACGTTGTGGTTCTTTCTCTTTAGAAAGGCGACCGCAATGCACCAACAAAATATCTGCTCCTTGCAATAGCTCTTGGCGAAGTTCCTCGGAACGCTTATCTGGATTAAATACTTTTAAATCCACGCCTAATGGAACTTTAGTTAGATTTAGTGTTCGTAATTTCTTAAATTCGCGGGCGGCAAATTCTGTCGTAGTAATTATCTGATCAAATGTTCTAGCAAATTTCTTGTTATGTAACTTCACCAACGCATTTCGCAAATTCTCGGGAATCGGCAAAAATCTCTTTGCAAGCCCTTCAAGAGTCTCATGGCTAAATGCAACTGTTGGCACGTTATTTCGCTTTGCCCAGCGTCCTAAACAATGAAGGGTAAATCGATCTGATACTTCAAGACGATCTGGTTCTAATTTTGCAATCAACTTTACCAATGCACGATTGTTTCGAATCAATTGGTATCCGCAACTGCCTGGCAAAATAATGCTGGGAACCGTGATTTTTCTACCAAATCTTGTCTCTTCGGTAAATAGCTGAGTTCCGGGAACGATAAAAATAAATTCATGTCCTTGCGCCAAATACCCAGAACCGAGTTCGTGCATTGTGGTCTTTATACCGCCAGAATTCGGCCCATAAAAGTTGGCTACGTGAACAATTCTCATGCGGCGCTCCCATCTAGTACGAATTCTTTCTTTGAAATTAACTCTTTGTAATGGTTTAGAAGTTGGTTGTTAATTACTGGCCAGGTACGACCAAGAACAGATTGGCGCGCAAGAGCCGACATGCTTTTACGATCATTCCGAAGTTTAAAATGCAGAACTGCTGCTTCTAGTTCATCAGGTCTATGAGTGTTTATTACATACCCAGTCTGACCATGTCGAACTAAATCTGCGGGACCACCAGTTAGCGGAACAATGCATGGCGTACCAGATGCCAGCGCTTCTTGCACTGCTTGGCAGAAAGTTTCATTTGGACCAGGATGAATAAATAAATCAATGCTTGAATATATTTCTGCCAAATCTTTGCCAGACTTATGTCCCGTGAATATTGCGTGCGGCAACTCTTTCTCTAACCGAATTCCTGCTGGTCCATCACCAGTGATGATTAATTGGATATTGGGGTCACGATCTAAGTATTTAAGATCTGTAATTCGCTTCTCTTTCGCAAGTCTTCCAACAAAGCCAATAATTAATTTCTTGCCACTTGGATCCCAATATTTTCTAAGTTTTTCATTTCTAGTTTCTGGATTGAATTGTTCAATGTTTACGCCGCGCTGCCAGAGATAAACTTCGGCAACACCTTGTGATGTGAGTTCCACACAGGCCGATCTTGATGGGGCAAGAGTTCTATCGGTCTGTGAATGAATTCGGCCTACTATTTTTCTAATTGATGAATGTGCGAGATCAAATCCATAATGTCTTGCAAATCCTGCAAGATCGGTCTGGTAAACCGAAAGGGTTGGAACGTTAAGTTTCTTAGCAAATTTGGCGGTATATGAACCCAGAATAAGTGGCGATGCCAGATGAAAAACGTCGGGAGCGAAACCATCAATTAAATGTTCTAACCTTCTAGTAGGCAACCCAACTGGCATGCCGACTGGAAATAAACTTTGAATTGGCAAACTAGGAATCGTTTTAACGCGATGCCCGGCATATTCTTTTGGCACACCTTCACCATCAGGTGCAATCACTAGCGCTTCATGATTTGCTTCGCGAAGTGTTTCAAGGACGCGTAGCACAGAATTGGTTACGCCATTTATCTGTGGCAAGAACGATTCAGTAACTACCGCTACTCTCATGCGAATAATATGAGGCAGCCGCTTAACTATCGAGGCTTTTAAAGGTTAAATGTTGCTGAATGCCAGGTTAATTATTTTTTACCCTGATTGGCCACAGCCTCGATCGCAGATTTTGCTGCCTCTGGATCTAAGTACTCGCCACCTTTTTTAATTGGTTCAAAATTGTCATCAAACTCATAAAGCAGCGGGATTCCAGTTGGAATATTCACGCCTGCAATATCTGCATCTGAAATGCAGTCAATATGTTTAACCATCGCGCGAATTGAATTTCCATGTGCTGTCACAAGAACTGTCTTACCAGAGTTCATATCATCTGCAATTTCGCCAGTGAAGTAAGGAATCATGCGGTCAATGACATCTTTCAGACATTCAGTCTTTGGTAGCGCTGAACCTAAATCTGCATAACGGGCATCACCGAATTGCGAATACTTATCATTGTCATCAATCGGTGGTGGTGGAACATCGAACGAACGACGCCATAATTGGAATTGCTCTTCGCCATATTGGGCCAAAGTTTCTTTCTTATCCTTGCCCTGAAGTGCTCCATAGTGACGTTCATTCAAACGCCAGCTGCGCTTTACTGGAATCCAATGGCGATCAGCTTCATCGAGAGCCAATTGCGAAGTATGAATTGCGCGACGAAGAAGTGATGTGTGGAGGATGTCTGGCAATAAGCCGCGCTCTTTAAGTAATTGGCCGCCCCGCTTTGCTTCACCAATTCCTTTTTCAGAGAGGCGAACATCGACCCAGCCAGTAAATAGATTGAGGGCATTCCATTCGCTCTCGCCGTGGCGTAGCAGAATCAATTTCTTTGTCATGGCTAAATCCTATTTCCTCTTAGATTAAATGTTCAAATGCTTTTAGATTTGCAAGTGATTCACCACGTGAAACTCGCCAAGCCCATTCCTTGCGGATCGATGTTGCAAATCCCAATTCAAGAAGTGGATTAAACGAGGAATCTGAATATTGCAGGACCGCGCCAAGTATGCGATCAATCTCGACATCGGTCACGGCTGGCAATGGCAAACGGCCAACTAGAAAAACATCGCCAAGTTCGTTAATTGCAAAAGTAACTGCATACATCGATGCGTTCTTTGTCAGCAACCATTCATGGACTTTATCGGCGTGCTCATCAGGTTTGCGAATAACAAAAGCATTGATGCTTAGCGAGCTATCGCCAACAATAAGTGCGCAATGCGTCTGCAACTTCTTCTCACCAGGCAAGGTAACCAGGAAAGTATTTGCATCGCTCTTTTCAAAATCTAAATCATGAGATTCTAGAAAATCCTCGATGATTATTCGTGGATCAATCATTATTACTGTGCCACCCATAATGGATTTGATTTAGGTTTCGATAAGACCCAGTCATAAACATCAAGTGTTTGGCGCGCAGTATTTTCCCAACCAAACTTCCTTGCATGTTCAAGTGCGCCCATTGAAAGAAGTACGCGACGTTGTGGTTCGGCAATCAATCGCGATAAGACCGAGGCCCAGGCTTTTTGATCATGGCCATCAACCAAGGATCCAGAAATTCCATCCGATACTGCAGTGCGCAAGCCACCGACGGCGCTTGCAACAACCGGAGTCCCACATGCTTGTGCTTCGAGGGCAACAAGTCCAAAGCTTTCAGAATATGAGGGAACGCAAACTAAATCAGATGCGCGATACCAATCTGCTAATTCACTTCTTGAAACTGGTTCTTTGAAATGTACTAAATCAGATACGCCTAAGAACTTTGCAATCTTTGCTAAACGTTCAGGCTCGTTAATTCCGCTTCCAGATGCGCCACCCATAATTACAAGCGCTAACTTTGAACGCAGTTGCGGAGTGTGCGCAACCATTTCAGCAATTGCTCGGACCAATACTTCTGGGCCCTTATGTGGCTGAATCCGACCTACAAATGTTAAAACGATTGCATCAGGTGCGATATTTAAAATATTACGTGCGCTTGCTTTTCCATGGCCCGGAGTAAAACGCTGAAGGTCAACACCAGGTGTAACAACTTTTACTTTGTCTGGATCTGCGCCATAAAGCGAGACCAAACTTGCTGCTTCGGCATCAGTGTTTGCAATCAATGCTCTTGCATTCTGCACAATTTGTTCTTCACCAAGTGCACGAATTAAAGGTTCTGGGCTATCGCCTTCGGCAAGTGCCTGGTTCTTAACCTTTGCCATCGTGTGCATTGTGTGAATAAGTGGCGTACCAGTGCGCTCTGAAATCATCCAACCAAGTTGACCGCTAATCCAATAATGCGAATGAATGATGTCGTAATAATTATTTGGTTTACCGCTTTGATGTTCCATGAATGCATGCGTCAGCGCGCCAATTTGTGAAGGCAGTTCCTCTTTTGAAAGTGCGCCAATTGGACCAGCTTCTAAGTGATGAACCGTTACACCTTTAGCAATTTCAACAGCATCTGCTAAACCTGTCTTATCTGCGCGCGTAAAGATATCTACTTCCACACCAGCACTTGCCATCTTGATTGAATTCTCAATGACATAAACATTCATGCCACCAGCATCACCAACACCTGCTTGTTCCAGTGGTGAAGTGTGCACCATCAAGGTTGCAATGCGACTCTTCATTTAAAGTACCGCCCGCATTCCACCAACGATATTTGCGCCACCATAAACATTGAACGCTTCTTCGGTTGTTGTAATTCCCCACTCCAAAAGCGCGGTATGCATAATCGCACCAAATGCGCGCCAAGAACCGTCGCTAATCTTGTAAACCAAAGTGCGACCATCAGCCATCGATGCAACTTCTACTGCTTCGGCGCCTTCCTTCATAAATAAACCAGGCACGCTCTGCATCGTGCGAGTAGTCAAACGACCTTCGCCTGCAACCATCTCTGGATGCGCACGTGCTGCGTTCATAACTTCTATATGAACTGGATCCTTTGAAATAGTTATATTTCGAATTGCAGTTGCAAGCTCGCGGGTTGTCACCGCAAATAACGGCGCCCCGCAGCCATCAAAAGTCTTATTCGAAACCTTTGCGCCGACCAAGCTTTCTATCTCATTTAGAACCGCTACTTGCAGCGGGTGATCAGCATTTAAGTAAGTCTTAATATCCCAACCATTTGCTACACATGTTGCAAGCATTCCTGCATGCTTTCCAGAACAGTTCATTGCAAGTCTGGTTGCAGCTTTATCGCCCCATGCAATTCGTTCGGCATCACCAAGTGGTTTATCAAATGCACATTGCAAATCACTTTCATTCAAACCCACACTTGCCAATATTTCAAGTACGCCATCTTGATGCATCTGCGCACCGGAATGACTTGCTTCTACAAGTGCCAATAAACGTGGCTCAAGTTTCAAACCATTGCGCACCATCGCACTTGCCTGCATGCACTTCACTGATGATCTTGGAAAAATCGGCATATCAACCGATCCTTTAATTTTATGTACCGATCCATCGGCATTCAACATGATTAAATGGCCAGTATGAATTGATTCAACTAAACCATTTCGAGTTAGTTCAGCTAGAACTTCCCCGCGAAAATCATTGCTCACTTTTATTCGCCGACCTGTCGTTCCAAGCTTGACCAGATATGTGCCTGCAAAGTTTGACCTTCGGCCGCCATGTCATATGCATAGAACAATTGGCCATCGACTAAACCGTAAAGACGTTGTCCAGCAGTAACAATCTTTGCTGATGGCGCTGAATAACCTTGATCCATTGCAAGTTGAATCTTTGGTCCATCGTGCACACCAACCCAACCTTCAGAAATTCCGGTGCTGTGCGATAAAACAACTTCCAAAGTTTTATTCTCTTTCGGGCGCCAGAACCCAACTTCAGATGCACCTGGTCGCAAGATTTCATTCTGTTCATTAATAATCCAAGAACGTGAAAAGTAATTTAGAAAAGGTCGACCATCATGATTGAAAGTTACTTCTTGCGCGAATTGAAATGGTTCGATTCCTGGATATTCGCCAGAACCTTTTCCGCGCCAAGTTCCGATTAGCCAAGCCAGCGGATAACAATCTGGATGCATGCCTTCGGGAATTTCAAATGCCATCTGGTGATTCGCCCTTCCAAGATTTAATTGCGCCACGGATTCCCTTTATAAATAAAAATAATCCGATAATCGCTGTGACCACAATTAATAAAACGGAGGTCACGGTTTCCATTGTCTAAGGGTAATGCCATCTGCGAGTAGAGTCCTGCCCATGATTAATACTCATCCAAGTGCGAAACTAGTCGTAAAAGTAATGGCCGGGGCGAACGATCCCGAGCGCTGCGCACAAGCATTTACCGTTGCATCAACCGCACTTGCCAGTGGCGCCGAAGTTTCACTCTGGCTTACCGGTGAAGCCGCTTGGTTTGCACTTGCAGGAAAATGCGAAGAATTTGAATTACCGCGCTCTGCAAAATTAGCTGATCTGCGTGATGCAATTCTTGCCGGTGGAAAAATAACTTTATGTACCCAATGCGCAGTTCGCCGCGGAATTAATGATGGCGATCAAATACCAGGAATTGTTATTGCTGGTGCTGCTAGTTTTGTTGAAGAGATCTTGCAACCAAATGTGCAGGCTCTGGTTTATTAATTAATTTTTAATTAACTCTTGGCTTGCGCTGACACCAGCGCTTATAAGCGTTGCATCTGTTGGAACAGTGCGTTTTAAGACCGCCAAAGCAATTGGGCCAAGTTCGTAATGTCTGGCAACACTTCCAATAAATCCAACTTCCTTGCCGTCGAATTCAACTTTCGCGCCGTGTTCTGGCATTACAACCATTGATCCATCTAGATGCAGAAGTGTTAACCGACGCGGTGGTTGGCCCAAGTTAAATACTTTGGCAACTGTTTCTTGTCCGGGGTAACAACCTTTCTTCATATGCACTGCATTATTTAGAAAACCTAGCTCGTTCGGAATTGATTTGTGATCAGTCTCAAAAAGAATTCGAGCCCGACCAGCAGCAACTCTTTCAGCCTCTAGTGCCCAAGTTCCTACTTGTGAATAGTTCTGATTAAATGCAGATTTTGTATCTTCTAGTTCATCGTATGACACAAGAGCATATGGACCACCGATTGCATCTGCTGTGCCTGGTGCACGAAGAACTGCAAAATCATTTGATCTATCTGCGATTTCAACTCGCAACATAAACTTCATCTTCTCTAAGAAGGCAAGAAGTTCAGCGGTTTTTTCCTTCTCGGTATGCAACCAAGTTGTGGTGCCATCATCGACTAAATAAAACTGGTGAGTTATGTGGCCACTTGCATCAAGTATTAGTGAACTTACCCAAAGTCCCGGTGTTAAATTTTCAACGTCTTGTGTAGTGATTGAATGCAACCAACTCAAACGATCAGGTCCGGTTATTGAAATTACGCCGCGATGTGAAAGATCTGCCCAAGCAGTTCCGGCGGCAAGTGCACGTTGTTCTTGATTTGGTTCACCAAAGTGCCAGATTGCACCTGCATCGGGGCCAGCTTCAACGATAACGGCAGTCATAATGCCTAGAAGTTTAAGGCTTGTTGGGTGCTTCAGGCATATTGAAGCAAGATTCGCAACGACCGGCAATCGCCAAGTGTGCAAGATCAGTGTGGAAGCCATAACCATCGAGAAGTGACTGCGTAAATGAGGCAGTTGCATCAATTGGGACTTCAATAATTGTTCCGCAACTTTCGCAATTTAAGTGTGCGTGAATCTCTTCAGTAGATGCGTGATAACGAACGCCACCATGGCCAAGGTGTGAATGCTGAACTAGGCCAACGTTCTCCAGAGTTTCTAGATTTCGATAGACCGTTGAAAGATTAATTCCTGGATGCGTTAACTTAACTTTTTCTGCAACTTCTTCTGGCGTTGCATGTTCAAGTTCGCGCACTGCAGCTAAAACTAATTCGCGTTGCGGGGTTAGACGTAAACCCTTGTCGCGCAGTTCGTGTTTCTCAGCCATGGTTGATTCTAACTCTGGTATTTCAGATATTAATAACTAGGTCGATGGGCGTTCCCTTTTGTGCTTGAACTTTTACTTCTTCGCGCGCCCCATGGGCCAGAACTACAACAGTCCATGAACCAGGGGCGGCAAAGAATCTAAATTGACCTTCACTATTTGTTGGAACTTCTGCAGTGAATTCACCATTTGAATCGAGGAGCCGAACATATGCATTGCCGACAGGTGCACCATTGGGAACACCATCGCTAACACCACCACGGAGAACGGCTCCTTGAATCACAGTCTGATTTGCAAGATCTACTCCTGCTAAATCAGGACCACCAGGTGTTGCACCACAGGTACGCAATTTATGCGCCGACTGCTACTGGTACACCGACGAGTGAACCGTATTCAGTCCATGAACCGTCGTAGTTTGTAACATTTTGTAGGTCAAGTAGTTCGTGCAATACGAACCATGAGAATGCAGAACGTTCGCCGATTCGGCAATATGCAATTGTTTCTTTCGCAAAATCAACGCCGGCTGCTTTATAAAGTTCAGCAAGTTCTTCATTACTTCTAAATGTGCCATCTTCATTTGCTGCCTTTGACCAAGGAATATTCTTTGCACCTGGAATATGACCCTTAATTTGGCCGCCTTCTTGTGGCAGGTGTGCTGGTGCTGCAAGTTCGCCAGAAAATTCTGCAGGAGAACGCACATCAACAATATTCTTGATTCCAATTGATGCGATTACTTGATCGCGGAATGCGCGGATTGAATTATCGCGTTCCTTCGCAACATAACGTGATGCTGTGCGAGTTGGAACTTCGGTTACTAGTGGCAGACCCTTAAGTTCCCAAAGCTTACGGCCGCCATCGATTAAGCGAACATCTTGGTGACCGTAAATCTTGAAATACCAGAACGCATATGTTGCGAACCAGTTGTTATTGCCGCCGTAGAGAACGACTGTTGAATCATTTGAAATACCGTTCTTAGATAGCAAAGCTTCGAACTTCTCTTTTGAAATCAGATCGCGGATCAAACCATCTTGCAGATCTTCACGCCAGTGAAATGTGATCGCGCCATCGATATGGCCCTTCTCGTACAAAGTGGTGTCTTCATCGACTTCTACAAAGACTACGTTCTTATTCGACAGGTTCTCTTGAACCCATTCAGTTGAAACTAAAGATGTTGCACGTGACATTTTTCTCTCCTGTTTTATAAGTTGGTTAAGGGTTGGTAATTGTTATTTTTTTAGTATGCGGACTGCGATTAGGTAAATCTCGCAACCCAAACAGAAATTAAATGCAGCATTTAGAAACGCTGCGAATAGTGCGAAGCCCACTGCAACAGTGAAGAGAGCTGGAATTGAAAGAAGTGATCCGACAAGTGCGACAACCGCAAAAATTAACCCAACGCTCTGGGCGAATTGTGGTGGTCGTGCATCTTCTGTAGGAACTTCGCCACGAAGTCTTGGCTTTACAAACTTCTTAAACAGAAAGGCGTAAGGCGTCTTAGCTGGACCCGCAAATGCACCAATTGCAAAGACAACTAATTGAATTGCAATTAGCGCTGCTGATTGGGTAACAAGTGCGATTGCTAAAACTAAAGTTGTGATGCCAGCCGAGAACCGTGGTCCACGCGCATCAATTAACTTAACTTTATTTGTCACGCTAGATTGATTTAGAACTGCCATTTTATTTCCTCTGCTATTAGTCGAATAATTTGTAAAACGAAAAACTTTTGTTGCGTTTTAAGTTAATTACATTCGACACAAAGAACCGACAAGGCGACCAAAATCAATATGGCGACGCTTTGTTAGAAAGACCGGTTCAAATTTAAGCACCTGCGAATTCTAAGTAACGAAATCACAAAACACTAATTGCGAAAGATTTGCAGTTGCTTCGTTTAGTGAATTGCGTTAACAGCAGCCATCACTTGCGAGCGCTTTGGTGTTCCCATTGCGCGCCCAACTTCAACACCATCGCGATTCAAAAAGAGCGTGGTTGGGGTTGATCGGATATCCAATTTGCGTACCAATTCCAGATGGGATTCGGCATCAATATGGGCGTAATGGACATCGTCCATCTTCCCGACCATGTCCTCTAGCAACGCCTTAGTAGCTCGACATGGCGAGCAGAAGGCCGATGAGAACTGCACCATAGTGACACGTGAGCCCAGTTCAACACCGATTATGGAGGCGTCTAGCTTCGGTCCATTGACTGTCTTTTTCTTACGAAATTCACCTCGGCTGCGGGTGTACCAAACTCCAAATGCAATGGCCAAAGCCAGAACTATGACGAGTGGAGTCAGCGATTTCACATGAGTATTCTTACACCTCTTATGGCAAGAATTCTCCTACTGACTAACACACTCGGTGCCAGTGCTGAAGTGCTACCAAGTCTTGCCTTGCTACAACATCAAGTTCGCATCCTTCCGGCAGAAGCATCTGTATTAGTTGATGTTCCTGAAGTTGATTGCATTCTTCTAGATGCTCGTCGCGATCTGCCAAGTGCAAAAGCCCTTAATAAGTTATTGCAATCTATTGGCGTTGATTGCCCAATCATCACTATTGCAACTGAAGGTTCGCTCTCTGCAATGAACGCAGACTGGGGATTTAGCGATGTAATTCTAGATACTGCTGGTCCTGCTGAAATCGAAGCGCGTGTTCGTATCGCAGTTGGACGTATCGAAGCCGATAACTTTGCAAACGATCCAGCATCCCGCGAAATTCGCACAGGTGAAATTGTTATCGACGAAAATTCTTACACTGCAAAAATAAAAGGCCGCTCACTTGATTTAACATTTAAAGAGTTTGAACTTATTAAATTCCTAGCCCAACATCCAGGTCGCGTCTTTACTCGTGCCCAACTTCTGCAAGAAATTTGGGGCTACGACTATTTCGGTGGAACTCGCACCGTCGATGTTCACATCCGTCGCCTTCGTTCAAAGCTCGGCCCAGAACACGAAGCCATTGTTGGCACAGTTCGCAATGTTGGATACCGCTTCACACTTCCAAGTGCTGGCAAAGAGGCGCCTGTTAACGAACGCATCTAAATAAATGCGCCATATTTTAAAGTTTCATCGCTCGCTGCTCGAAACAATTCCACCAATTCCAAGCGGTTTTGAAATAGCAACTTTCGTCCCATCACTTCAAAGCGAAGAATGGCTTGCCCTTAATAATAAAATCTTTGAAAAGCATCCAGACCAAGGCAATTGGGTAATGGCTGATTTAGAAAATCGAATGAACGAACCCTGGTTTGATACTGAAGGATTCTTTATTGCAACAAATAATAAGAAAATAGTTGGTTTCTGCTGGACCAAGATCCACCACGATTTTGTGAATCAAGATCCAGTTGGCGAGATATATGTAATCGGAGTTGATCCCGATGATAAAGAGAAGGGCTTAGGAAAAGCCCTTGCAATAACTGGTCTGCAATATTTAGCGAAGAAAGATTTAAAACAAGCGATGCTTTATGTCGATGCCGATAACGGCCCGGCACTTGCGATGTATCAAGGTTTGGGCTTTAACTAACCTTTAACTAATTCCCCGCACATCGTTCTAAATGCCGCAGTGTGCGCATCAACATCGGCATCGGAAGTCTCTGGTGACATCAAAGCCATGTTGTGGAATGGCGTAATTAAGAAGCCATCGTTCAACATACGAAGGTGGATGTATTGCTCTAATTCAAAGTCCCCTGCATCGGCTGCTTCTTTGCCGGTCTTTGGCGCAGTTGCTTGAAATAAATATTCACCGCGGGCCCCAAGTCTTGAGCAATACCAAGGTAGATCAAATTCTTTAATTGCAGCATCCACGCCAGCAGACCATTTGGTTCCAAGTGCAACCATCTTTGCAAATGCAGCAGGTGTTAAGACTTTTGTTAAGGTCGCACGCATTGCAGCAAGGCTCATTGAATTTCCGGCCAAGGTTGAACCAATTCCGCCAGTATCAATTATTTCGCGCGATGTCTTCTCTTTAATTCGCGCCGCAACTTCATTGGTCATTCCAAATGTTCCAGTTGGAATTCCGCCAGCAATTGCTTTTCCGATCGTCAAAATATCTGGCTTTAATCCGTACATTGCAGTCATCCCACCAGCACCAACTGAGATTGTGTGAGTCTCATCAATAATCCAAACGGCACCATATTTCTTCGCAAGCTCGCCCACTGCCTTTAAATAACCATCTTCCGGCAGAACGATTCCGATATTTGTCATCGCAGGTTCCATCAAAATTGCTGCG
>CAIQHM010000073.1 GCA_903871555.1 uncultured Actinomycetes bacterium | reverse complement strand
AGCTGATAGGCCGCGAAGTCATCCTCCACCGAAATTCTTTCAAAACTCAGCGATGCCGCTTATGTTTCAATATTCGGTATTAGCCCCGGTTTCCCGGAGTTATCCCAAAGTGGAGGGCAGATTCTTCACGTGTTCCTCACCCGTTCGCCACTAATCCATCCCCGAAGGAACTTCATCGTTCGACTTGCATGTGTTAAGCACGCCGCCAGCGTTCGTCCTGAGCCAGGATCAAACTCTCCATAGAAAGTTGTGATCTGGCAAAAAAACGAAACTAGCGTTTATAGCTATTTCATTTTTACCAATTGTTTTTGTTCTGTACCCAATATCCGTCGCCTTTTGAGGGGCTCCGAAGTCATGGAAATACAAAGGAATTTGGCACATTTTTGCTACGCCCTGTAAACAGGGGCAGCCCAATATGCGCCGATTGGCATTGATTTTTTGCACGTTGTTGAGTTCTCAAGGTACGAGTGCGCACCGGTCACGATGATTTCTCACCGATTGCAGGGCAGACCGCCAAACCTAGTGGAAGGGACACGGAAGAGCAAATCCGGTAGATCCTTCATAGTGCTTGGAAATACTTATCGTTGCTTGGCCTTATTTACCCCGGTTTTAAAGGGTTTTTCGTCCAATTCGCAAGCGAGGGGTAAAGATAGCCCATGCCCGCGTGAGGGTCAAATTCGATTGCCTAGAAAAGGGCCAATTCAGCCCATAATTGATGCGAGGTTAATCACGGCCATAAGCGCCGTTATTTACACTCAAAAGTTCCAAAATTCTTTCGAACGCGCAAAATCAAATGTTTTTGAAGGCGGCATCTCCGAGGAAGACCTTTAAACGATCTCGACTGAAGCTAAATCCCGCTTTCCTTTGCGTAATACTAAGAATTTTCCATGAATTAAATCTGCTGCGGTTGGCGCAAAATCTTCACCAGATATTTTCTCGTTATTTAAGTAGGCACCGTTCTCTTTAACAATGCGTCGCGCAGCTGATTTCGAATCAACAACACCAGTCGCAGTAAGAAGATCAACCCAAGTTGGCATCACCTCATTCTTAGCGATTGTAACTTTCGGTAATTGCGAGAGAGCTGCAGTTAAAGTTTTTACATCTAGATCTTTAAGTTCACCTTGACCAAAAAGTGCTTTGGAAGCGGCTTCTACTTTTTCACATTCATCTGATCCATGCACGAGCGAAGTTAATTCGCGCGTAAGTTCGCGTTGCGCCTCACGTGCACCAGGATTTACTTTTACTGTTTCTATTAATCTTTCAATCTCCGCGCGATCTTTAAAACTAAAAACTTTCAAATATTTTGCAACATCAGCATCTTCAGTGTTTATCCAGAATTGATAGAAAGCATAAGGTGAAGTCATCTCTGGATCTAGCCAGACTGATCCTCCGGCAGTTTTTCCAAATTTGCTGCCATCAGATTTAGCCATAAGCGGAATTGTGAATGCATGCGCAGAACCGCCCTCAACTTTACGAATCAGATCGAGCCCAGCAACAATGTTCCCCCATTGATCTGAGCCACCAAGTTGTAATCTGCAATTATCGCGACGGTAAAGTTCTAGGTAATCAAAGGCTTGCAGCACCTGATAAGAGAATTCGGTGTAGGAGATACCACCACTTTCCAGGCGAGATGCAACGGAATCTTTTGCAAGCATTTGGTTTACGCTGAAATGTTTTCCAATGTCGCGAAGAAATTCAAGTGCTGAAACTGGTTTAGTCCAATCAAGATTATTTGCCATCACAGCGCCATTTTGTTTTGAATTAAAATCTAGAAATTTAGCCAGCTGATTTCTAATATTTCCGACCCACTGCTCGACAATAGTTTCATCATTCAAAGTACGTTCTTCATTGCGTCCGCTCGGATCTCCAACAAGCCCTGTTGCTCCCCCAACTAGCGCTATCGGAAGGTGGCCTGCGAGTTGAAACCGTCGCATCACCAGAATTACAACAAGATTTCCAACGTGCAAACTTGGAGCAGTTGGGTCGAAGCCAATATAAAACTTGACCGGTTTGCTATTTAAATCCTTCAATAACGCTTCACGGTCCGTTGTTTGCGCGATCAGACCGCGCCATTCAAGATCGGCTAATAATTGCGTAGTCATGGCTTCATCATGCCTGAAAAGCGTTCGACCTCGTTGGATATCCACTGCTTAGCTTCTTGCGTGGCATTCTTTAGCTCGGCAATTTGTGCGGTAACGCTAGGAATTGAGGTACCGAGCGACGAAGTTCTTGATGCGATGGCACCTGAGACAGTTAAGAATTCCCGCAAATCAGATTTGAGTTCTGGATGAATTGCAGCAAGTTGCTCATCGGTTAATTCATGCAACTCTCTCTTTGTTTGCTCACAAACTTTAACGCACTCCCCCGCCGCTTCATGTGCTTGCGCAAATGGGACTGACTTCTTAGCAAGATAATCTGCGACTTCAGTAGCAAGAGCAAATCCAGAGTGTGCGCCGCTAGAAATATTTTCGGTGCGGAATTTTGCCGTAGCAACCATTCCAGTTAACGCGGGTAAAAGCACGAGCAAAGTTTCGACAGAGTCAAACACGGGCTCTTTATCCTCTTGTAGATCGCGGTTGTAAGCGAAAGGAAGACCCTTAAGGGTTGTTAGAAGCGCTGTTAGATTTCCAACTAGACGTCCGCTCTTTCCTCTCGCTAGTTCAGCAATATCTGGATTCTTCTTCTGCGGCATTATTGATGACCCTGTTGAATAAGCATCTGCAATTTCTACCCAAGAAAACTCGTTAGTACTCCAAAGAGTGAACTCTTCGCCGATTCTAGAGAGATGCACGCCGAGCATCGCCATAACAAATAAGGCTTCTGCTGCGAAATCGCGATCACTGACTGCATCGATGCTATTAGCGACAACTCCATCGAACCCAAGAGTCTCGCCGCTACTTTCTGGGTTTGGCTGTAGCCCACTTCCGGAGAGTGCACCGGCTCCTAGTGGCGAAATGCTATTGCGAACTAACCAATCACCGATTCGATCGAGATCACGTAGAAGTGCCTGCGAATGTTTTGCAAGCTCGTGACCAAAAACGATTGGTTGCGCATGTTGTAGATGCGTAAAACCAGGAGCAAATACTTCAACATTCGCCAGGCTCTGCTCATTGAATGCTTCGATAAGTGAGGTAGTTAAAGATGCGATTTCAAGCAAATGGTCAATTAAATAGAGTTTGAAATCAGTAACAACTAAATCATTTCTAGAACGACCAGCCCGAAGTGCGCCACCAATCGCTCCAATTTTTGCGATTAATCCCCGCTCGATTGCGCTATGAACATCTTCATCAGAATCATCATAAGAAAATTTTCCGCCAAGAATTTCAGCGCCTAGGGCCTTGAGACCAGCCCGGATAACTTCACCATTGCCGGTAGCAATAACGCCTGCGCTTACCAAGCCATCTAGGTGTACCAGATTAACTTTTATGTCATAAGAGGCTAGTCGCCAATCGAAATCCACACTTCTAGAGAGTGCCGCAACAGAATCAGCTGGACCACTCGCAAATCTTCCGCCCCAAAGTGCCATTAGTTATTTCCTCTTTCCTTTTGTTCCAGATGAATAGCTCAAGATTGATTTGGCAAGTTCTGCGCCACCATTCGCTGATTTAGAGACCACGAGAACTGTGTCATCTCCAGCAATTGTTCCGATCGCACTCTTCAGAGTTCCATTAAGTGAATTTCTATCAATAGCACTTGCCAATAATTGTGCTCCACCCGGTGGGGTTCGGACCACAGCTAAATTACCGCTGGCGGTAACGCTTACTATTAAATTCGCTGCGTTAGTTGTTTTTGATGTCGCCTCGTCAGCAATTACATATTGAAACTCACCGCTTGCATCCCGAACCCGTGTTGCGCCTAAATCCTCTAAATCGCGGCTAGCCGTTGCTTGCGTAACCTTTACACCTTCACGAGCAAGTAGTTTCACTAAATGAACTTGGGATTCAACACCACCTTGCCTTATCAATTTGGAGATTAAAGATTTTCTCTGGTTAGAGCTAAATGCAGTTTTAACGTTCATATGACGTGGCCACCTTTCTAAATCTTTCAACAAAAGCTGCAATTTGAGAATCTGTGACTATCAAAGGTGGCGCCAGTCGTATTACTGAATCCGATGTTGCATTTGCCAAAACGCCCTCACCTTGCAGTGCAGAAACAAACTCTTTTGCTACCTTATTTTTTAGAACAATTCCAAGTAGCAAGCCACTTCCACGAACAGATTGCACAATTGGACTCTTCGTGATTTCTAGCTTCAGGTTAAGTTCGAGTGACTTAATCCGCGGAAGAAAATTATCTCTCTCTAAAACATTTATCGCGGCCAGTGCCGATGCGCAAGCAATCGGGTTGCCGCCAAATGTACTTCCATGCGATCCTGGTTCGAATAGATTCGCACAATCGCCAATTGCAATCATCGCACCAAGAGGTAAGCCCCCGCCAAGACCTTTAGCTAATGTAATAATGTCCGGAACTATTTCTTCGTTTTCAAAGCCAAACCAATCACCAGTTCTACCCATTCCAGTTTGAACACAATCTAAGGCAAGCAAGGTTCCGTGTTTCTTGGTTAATTTGCGTAAAGATTTAAGGTAGCCAAGATCTGGAACAACTACGCCATTCTCGCCTTGGATCGGTTCCACGATAATCATCGCGACTTTCTTATTGATTGCTTTCTTAGCCGCCGACAAGTCGTTGTAAGGGATGAATTTAACGCCCTTAAGTAAAGGCAAGAAAGGCTCGCGTTTAGCGATTTGTCCAGTTAATGACAGCGCCCCCATTGTTCGACCATGAAAAGAACCAATGGTAGAAATAACTTTCTTACGTCCAATCAACCGTGACAATTTCAACGCCGCCTCATTTGCCTCGGCACCAGAGTTGCAGAAAAAGACTCTTGCACTTGCTTCACCAGTAAGTGCTTTAAGTTTTTCAGCTAATTCGATTGCACCTGGATGCGCGTATAAATTACTCACATGGCCCAGGTCATTTGCTTGATTTGTTATCGCAGTAACTATTTCGGGGTGTGCATGACCAAGAATATTCGTGGCAATACCACCAAGAAAATCTAAATACTCTTTACCATCGGCATCCCAAACAAGAGCCCCACTTCCCTTGACTAGTGAAATGGAGGGGGTACCATAATTATTTTGCAGAGCGCTCTTCCATCGATCTTGCATCGCGATATTTCTATTCATTTTAAGCAATCACCAAAGTTCCGATCTCGCCCGAATGCGCCGCAGTAAGGTTCGCGATAGTTCTTCCGTCAAAGATGCGCACTGACTTGGCGCCAGAATGAATTGCGTTTATTGCTGCGTTAGCCTTGGGGATCATCCCGCCTTCGAATCCCGATGCGATCGAAACCAGCTCGTCTACACTTATGGAATTTATGAGGGAAGCTTCATCGGGCCAATTTCGGTAAATGCCAGAAACATCAGTTGAGAACATAACTACCTCCGCTTTCAGGGCCCCACCAATAGCACCCGCAACCAAATCTGCATTCATATTTATGCCTATGCCATCTTCAGTTACACAAATGGGCGAAATCACTGGTGTTAGTCCTTGTTCAAAAAATGTATTTATAATCGAGATGTCTATCTTAGAAATTTCGCCAACAAGGCCTAGTTCCAGATCGCGAACTTCGCCTCTGATCAAGTTCGCATCACCGGCAGAAATTCCAATTGTGTTGACTCCAAGTCCTACTAATTGATTTACTAATTTTCGTAGAACTTCACCACTTAGGGTCCTTTGAACAACTTCAAAAACTTCGGGAGTAGTCTTACGTAGCCCTTTAACCATCTCGCTTCTTATTCCATGAATTTCCAATTCACGGTTTATTTGCGGCCCACCCCCGTGAACTATGACAATTTCTTCGCCAGATTTGATTAAGTCAGCAAGAAATTTAAGTGCTGGATCGATCTTGAGATCTTCGCTGATCGCGTGTCCACCGTATTTGAAGACAATCATTACTTCACACTCAAAAGATCAAGACCTAAATCCTGCGGGAAACCGCAGACAATGTTCGCATTCTGAATAGCTTGACCTGCTGCTCCCTTACCCAAATTATCGATTGCAATTGAAATCACCAAACGATTAGCATGCGAGTCCACGGCTACTTGCAGTAGTGCGATATTAGTTCCAAGAGTTGCAGAAGTTTGCGGCATAACACCTGGTTGCAAAATTTTAATAAAAGGTGAATCCTTAAAGTAAGTCGAGTAAAGATCATGAGCTTCTGCTGTTGTAAATGGTTTCTGTAATTTCGATGTTATGGTCGCCAGAATTCCTCTGGGCATTGGTGCCAAAATCGGCGTGAAAGATAGTTGGACTTTCTCGTTGCCGAGCGCCGACAAATTTTCTTCAATTTCTGGAGTGTGCTGATGTGCTCCCCCGAATTTATAAGAGACAAGATTATTCATAACTTCACTGGCTGAAAGATTAATCTTCGCGCTCCGGCCTGCTCCTGTAGTTCCACTTGCGGCGACAGCAACCAAATCGCTTCCATCAATAATTTTTGCCGATATTGCAGGGGCGCTGCCAAGTATTATTGCCGTGGCATAACACCCTGGATTAGCAATTCGTGAACTATTTGCAATCTTCGATGCATTGTCTGCAAGCTCAGGTAGCCCATATGTAAATTGTCCGGCATGCGTACCGCCGTAATACTTCGACCAGGAGCCAGCATCAGATAATCTGAAATCTGCTCCGAGATCAATCACCTTAATATCTGGCAAAATCTTTGCAATAAGCGCCGCCGACTCACCATGCGGCAAAGCCAGAAATACCACTTCACACTTATTGATTTGATCGATATGCGTGCTCTCAAACTTACGGTCTGCAAAATTAATTAAATGAGGATGGATCGAAGTTATCTCTTCGCCAGCGCTTGTTCCTGCACTTATATAGGAGATCTTAAACTTGTCGTGATTTGAGAGGATACGCAAAAGCTCTCCGCCGGCGTAACCGCTTGCTCCTACGATACCTACATTCATTCCTCTACGATAACAGATTATGCATATCTATGCAATATTTTGCATATTTATACACGTACAGTGGCGCCACAAGCTTTCATGGCTGAGGCTGCCGCGGACTCACGGTATTTCGAGACCTCATCTGCTGTTAGCGTGCGATCGGGCGCTCTGAAAACCATCGTGTACGCGAGAGATACCTTGCCATCTCCCAGCTTGTCGTAGCGATCAAAGAGAGTGATGCTTTCGAGCAATTCGCCAGCGCCAGATCTCAAGGCCAATTCCAATGAAGCTGCAGAGATAGATTCATCAACAACTAATGCAATATCTTGGACCGCAGCAGGCATTGTAATTAGCGTCTGTAATTTCTTCGTCTCAGGAAAATTAAGTGCGCTAAGTACCACTACAAATGCGCAAGAACGTTCCGGTAATCCAAGTTCGGCTATAACTCTTGGGTGCAGCTCTCCTGCATGCGCCACTGGCTTGCCATCAACTTGCAGTTCAGCACAACGGCCAGGATGCCAAGGTGCAAAATCGGAACTAACTGTGGTTACAAAATTTCCAGTTGTTTCGATTATCGAACGTGCGAAACCAATCGCTTCTACCCAGGTGAATTCCGCCGATTTACCGTTCCAACCATCTGAACCGAGTTTGCCTGCTACAACCGCACCAATGTGAAGAGGTTGATTAGGAACACTCTTGTAGATCTTCTCTTTGGTTTTTGCATCAGGAGTTCGATCTGTACCTATTACTTCTTGACTCAGAAGCTTTTCAGTATTTCTAAAGACCGAGCCGATTTCAAAAATCGCAATATCTTTAGCCCCACGCCCCTGGTTGCGAACGGCTGTAAGCAAAAGTCCCGGCAACAAATGTGTGCGCAAATCTGGAAACTCTTCCGACATCGGATTAGCGAGTTTGAAACTCTTCGCGCGATCACCGACGAAGCCCAATTTCGCTACATAATCCGGATTGACGAAGGGATAGTTATAAACTTCAGAGAAACCATTGCCCGCTAAGTAATTTGCAACTGCACGCTTGCGGTATTGCATCGGAGTTAAACTTGCCCCTGATTTTCCAGTAGGCAGAGTAGAAGGTATCCGGGCATATCCAATCATCCGGGCAACTTCTTCAACTAAATCAGGGCCTAACAATAAATCAGAGCGCCATGACGGTGGATCAATTTTCCAACTTGTATCGGATTTCTTGGAAATATCGCAGCCAACTATTTTAAGTTTCTCTTCGACCTCTTCCAGCGATACCTTGGTGCCAAGATATTCTGAGACAAAATTAGGATCGAATTCGACGATTGGTGCATATTTTGGTTCACCAAAAGAGCTAGTACCAATATATTTTGCGCCACCGAGTTCAATCATTAGTGAGATAGCTCGGGCAGAAGAGATTTGGGCGAGTGAAGGATCGACCCCGCGCTCTAAACGTCTAGAAGCTTCTGAAGATAATTTATGACGACGTGAACCTTTGGCTATTGAAACTGGATCGAAGCGGGCTGCTTCAAGTGCAATATTTGAAGTTGAAGTTGTTACTTCAGAAGTTGCACCACCCATTACACCTGCAAGAGCTAGTGCAGAACTTTTATCTGCAACGACGAGATCATCGGAATCCAACTTACGTTCCTGATTATCCAAAGTCTTAATCGTTTTAGTGGCGCCGGCTCGGCGAATAACAAGCGTGGAATCAATCTTCTCGGAATCAAATGCATGCAAAGGTTGTCCAAGTTCGAGCATTACATAGTTGGTTATATCAACAGCTAGCGAGATTGAACGCATGCCACATTTTTCAATACGGCGACTCATCCAAAGAGGCGTTGGTGCAAGAGGATTGAAATTTGAAATGGTCCGAATAAACACTACCGAAAGCGCTGTTTTATCTTCAACGATAATTTGAACACCATCTTCATTTATTGCAAATTTTGAAACATCCACTTTCGACGCTGGATCCTGATATTTAATCCCAAGAGATGCCGCAAGCTCTCGTGCTAACCCTCGAATCGAAAGCGCATAACCCCGATCAGGGTTTACGGCTGCATCAACGATCACATCGTTGATTTCAAGCAAAGTAATTGCATCTGTACCTACTTTTGCGCAATCTTGCGGAAGAACAATGATTCCCGCATGTTCATCACTGATCGCTAATTCGCGAGCAGAGCAGATCATTCCGTTGCTTGTCTTTCCATATGTTTCGCGGGCTGAGATAGCAAAATCTCCTGGAAGAACTGCTCCGGGCAGCGCGGCTACGACCAGATCGCCAACCGCGAAATTTGTCGCACCGCAAATAACAAATCTTGTAGCACCTTCTCCGCAATCGAGACCGACATATCTAATTGGCTTCTTATTTCCCGATAACTCTTCAATCGTTGCAACTTTAGCAACGACCAATGGGCCCGTTAGATCACTGCCCTGAACTTCGATTCCTTCAACTTCAAACCCAACATTTACGAAGGCATTTTCAAGTTCATCCAATGAAATATTTTTCGGCACATCAACAAATTCACGAACCCAGGAAAGTGGAATTTTCATCGCCCACCGGTTCCAAAACTGCGAGTGAATCTGATGTCGCCTTCGACAATGTCATGCATGTCGGTAATGCCATGTCTAACCATCAAAGTTCGTTCGAGACCCATACCAAATGCGAAACCAGAAAATTCTTTCGTATCAATCCCGCAAACTTCAAGAACTTTTGGATTGACCATTCCACAACCGCCCCATTCAATCCAGCGACCATTGAAAAAGAAATCAACCTCAGCGCTTGGTTCAGTGAATGGGAAGAAAGATGGCCGCAGCCTTGTTTTAACATCCGGCCCGAAGATACTTTGCGCAAAATAATCAAGAGTTCCCTTCAGGTCAGCCATTGTAATTCCACGATCAATAACTAAACCTTCTACCTGGCTAAACACTGGTGTATGCGTTGCATCTAACTCATCAGCACGATATGTACGACCAGGACAAATAACGTAAATCGGCGGCTTGTTCTCAAGCATTGTACGAATTTGCACAGGTGAAGTGTGGGTACGTAGAACTAATTTTGAATCTAAAGGTTCAATAAAAAATGTGTCCTGCATAGTTCGCGCTGGGTGATCGGCAGGAATATTGAGTGCATCGAAATTGAGCCACTCGGCTTCAAGCTCGGGACCTTCGGCAACTCGATATCCAAGTCCTATAAAGAGATCAGAAATCTCGTTAGTTAAAATAGTTAGAGGATGTAATCCTCCCTTAGGTTGCTTTGACGATGGCAGAGTTATGTCGACGCGCTCTTCAACCAATACTCTTTCATCTCGTTCAGTTTCTAAAACGCGCAATCTAGAATCAAATGCAGCAACCACTTCTGATTTCGCTGCGCCTACAATTTTGCCAAATTCAGCTTTCTCTTCTGCAGCCAACTTCCCAAGTGATTGACTCGCTTTAGAGAGATCAGATTTATCACCGAGATGTTCAGTTTTAACGACCTTAAGTTGATTTAAATCCTTGGCGCTGGCAATTGCCGCGAGAGCGCTCTTAGTTGCACTGGAAAGATCTGCAATATTGAGCGACATAATATGTAAATCCTACCGAATACCAACCTCAAACATCGCGATTGCCGCTGCGCTAGCGACATTTAAACTCTCTGATTTGCCTGCCATGGGAATTGAAACGCGCGCTCCTAAGCCCGAAATCTCGGGAAGCCCACGCGCTTCATTGCCGAAAATGAGAATCATTTTTTCACTCTTTGGAAGTTCGAGAATTGTTCCAGTTCCATCTCCCGCAAGTGCCACAGTGATGAAATCTTCGGTCTGCGCAAAATCCATTAAATCTTCAATCGAAATATCTTCAACAACCGGGATATGCCAGAGCGCACCAACTGTGGCGCGAACTGTCTTTGGTGAATAAACATCCACACTGTTCTTGGAGAAAATCACAGCATCAAAACCTAAAGCTTCGGCGGTGCGGATTACCGTTCCAGAATTTCCTGGATCTTGGATCTCCCAGAAGTAGGCGATTTTCTTAGCCTCGCGTTGTTTAATTTTATAGAGCGTAATTTCAGTGAATTTACATAGCGCCAAAATCCCTTGAGGAGATTCGGTATCAGCCATCTCATTCATAACTGCATCTGATACGTGAATAATTGGCGCCTTTCCCAGAATTTCTGGTGCTATATCTTCCTGAATCTTTGCAAAACCTTTTTCGGTCACATAAAGATTTATTAGTTCTGGCGCATCGGGAAAAGTTGGTGACAACGCTTCGCGCACGCTTTGGATTCCATCAGCAATAAATTCTTTTTCAGTCTGGCGAATCTTTTTACCGCGTGAACCCAAAAGAGCCTTCACTCTCTCTACATGAGGAGAATGAAGGCTCGTAATTTGGTTATTAGACATTAACTACGTGCTTGCGAGCCACTTCAACTAAAGCAGCAAATGCAGCTGGGTCATTAGTTGCGAGCTCGGAGAGAATACGGCGATCAACTTCGACGCCTGCACTCTTTAAACCTTGAATGAAACGGTTATATGTCATTCCATTCGCACGAGTACCTGCATTGATGCGTTGAATCCAAAGACGACGGAAATCGCCTTTCTTATCTTTACGATCGTTGAAGGCATATACGAGTGAGTGAGTTACTTGCTCTTTCGCTTTTGAGAACAGACGGGAACGTTGACCACGATATCCGGCTGCGCGCTCAAGTGTTGTACGACGCTTCTTTGCGGCGTGAACGCCACGTTTTACTCTTGCCATGGTTTATTCCTTCCTGTTACTTCAAGCCGAGCATGCGCTTGGCGGTGAATGAGTTTGGTGCCTTAGCTACAGAATCGCCGCTAAGACGACGTGTTACACGAGATGACTTATGTTCAAGAAGGTGGCGCTTGCCTGCACGTTCGTGCATAACCTTGCCGGTTCCTGTTAAACGGAACGTCTTTTTCGCTCCGCTATGGGTTTTCATCTTTGGCATTCGCTAACCTCCCAGTTAGTTGTGAACTAAAACTTTTTAAGCTTCTGGTACTGCTTCTGGTACTGCTTCCTTCTTGCGGCTAGCAACTTTCGCAGCTTTTTGCTGTGAAACTGACTGGCCCTTCTTAACATTCGTTCCCAAAACCATCGTCATATTTCGCCCCTCTTGCTTTGGCGCGAACTCAACGAAAGCTACTTCTGATAACTCTTCTGCAAGCTTCATAAGTAAGCGATAACCAATTTCAGGTCTTGCTTGCTCACGGCCACGGAATTGAATTGTCACCTTTACCTTGTCGCCACCTTTAAGAAAACGTTCAATATGTGTTCTCTTAGTTTCGTAATCATGTGGCTCGATCTTTGGTCGTAATCGCATCTCTTTAACAACAATATGTGTTTGGTTCTGTCTTGCCTCACGTGCTTTTTGTGCGATTTCGTATTTGTACTTACCGAAATCCATCACTTTACAAACTGGAGGTTGGGCTTCTGGAGCAATTTCGACTAAATCTAAACCGACTTCATCTGCCATCTTTAATGCAGTATCGATATCGACTACGCCAACTTGCTCACCAGAAAAACCAATCAGACGAACTTGCGGAACGCGAATCCGATCGTTGATTCTTGGCTCGGTGCTGATAACTTCTCCCCCCTGGTTAATCGCTTCTTTTTAGAAGCAGGTGGAGACAGTCGCAAATTCAGGTTTAAAAACCTGTAATGACCAATTCGCCGAAGCGATAGAGGTGGGAGCGACTAGCTCCACTTGATTGCGCAAGGTTACCTCAGGATCTTGATATGGAGAAATTGAGCAAATGCGCCTTAGCTAGCTCAGCCGCCGATGGCGTGGACTCCGCCATCAACGTGGATTATCTCGCCAGTGGTCTTAGGAAAGAATGGTGAAAGAAGAGCCACAGCGCCCTGGGCGGCAGGAATCGGGTCTGCAAAATCCCAAGTAAGCGGCGCTCGTTTATCCCAAACACCTTCAAATTCTTCGAAACCTGGAATTGATTTAGCGGCCATAGTTTTTATCGGACCAGCAGCAATTAAGTTACAACGAATATTTGCATGACCGAGGTCGCGTGCTAAATATCGATTCGCTGATTCCAGACCGGCCTTTGCGATTCCCATCCAGTCATATTTTGGCCAAGCAACGGTTGCGTCAAAAGTTAAACCAACAATTGCCGCACCCTCTGCAGTGAAAAGTGGTTTACAAGCCATTGCCAATGATTTGTAGGAAAATGTTGAAACATGAACTGCAGTAGCCACATCTTCCCAAACAGTATTGAGAAAATTTCCACCTAGGGCAGCTTCTGGTGCGAAGCCGATCGAATGCACGACGCCATCTAAGTGAGGTAAATGCTCCTTCACCAATCCAGCAAGGCGATCTAAATGCTCAACGTTTGTTACATCTAATTCAATTACTGGTGCTGGCTTTGGGAGGCGGCCGGCAATTCTATTCGTGATGCTAAGGGCCCGACCGAATGAGGTAAGAACGACATTTGCGCCCTCTTCTTGTGCAATGCGTGCGATATGAAATGCAATTGATGATTCAGTTAGAACTCCAGTAACCAGAACGTTCTTACCTTGCAAGATTCCCATTTAGTGTCCCATTCCTAATCCACCATCTACTGGTATTACTGCGCCACTTATATATGCAGCTTCGGGTGAAGCTAAAAAAGCTACGACTCCTGCAACTTCTTCGGGAGTGCAAAATCGTCCAAGCGGAACCGCTCCAACAATTTCGGCCTTACGGGCTTCATCCAATACCGCAGTCATATCTGTGTCAACAAATCCAGGTGCAACAACATTTGCGGTTATGCCACGACTGCCAAGTTCTCGGGCAAAGCTGCGAGCCATTCCGATTAAGCCGCTCTTGGTCGCCGCATAATTAACCTGTCCTGCTGACCCCAACATTCCAACAACTGAACCAACAAAAATCATTCTCCCAGATTTACGTTTCATCATGCCGCGAGTGCAAGCGCGAGCAACTCGGAAAGCACCTGTTAAATTAGTTTCAACGACAGATTCAAAATCTTCATCACTCATGCGCATTACAAGACCATCTTTAGTTATTCCAGCATTTGCAACCAATACATCGATTTGACCAAATTTTCTTTCGATTTCTGCGATTGCTGAATTAACGCTCTCGGAATCAGTAACATCCATAATCACGCCATCGAGACCAGCTGGCGGATTTCCTGAACGATGACTGACAACAACTTGGTAACCATCAGCTTTAAATTTCTCGGCAATAGCGAGTCCAATTCCGCGATTGCCACCAGTAATTAAGGCAACTTTAGAATTCGAAGTCATGGGAGAAACTTACCTGTTACTACTGCGTATCCAAATACATACAGGCGTATCGAGAGCGAAATTCTTCGTTCTGACCCATACAGTTCTCCTATGGCTACCTCCCAATCCGAACCAAAGAAAATCGTGTCGGCTTCAATTTCTAATGTTGGCCAACCGCTTTCTAAGGATCAATCTTCTCGGGCCAAGAAATATTTCATTTCGATGATGATTAGGACCCTTTGTTTCATTCTTGCTGTAATTCTGCCCAGTCCATTTCGATGGTTTGCAATTTTCGGCGCGGTAACCCTGCCGTATGTAGCAGTGGTTGTTGCAAATGCGGGGCGAGAGAGCATAAAAGGCAGAGCGGCAATTTTTGCAGATGGCCAGAAACAAATAGGAACAGAATAGATCGTGCGTAAGTTTTTCTCGCCTGTTTCACTGCTTCAAAGTGCAACCGCGCTCATTCTTATTATTGGTTGTTTATATGCGGCACAATGGCAATTCGGTCGCGGGCAGATCCAAGCCGACACCAATAAGATAATCAGCGCAAACTTAGCGAAACCTCCGTTGCAAATGGTCGAGCTAGCAAACTTAGATTCTGTAGCAAATCAATGGCGAACGGTAAGTATCAAGGGAAATTTTTCTGGCAATCATCAAGAATTGGTGCGCAATCGGTACTACGAAGGGCAGTTCGGATTCGAAGTTCTAACGCTATTTACTGCGATAACTGGTGAAAACTTTTGGGTAGATAGGGGTTGGGTTGCAGCTGGACCAAGCGCTTCAACTCCCCCAATTGTTCCAAAACCACCAGGAGGTGTAGTTGATATTTCTGCGCGAATTAGATCCGAGAATCTGAGCCGACAATTACAAGGTTCGTTCTTTGTCACAAAAAGTACTAATCCAAAGCCTAAATCAATTGCAAAAATCCAAGGTATAGATGCGCAACCATATTATTTAGATTTACTTCCTAGCCTTGATGGAAAAATTACCCCTTTAACAATTATCGAACTTCCGGAATTATCAAATGGTCCACATTTTGCATATGCACTTCAATGGCTGGCTTTCGCCGTTCTTGCCCTATTCGGACGAATTTTATTATTCCGTGAATCCAAGCGATTGCCTTTGGTATAGCTCGAAATAAAGACCGCCCTTTGTAACAAGTTCTTCATGTGTACCAGTTTCAACGATTCGACCTGCTTCAATAACCAGTATCTGATCTGCGTGAGCGATAGTTGAAAGACGATGAGCAATCACGATACTAGTTCGCCCCACAAGGGCGACCTTCAACGCTTCTTGTACTAGCGCTTCATTCTCCGAATCAAGATGCGCAGTCGCTTCATCCAAAACTACAATCTCTGGCGCCTTCAGTAATAATCTTGCAATCGCAAGTCTTTGCTTCTCGCCACCTGACAATCTGTGTCCGCGTTCGCCAACTACGGTATCCAAACCATTGGGAAGCGAACGAATAAAATCTCCTATTTGCGCTGCATCGCAGGCCAGCCAAAGTTCTTCATCTAAAGCACCAGCCCTTGCGTAGCGAAGATTCTCACCAATGCTCTCGTGAAGCATATGTGAATCTTGGGTAACGATTCCGATAAGTGAACGCAATTCAAGAATGCTCGTGTCGCGAATATCAGTTCCATTAATCAGAATAGAACCTTTAGTCACATCGTAAAGACGAGGCAGTAATCCAGAAATTGTGCTCTTGCCAGCGCCTGAAGGTCCAACAATTGCCGTGAATGTTCCGGGAGCGCACTTGAAAGAAATGTCAGCTAATACTTCCCCGCTTTCAATTACTTCTGGTTTAGCGGCGCCTTCAAGTGAGGCAAGTGAAATTTCAGATGCCTTTGGGTAAGTGAAACCTACATTTCTAAATTCAATTGTTGGAATGTCTTTAGCAATATGTATCGGGTTTTGTGGATCTTTAACCATAGGTTCAAGATCTAGCACTTCGAAGACACGTTCAAAAGAGACTAGTGCTGACATAACATCTACCCGTACATTTGAGAGCGCGGTCAATGGACCATAAAGCCGGGCAAGTAGCGCAGTAATAGCCAGCAAAGTACCGATTGAAATCTCTTTATTGATTGCTAAATGACCACCGATTCCATAAGCGAATGCTGTCGCGATAGCCGCAACCGAAGTCATTGCGATAAAGAAAATGCGATTTAGCATTGCAATCTTTATTCCCATATCCGCAACCCGGCGTGCCTTGCCGCGAAAATTAGAAGATTCAGCAAGCCGGTCGCCGTAAAGTGAAACTAGCAACGCCCCTGAAACATTAAAACGTTCGGTCATAGTTGAAGACATTTCAGCATTCAATTCAAAGGAGCGACGTGTGTAATTGGCAAGTTTCTTGCCTATCCACTTCGTTGGAATGATGAAAATAGGTAGCAAAATAAGTGCCACCAAAGTTATCTGCCAAGAGAGAGTAAACATCGCAACGGCAACTAAAATCAGAGTTAAAGAATTGCTCACAACTCCTGAAAGGGTTGAAGTAAAAGCTTGCTGGGCACCGATTACATCGGAGTTAATTCGCGAAATAAGTGAGCCGGTCTGCGTTCTTGTGAAGAATGCGATTGATTGTCGTTGAACATGTTCGAACACTTGACTGCGCAAATCATAGATAAGACCTTCACCTATACGGCTAGAAAACCAACGGCCTAACATATTGAAGCCTGCATCAGCTATTGCCAATACTGCAACAAGTATCGCCAATTTTGTAACAATATCTCCGCGCCCTGGAATGACTCCGCTATCAACTAGAGTTCTAAGCATCAACGGTGTTGCTACTACAAGCACGGCATCAACAACGACTGTGGCCATAAAGATAATTAAATATTTTCGGTACGGACGCGCAAATAGCAAAATGCGTTTAAAAGTTCCTGCTTTAAGTTTTTGATTCTTAACCGATTGGTCCGAACTCATCGATCTCAAGGCCATCCACTGGCCATGCATTGACACTGATTAAACCGTGAACCCAATCGCACGCAATTGTTCACGTCCATCATCAGTAATTTTTCCTGGACCCCAAGGTGGCATCCAAACCCAATTAATTTTCACATCAGATGTAATGTCAGCAAGCACTTGGTGAGTTTGATCTTCAATTACATCCTGCAATGGGCAGGCAGCAGATGTGAGCGTCATATCAAGAATTGCGACATTGTTCTCATCTAGACGCATGTCGTATACCAAACCAAGATCAATAACATTGATGCCAAGTTCTGGATCGATCACATCCTTCATCGCCTCAGTCACATCATCAAGAGTGGTTTTCGCTGTTGTCATGTCTCTCCCTATTTTCCATTACTTTGCAACGTTGCATCTTTAAAAGCCATCCAACCCAATAGGGCGCACTTTATCCGAGCTGGAAACTTAGAAACGCCAGCAAGTGCCACACCATCTTCTAAAATATCTTCATCACCCGTCTGTGTCCCTTTACTGCTCATTAATTGCGAGAAGGAATCCACAACAGATAAGGCATCTTCAACATTCTTACCAATCATCAAATCTGAGGCGATTGAAGTGCTAGCTTGAGAGATGGAACAACCAACACCATCCCACGTCACATTACTAACTACGCCATCCGCAATCAAAACATTTAGTGTTATTTCATCACCGCAACTTGGATTTACGTGGTGTACCTGCGCCGAGAAAGATTCACTCAATTTTTTATGTAGTGGATGCTTATAGTGGTCCAAAATTACCTCTTGATATAACGAATCTAGTTCCACAATTACACCTTAAAGTATTTCTGAGCGTGTCCGATGGCTTCGATTAACGCATCGACATCCGACTCATCATTGTAAATATAGAAGGATGCTCGTGTAGTTCCAACAAGACCCAGTCTTTTCATTAAAGGCCAGGCGCAATGATGTCCGGTTCTAACTGCAACTCCATATTGATCCAGTACTTGCCCCACATCATGCGGATGAATATCATCGATAGCAAAGGAGATAACCGCTCCTCTATCAATGTTATTTTTTGGACCGATTACTTGAACTCCGTTGAGTTCTGCAAATTTTTTCAGAGCATAAGAAGTTAAGTCTCGGTCGTGCTGGGCAACATTTTCCATCCCTAAATTATTCAAATAAGTAACCGCAGCGGCCAGCCCAACTGCTTGCGCCATATTAGGCACACCAGCTTCAAATTTCTTCGGTGCTGCTGCCCATTTAGCATCGATCATCGTTACAGTTTCGATCATAGAACCGCCAGTTAAAAATGGTTCCATCGCATTTAAATATTCAAGTCGGCCCCAGAGAATTCCGACGCCCGTCGGTCCGAGCGCCTTATGGCCCGAGAATGCTAAGAAATCTATATCCAAAGCCTGCACATCTATTGGGAAATGTGGCGCAGATTGGCAAGCATCTAGCACGACGACAGCTCCCATTTCATGGGCCCGCTTTACGATTTCAGTTATCGGAACAATTGTTCCTAGAACATTTGATTGGTGAGTTATTGCTACAACTTTTGTACGCAGGTTAATTAAATCTAAGAGATTTGACTGATCTAATCTGCCTTCATCGTCAATATCAAACCAAACTAATTCCGCGCCAGTCCGTTTGGCTAATTGTTGCCAAGGAATCAAATTCGCATGATGTTCAAGAATAGAAACCACAATTCGATCACCAGGCTTCAATGCGAATCTCGAGTTTGCTGCGCTATTACCAAATGAATATGCCAAGGCGTTTATGCTCTCGGTAGCACTCTTTGTGAAGATTACTTCATCTACATCTGCATTAATAAAATCGGCCAAAATTTTGCGAGATCCCTCGTATGCGATGCTTGCTTCTTCTGCGAGAAGATGTGCACCACGGTGAACGGCGGCATTGTGTTGCTCGTAAAATTCGCGCTCGGCATCTAATACTTGTCGCGGTTTCTGGCTCGTTGCTCCGCTATCTAAATAAACCAGGCGATTTCCCCCACGCATGACTTTATTGAAGATTGGGAAATCTTTCCGAATCTCTGCTGGGGTGAAGATTGCTTTCATCAATTATGCAGTTGTGTACTCTGCATAACCCTTCTCTTCTAATTTGTCAGCTAGTTCCGGGCCACCCTCTTCAACAATTTTCCCCGCAGCAAATACATGCACAAAGTCAGGTTTGATGTAGCGAAGGATGCGTGTGTAGTGCGTAATCAACATGATTCCGAGATCGCTATTCGCTTTAACACGATTAACCCCTTCAGACACAATTCGTAGCGCATCTACATCCAAGCCAGAATCGGTCTCATCCAAGATTGCGAACTTAGGCTTCAGAAGTTCTAGTTGAAGAATTTCGTGGCGTTTCTTTTCGCCGCCAGAGAATCCTTCATTTACATTTCGTTCGGCAAAGTTAGTATCCATATTTAGCGCCTTCATAGCCTCTTTGACTTCGCCAACCCATGTTCTAACTTTGGGAGCCTCGCCGCGAATCGCAGTTGCTGCTGTACGCAGAAAGTTGGTGACAGATACGCCAGGGACCTCAACTGGATATTGCATTGCAAGAAATAGCCCAGCCTTAGCTCGTTCATCAACAGACATTGCTAATACATCTGCACCATCAAGAGTTACTGAACCACCAGTGATCGTGTACTTGGGGTGGCCAGCAATCGAATATGCAAGAGTTGATTTTCCAGAACCATTTGGTCCCATGATCGCGTGGGTTTCACCAGACTTAATGGTTAAATCGACGCCACGTAGGATTTCGGTAAATCCGGATTCCGTTGCAACAGATACCTGTAGCCCTTTGATTTCTAATGTACTCATATTCGCTCCTTAACCTTGTGCAGATTTTCTGCTTGAAATTGTTAATTCATCACCATTGCGTGAAACTTCGAAAACTTCTACTGGGATTGATGCAGGTGGTGTTACGACTTCCCCACTTCGTAAATCAAATTCTGCTCCGTGCAACCAACATTCGATTTTGTAATCAGTAACATCGCCCTCTGAAAGTGAGGCATCGGAATGAGAACAAGTATCTGCAATAGCAAAAACTTCATCGCCAACACGAGTCACACATACAGGCGTTCCATTTAAATCAACTTTGACAGGTTTACGCTCTGAAAGCGCAGCAAACGATAGCTGAGTCATCAAGCACCAACCTTTGCAAGTTCGGAATCAATGCGATCCATCAATCGATTTTCAATCTCTTCATTTTTGATTTTGCCTACGATCTCTGCGAAGAATCCGCGAATTACTAAACGTCGAGCAATTTCTGCGGGAATTCCGCGTGAAGATAGATAGAAGAGTTGTTCATCATCAAAACGTCCAGTTGTACTTGCATGGCCAGCACCAACAATTTCACCAGTTTCGATCTCTAAATTTGGTACCGAATCTGCCCGTGCGCCATCTGACAATAAAAGATTGCGATTTAGTTCGTAGGTATCAGTGCCTTCCGCATTTGAGCGGATATATACATCGCCTATCCAAACAGTGTGCGCCTTATCCCCCGCCAGAGCGCCCTTGTAATTTACGCGACTCTTAGCGTTGGGAAAATTGTGATCTACATGCAATCTATGTTCTAAATGTTGACCATCTGTCGCGAAATACAAACCTTGTAAATCTGCACTTGAACCAGGTCCACTGAATTCGACAGTTGGTAAGAGTCGAACTAACGATCCGCCGACAGTGACAACAATTGAATTGAAAGTGGCATCTCTAGCGATAATCGCATGCTGACGACCTAGGTGAACAGCTTTGCCGCTCCACTCTTGTAGTGATACGAAAGTTAGCGTTGAACCACTTGCTAGATCAAATTCAAACTCATCAGCCAGAATAGCTTCACCTGAGTTGTGCAAAATAATTGTTGCGTGAGAATTCACTCCGCAGGAAATTAAAGTTCTGCTCGCTTGCGGCTTGCCAGTTAAGCCGATTCGTTCCAGTATCAATGGTTCAGATATTTGAGAATTAGCAGCAACTTGAATATGTGTTACTTCTTCAATAAATTCTCGAGCACGAATCGTTGCTAAATCATCGCTAATGGAAAGAGCCGCTAAATCTGCAGCACGAACGACATTCAGCGTCACACCTGGCTGTGCATTGGTAATCCGGACACTGTTAACGCTTTCAAGTGCAATGGAAGAATCTAAAAGTCCACCGACACGCGCCAGTGGCGTGAAGCGCCAAGCCTCTTCACGACCAGTTGGTGCAAGATAATTTGTAGTTAAAGTGCTCATTAACCAACAGCACCTTCCATCTGCATTTCAATGAGACGGTTTAATTCCAACGCATATTCCATTGGCAATTCGCGGGCGATTGGCTCGATAAAGCCTCGAACAATCATTGCCATCGCTTCATCTTCGCCTAGGCCGCGTGACATCAAATAGAAAAGTTGATCATCACTAATTTTAGAGACTGTTGCTTCGTGCCCCATTGAAACATCATCTTCGCGAACATCAACATATGGATAGGTATCTGAACGTGAAATTGAATCAACAAGAAGTGCATCACACTTTACGGTTGATTTTGAATGATGGGCACCTTCATTGATCTGGATTAGACCACGGTATGAAGTACGACCGCCGCCACGAGCAACAGATTTCGAAATGATTGATGAAGATGTATAGGGAGCTGCATGAACCATCTTGGCTCCAGCATCTTGATGTTGGCCTTCACCAGCAAAAGCAATCGAAAGAGTTTCGCCCTTCGCGTGTGGGCCCATCAACATAACTGCTGGATATTTCATGGTGACCTTGGATCCAATATTTCCATCAACCCACTCCATGGTTGCACCCTCGGCACATGTAGCGCGCTTGGTTACCAAGTTATAAACGTTGTTAGACCAGTTCTGAATTGTTGTATATCGAACACGTGCATTCTTCTTAATAATGATTTCAACTACTGCGCTATGCAGCGAATCTGATGAATAGATAGGAGCGGTACAGCCCTCTACATAGTGAACATATGAATCTTCATCGGCGATAATTAATGTACGTTCGAACTGTCCCATATTTTCGGTATTGATACGGAAATATGCCTGTAATGGAATATCAACTTTTACCCCTTTTGGGATATAGATAAAGGATCCACCGGACCAGACTGAAGTATTTAGCGCAGCAAATTTATTATCTCCGACAGGAATTACTGTTCCGAAATACTCTTTGAATAACTCTTCATGCTCGCGCAGCGCGGTATCCGTATCAACAAAGATAACCCCTTGCGCTTCTAAGTCCTCACGGATCGAGTGGTAGACAACTTCAGATTCGTACTGCGCAGCAACACCGGATACCAGGCGTTGTTTTTCTGCCTCTGGAATTCCTAGTCGATCATAAGTATTTTTAATGTCATCTGGTAGGTCTTCCCATGAAGTAGCTTGTTTCTCTGTTGAGCGCACGAAGTACTTAATGGTGTCAAAGAAAATACCAGAGAGATCTGAACCCCAAGTTGGCATTGGTTTTTTTTCAAAGAGTGACAGTCCTTTTAGTCGTAGATCCAACATCCATTGTGGTTCACTCTTCTTGGATGAAATATCGCGAACAACTTCCTCATTTAGACCACGACGAGAATTAGCGCTAACGTCATTCTTATCTGACCAGCCAAATTCATAATTTCCAATACCTTCAAGTCCAGGGTTCTTTGCTAAGACATCACTCATGTCAGGCTCGCTTTCCGGTTTTATTTAGGTTTGTTGAATTCGGTATAAATGTTGTGCAGACGCCATCACCGTGGGCGATGGTTGCAAGTCTTTGGACATGCGTACCAAGAAGTTCCGAGAACGCTTCAGTCTCGGCTTCGCAAAGTTCTGGGAACTGCGCCGCTACATGTGCAATCGGACAATGATTTTGGCAAAGCTCTTCGCCGATTCCTTGGGAGTGATTGTTTGCAGCGAAGCCTTCCTCCGTTAGGAAATTAGCAAGTGCCTCGCTTTTCTCGCTCAAATTCTTTTTATTAGCAAGTATCTGAGCCGCTCGCTTAGTAATTTCCTGCGCACGATTCTTTGCAAATTCTTTTACCAATGAATTGCTTCCTGTCGACGACATAAATCGAAGTGCAGAAACAGCAAGATCATCGTATGTGTGTTCAAATTTCTCACGGCCGATATCAGTCATTACAAAAACTTTTGATGGCCGACCACGACCTCTTGAATCCAATGAACTCTGGAAAGGCTCTCTCGCAGCTAAAACTCCTTGATCGACCAGCGTATCTAGATGGCGACGAATTCCGGCTGGTGTAATTTTCAATCGAGCCGCCAAGGCGACTGCGGTCGCTGGGCCATTCTCTAGAATCGCACGGGCCACTAAGTCGCGGGTGCGGTCTTCGGTCTTTTTCACAACGGTATTGTTGCGTAATTCAGTAAAACCCGCCAGTTGACGGGCTGCCCCAAGGCGAGCAATCGAGCGCATAGGCTACGAACATGACCCTAGCAAGCTTTATCTTCACTGCATTATTGGTTTTCCAAGCAGGAATTATTGTCACCGGAGGTGCGGTTCGACTCACTGGTTCGGGACTTGGATGCCCAACTTGGCCGCAGTGCACTGGTGATTCCATAAAGCCAGTTGTTCATCAAGCACAGGGACAGCTTCACGCTTGGATTGAGTTTGGCAATCGACTTCTCGCCTGGTTTATGTTGGCATTTGCAATCGCTGCGTTAATTTACATTATTAAGAAATTGAAAGATCGCGAAGATTTTAAATATTTAAGGTTTTTAGCAATCTTGCAAATACTAGGATTCGTTGGACAAGTTGTTCTCGGTGGAATAACTGTATTAACGAAGTTAAATCCAATTTCAGTTTCCGCACATTTTGTCTTGACCCTTCCGCTAATTGCGGGTGCTATGACTTTGCGCCATCGAATTTTAGATCGGCCAGTTGTATTCGTTAAGGAAACTACTCGAAATTTGACCAAAGCCGTGACCGCACTTACCTTTGTTGTGCTTATCTTGGGAGTTGTAGTTACCGGTACGGGACCACATGCAGGTGATATTCAAGCAAAGCGCTATCCATTTGAAGCCAGAGCTGTTTCTTGGCTTCATGCT
>CAIQHM010000072.1 GCA_903871555.1 uncultured Actinomycetes bacterium | reverse complement strand
GATTTCTCAAAGAAAAATACCTTTGGGCTGAACGGATTAACTCCTGGGCTGAGGGTAAGTTAAAGTCAGCAAGAAATTGGTTCCGTAAACGTCGCAAGGATTAGACGAGTCGGTGGGAAATTCTGCCCACGTTTTTACCCACATTGCCCACGTTTTTACCCACAAATGTTTACAAATTTACGACAGGTTTGTTATTGAATTGGACAAAATGAAAACTCAAATAAGCACACCTAAGTGCCCCTATTTGAGGTTTTGAGGAAGAGTCGCCCTATAAGCCTCAACAATTAGCTGACAAACAAACAACTTCGCAAAGTTATTTGTGGTTGAAACCTGCCCATAGAACTGCCCATATTTGCCCATGGTTTCCCCATAAAAACTTCTAAATCTGCGACAGGTTATGTAACAACTTGTACAACCAAAATGCAGAAAGGTGAGCGCAGTTTTAACCTACGCCCACCTAATTGGAAGAAGAGTCGCCCTATAAGCCGGATCCTGTTCTCTTGCGAGACGATCACCATCCATCTAGATCTGTAATTGCTTACAGATTCAAGCAACCTACCTGATGACTCGAGCGAGCAGCTCTCAAGCGCCATCTTTTTGGTCTTGCTCCAAGTGGGGTTTACCTAGCCAATCACATCACTGCAATTGCTGGTGGTCTCTTACACCACCGTTTCATCCTTACCGTTATTGCTAACGGCGGTTTATTTTCTGTGGCACTTATCCCGCGGATTGCTCCGGGTGGCTGTTAGCCACCACTTTGCTCTTTGGAGTCCGGACTTTCCTCGGTATTTTCATAACGCGGTGATCCGGGCGACTCTTCAGACGGGCAATAATACGGGAGTAATTAGCAAGTGGAACACCCTTTATTTACTAAACTCATGCGGGCGAATAGGCTTAATGTAATTATTGAACGCTAGCGGAGGATAAATGTCGAAGTCACCTTTCTTATTTATGAAAGAGAATTCAAAGACTGTTCTTTGGAATGACTCGGCTGATCCGAAAGAGCTGCAAGATGCCCTTACTTGGGGAATCGTCGGAGCCACATGTAACCCAGTTATTGCGCTAAGCGCTTTGAAAGCAGATAAGGATCATTGGGTTAAACGAATCAAGGAATACGCCAAGGCAAATCCAGCCGCAACCGATGATGAAATTGGTTGGGCGATGGTCAAAGAACTTTCAATCAATGCCGCTAAGTTGCTTGAAGGCGAGTTCGAGAAATACAACGGGCGCAACGGTCGTTTATCAATTCAGACCGATCCCCGCAATTTTCGTAACGCTAAGGCTTTGACAGAACAGGCCTTTGAATTCTCAAAACTTGCAAAGAATATTATTGTGAAAATTCCAGTAACAACTGAAGCAATTAGCGCTTTCGAAGAGGCGACTTATTTGGGTGTAAGCCTTAATGCAACTGTTTCGTTCTCGGTTGCACAAACTATTGCAGTTGCCGAAGCGATTGAACGTGGCTTGAAGCGACGAGAAGCTGAAGGTTTAGATATTTCGCAGATGGGTCCGGTCTGCACAATTATGGTTGGTCGTGTTGATGACTGGGTTAAGGTTTCTGCCGAAAAGGCTGGGGTGCTAATAGATCCAGGTGTTATGGAATGGGCAGGGGTTGCTGTATTTAAGAACGCCCACAAGATATATAAAGAGCGCGGGTATCGCACTCGTCTTTTATCTGCCGCATTTAGAAATCATATGCACTGGTCACAAATTATCGGAGGCGATGCAGTTATTTCTCCACCATATGGCTGGCAGGTAAAGATTAATAATTCAGGCATTATGCCGAATCCAAATAGCGTTGAAGAGCCTATGGATCCACGAATCTTGAATCCAATGCTTGAAATTTCAGAATTTCGCAAGATGTATGACGCAGATGGTTTGAAAGTAGAAGAATTTACAAACTTTGGCGCCACTCTTCGTACGCTTCGCGGTTTCCTGCAATCGGTAAATGATTTAGAAGCATTTGTCCGTGATGTGACTGTTCCTAACCCTGATAAGTAAATCGGGATATGTCACAACTGTCACAAGATCCCAAATGGGCCAGAGCAAATACCTTATTTGGTTCGAAGAATCCTTCCGCTGACTTTGCTCTTGTCGGAATTCCTGCGCATGAAACTTCACTTTCATCGACGAGTGCACACTTGTCACCCGCTGCAATTCGCGAGGCTCTGGCTAGATATTCAACTTTTTCAACTTCAGGAAAACACGATCTTCGCAATCTAAGTTTTACCGATCTTGGCGACATTGCCAACCCTGACGGTGATGCTGGTGAAGCGCGAGTTGCTGATGCACTTTCTGGGTTACTTTGGAAACATAAATTAGTCGTCGCACTTGGTGGCGATAATTCAATTACCTATTCGGCAGCAGCAGGATTGTTTCCTGATCTATCTAAGATTGGCTTAATAACACTTGATGCCCACCATGATTTGCGAGATGGAAAATCAAATGGCTCACCAGTCTGGCGTCTGATCGAAGCAGGGCTGCCAGCTAAGAACATTGTTCAAATCGGGATTGCGGACTTTGCCAATAGCGCAGAATATTCTGCTCGAGCCAAAGAGTATGGAATTACTGTTATATCACGGGCAAAACTGCGAGATAAATCCCTGAAGAGAGTTATTGAAAAAGCCTTAAAGATTGCTGGCGCGGGTGGGCGCGAAATCTATGTTGATTTAGATGTTGATGTCTGTGATCGCGCAGTGGCACCTGCTTGTCCTGCATCTGTTCCCGGAGGAATTTCGGCTGATGAAATTCGCCAGGCAACTAGATTGTTGGCGAGTGATAAACGAGTGCGCGCAATTGATATAACCGAAATCGATGCTGCACTTGATACACCTGATCAACGCACTATTCGCCTTGCTGCGCTACTTGTCTTAGAAGCAGCTGCTGGGCTTGCAACTCGCTAACTTAAGTTAGGTAAAACTTCTCGAGCTGCTTTAGTGATTTCGCCACTGTTTACTAATACAACGGCAGCTTCTAGTTCTGGAGACAGGAATCGATCCGGTCCGACTCCCCCAACTTTTGTCCGAAGTTTGGCAATCACATTTCCAGTTGCAGGTGAAGGTTTTAAACCTTCGCGCATTTCAATTGCCCGGGCTGATGTAACCAATTCAATTGCCAAAATTCTTGCTGTGTTTTCAACAACCTTGCGCAACTTTCTAGCAGCCGCCCAACCCATTGAAACGTGATCTTCTTGCATTCCAGAACTAGGAATGGAATCAATGCTTGCCGGAGTCGACAACCTTTTGTTCTCGCTAACCAAACCTGCTTGGGTGTATTGCGCAATCATTAGGCCAGAATCAACGCCTGGATCTTGTGCCAAGAATGGTGGCAAGCCAGCAGAACGATTTTGATCAAGTGCGCGATCTGTACGGCGTTCAGCCATAGAACCAAGATCGGTTGCGACGATTGCTAAGAAATCTAAGACATAACCGACGGGCGCACCATGAAAGTTTCCATTTGATTGCACTCGACCATCTGCAAGAACAACTGGATTATCGATCGCACTTGCAAGTTCACGAGTTGCAATTAAAGATGCATAATCAATTGTGTCGCGAACCGCACCAGCAACTTGTGGTGCACAACGAAGTGAATATGCATCTTGAACTCTGGAATCATTTTCGCGGTGCGATGCAACAAGACCCGAACCATTTAGTAGTGCAAATATATTTGCAGCGCTGATTGCTTGACCAACTTGTGGACGCAGTGGTGCATGAAGTTCTGGTGCAAATACTTGATCGGTTCCTAGTAATCCTTCGATGCTCATAGCCGCAGTGATATCTGCAACGGTTGCAAGTTGGTAAAGATCAGAACAAGCCATAATCAACATTCCGAGCATTCCCTCGGTGCCATTGATAAGTGCAAGTCCCTCTTTTGCCTCTAATTCAATTGGCTTTAATCCGGCGTTGTTAAGCGCTTGCATAGCCGTCATCTCGATGCCATTTGCATCATGAACCATTCCTTCGCCCATAATCGCAAGTGCACAATGCGAAAGTGGCGCTAAATCTCCGCTGCAACCAAGTGAGCCAAATTCTGGAACGAAAGGCGTGATGCCAGAATTTAAATAATCGGCATATTGCTGGGCTAACTCCACACGAACACCAGTGCGACCAGTCGCCATTGTCTTAAGACGCAAGAACATGAGTGCGCGAACAACTTCTCGTTCAACCGCCGGACCAACACCTGCAGCATGGGAACGAATTAAAGATTTCTGTAATTGCGTGCGATCTTTTACATCGATATGACGATTAGCAAGTGCGCCAAAGCCAGTTGAAACTCCGTAAACCGCAACACCGCCAGCTGCGTAGCCATCGATAAATTTACGTGAAGCTTTTATTGCAGCAACAGATTCGGTTGATAGTTCAACCTTGGCGCCAAATCTTGCAACGTTGATGACATCATCAAAAGTGACACCAGAAGTTGAAAGAGTTACGGTCTTATCTGATCTGAAGGCCATTGCGCCATACCTGTTCTATTAAATTAACACCTGGGCGATATGCCAGATGAATATATGAATCGGACTTAAGGATTGAAAAATCAGCGCTTGCACCTTCAATTAACTGCCCTACATCTTCGCGAAGTAAAGCCTTTGCCCCTCCCATAGTTGCCGACCACAGCGCTTGTTCAGGCGAGAAATGCATCTCGCGAACTGCAATCGCAATTATGAATGGCATATTTGTTGTGTAAGAACTTCCAGGATTGCAATCAGAGGCAAGAGCCACTGTGATGCTGGCTTCAAGCAATGAACGAACATCTGGATATGGCGAACAAGTTGAAAATTCCGCACCTGGCAACAATGTTGCAACTACCTTTGATTTAGATAGCGCTTCAATATCTTTAACACTTACATGTGAAACATGATCAACTGATGCAACTCCAAGTTCAACACCAAGTCTTACACCGCCACCTTCTTGAATCTGATTAGCGTGCAACCTTGGCAACAACCCTTTAGCCATACCGGCCTGCAAAATTGTGCGCGCATCTTCAACTGAAAATGCACCTTTGTCGCAGAAAACATCTATCCACTTCGAATATGGCAACGCTGCATCAAGCATCGGGCCACAAACTAAATCAACATAATCTTTAGGGTTTGATTTATATTCAACTGGAACAACATGTGCACCAAGGAATGTAGTTTCATTGGTGAAACTCTGTGCAATTTCAAGTGATCGGCGTTCATCTTCAACGGTGAGGCCGTATCCAGATTTTGATTCAATTGTTGTGGTGCCACTTGAATAAGCTTCGGCAAAGAGTGAATCCGCATTTGCGCGCAGCGCTTCATCACTTGCGGCGCGAGTTTTTGCAACAGTATGCGCGATACCGCCCGCTGAATAACTTTCACCAAGCATGCGGGCCCGAAATTCTTTGCTGCGGTCCCCCGCAAAAATCATATGGTTGTGGCTATCTACGAAACCCGGAATCAGTGCGCGACCTTGAACATCAAACTTTTTCTTGATGTGATGTGTCGGTGCTTCACCTTGTGGTCCAGCCCAAGCAACCACGCCATCTTCAATAAGTAGCGCAGCATTTTGAATCAAACCTAATTTGGTTCCGTCATGCAACGGGTCGTTGGTTACGAGCTGGCCAATGTTGTAAAAAAGTTTGCTTGTCATAAGTTTTATTTCTTATTATTCAATATCCAGCATCGGAACGTGCACATGACGCTCTTTTGCGGTATCGATAGCAATGTCGTAACCGGCATCTGCATGGCGAATTACACCCATGCCTGGATCATTTGTAAGAACTCGTGCCAATTTCTGTGCTGCAAGCTTTGTGCCATCAGCGATTGATACCTGTCCTGAGTGAATCGAGCGGCCCATGCCAACGCCACCACCATGATGCAATGAAACCCAAGATGCACCTGATGAAATATTTACCATTGCATTTAGAAGTGGCCAATCTGCAATTGCATCAGAACCATCGAGCATAGATTCGGTTTCGCGGTAAGGCGATGCGACTGAACCACAATCCAAGTGATCTCGACCAATAACAATTGGTGCAGATACCTCGCCCTTTGCAACTAAATCATTAAATGCCAGACCAGCTTTATCGCGTTCGCCGTATCCCAACCAACAAATACGTGCAGGTAAACCCTGGAAAGCAACTTTCTCTTGCGCCATTGTTATCCAACGGTGCAGCCCTTCATTTTCAGGGAACAAATCGAGAACTGCTTTATCTGTGCGATAAATATCTTTCGGGTCTCCTGAAAGAGCAACCCATCTAAATGGACCCTTGCCTTCGCAAAATAATGGGCGAATATATGCCGGAACAAAACCTGGGAAAGCAAAGGCTCGGCTAAATCCACCTTGACGCGCTTCATCGCGAATTGAATTACCGTAATCAAATACTTCAGCGCCCTTATCCATAAAGCCAACCATGGCTTCAACATGCTTTGCCATAGATTCTTTAGCGCGCTTGGTGAAATCTTCTGGTTTATCTTTTGCAAGTTGCGCTGCTTCATGAACATCAACGCCTATTGGAATATATGAAAATGGATCGTGTGCAGATGTCTGGTCTGTAACGATATCTATTGGTACATCCATTGCAAGCAGCAGTGGAAATAGTTCAGCAGCATTGCCTTCAAGCCCAACCGAAAGCGGACGTCGATCACTCTTTGCCTTTAACACTCTTGCGATCGCATCATCTAGATTGTCTGCAATCTCATCCAAATATCTAGTCTCGATACGCTTCTCTAATCGAGTCTTATCAACATCGATAATTAAGCAGACGCCACCGTTCATTGTTACCGCCAACGGTTGGGCGCCACCCATTCCGCCACAGCCACCGGTAAGTGTCAGTGTGCCTTGCAGAGTTCCATTAAATTTCTTAGCTGCAACGGCTGCAAAAGTTTCATATGTTCCCTGCAGAATTCCTTGGGTTCCGATGTAGATCCAAGAACCAGCAGTCATTTGTCCATACATAGTTAGACCGAGATGTTCTAACCGACGAAATTCTGGCCAGTTTGCCCAGTCCCCAACTAAGTTTGAATTCGCAATTAAAACGCGTGGCGCCCATTCATGAGTTTGAAATACCCCAACTGGCTTTCCAGATTGCACAAGCAAAGTTTCATCGTCATTTAAATTTGTAAGTGACTTTACAATCGCATCAAATGATGGCCAATTACGTGCAGCCTTACCCGTGCCGCCATATACAACTAACTTTTCTGGGTGTTCAGCAACTGCAGGATCCAAGTTGTTGTGCAACATGCGAATTGCAGCTTCTTGTCCCCAGCCTTTTGCCGTTAATTTGGAACCAGTAGCGGCATGTAAAACTCGGGACGAATAATTTGGATCACTCATTCGGCGAGAATATCGTGCCTTCACCGCTATTGAAAGGATGGTCTATTCGGGGAAGTGACATGCAACTTGCGATGAACCAACTTGATGAAGTGTTGGTTCGGTTGTAAAACAAGCCTCTTTTGCCTTCCAGCAACGAGTATTGAAAACACATCCCTTTGGTGGATTAGCAGGGTTTGGCAGATCACCAGATAAAACAATTTGTTCGCGCTTCTCTTCTAAAACCGGGTCTGGAATAGGGACTGCAGATAGAAGGGCTTTGGTATATGGATGGTGTGGCGCCTTATAAATTTCACCTACAGGAGCAAGCTCAACAATCTTTCCAAGATACATAACTGCAACACGATCAGAAATATGTTGTACGACAGATAAATCATGAGCAATAAATAGATATGAAAGTCCAAAATCATCGCGAAGATCGGCGAGTAAATTAATTACTTGGGCTTGGATTGAAACATCGAGTGCAGAAACTGGTTCATCGCAGACAATAAATTTTGGCTTCATTGCAAGTGCGCGGGCGATACCGATACGTTGACGTTGACCGCCAGAGAATTCGTGTGGATACCGGTTGTAGTGCTCTGGGTTTAACCCGACGCGCTCCATCAATTCTTGAACAGCTTTCTTAACACCACCATCTGGCGTAATGTTTTGAATTTCGTATGAAGCAGCAATAATCGCACCGATTGTGTGGCGTGGATTGAGTGATGAATATGGATCCTGAAAGATCATCTGCATCTTTGTGCGAAGTGGCTTCATCTTGCTATTTGAATATTTAGTTATATCTTCGCCTTCAAAAGTTATTGAACCAGATGTTGGCTCGTACAATTTAAGTAGCGTGCGACCAACAGTTGATTTACCACAACCAGATTCGCCAACTAAGCCAAGGGTTTCACCTGGATTGATTGAAAACGAAACACCATTTACCGCTTTATTATCACCTTTAACACGCGAGAAAATTCCTTGAGATGCAAGTGGAAAGAATTTATGTAAATCTTTAACTTCTATTATTGGCGAGCTCATACGCCCTCCCCTATAAAGCAGCGGGCAAAATGTTCGTGGCCGCGCGTTGTTAAATTAGGCATTTGCGATTCGCACTTACTTGCCCCAACTTCACTCTTACGCGAACAACGAGGATTAAATGAGCAACCGCTTGGCAGTGCAATCATTGAAGGTGGTTGTCCCGGAATAGCAGAGAGACGATCTGCATGCGGGCGATCCATTCTTGGTACCGAAGCCAATAAGCCTTGGGTATAAGGCATCAACGGATTGGCATAAAGATCTTTAACGTTTGCACTTTCGACTATGCGACCGGCATACATAACATTTACGCGATCAGCAGCGCCTGCGACAACACCCATATCGTGGGTAATCAAAATCATCGCCATCTTCAACTCTTTTTGTAGATCGCTCAATAACTTCATGATCTGTGCCTGAACAGTTACATCTAGCGCAGTTGTTGGTTCGTCTGCGATAAGTAGTGAAGGATTATTTACAAGGGCCATTGCAATCATTACGCGTTGGCGCATTCCACCAGAAAATTGATGTGGAAATGATCGAAGTCTGGTTGCTGCTCCTTGAATTCCAACCATCTCTAATAATTCAATTGTGCGCGCCTCGCTAATTTTCAAATCTACTTTGTTGTGAACTTGATGGGCTTCAATAATTTGATCACCGATTGTGTAGAACGGATGCAGAGAAGACATTGGATCCTGAAATATCATCGCCATATCTTTGCCACGATATTTGCGAAGATCATTGCGATTCATCGCAAGTAGATCGACTGGTCCATCATGAGTTTCAAAAATTGCTGAACCAGTTACATTTGCTGTGCGAAGTGGGATCAGACCCATCAAGGCCAGGTTTGTAACAGTCTTGCCAGAACCTGATTCACCTACAATCGCAAGAGTTTCTCCTGGATTTATTTCAAAAGAAGTTTCGTGAACCGCAGCAACCAAGCCATCTGGTGTTGGAAAATCAACAGAAAGGTTCTCAACTTTAAGAAGGGTCATGCGACGCGTACCCGAGGATCGATATATGCATAGAGAATATCAACGATTAAATTCATGACTACAACTATGAATGCAGCAAGCAGCGTAGTTGCAACAATAATTGGTAAGTCATATTTAACAACTGCGCTGATTGCTAGTCGGCCAAGTCCAGGAAGATTGAAAACTGATTCCGTAAGAATTGCGCCACCAAGTAGCCCTGCAAAATCTAAACCAGCCATTGTTGCAATTGGGGCAAGTGCTGCGCGAAGTGTGTGCTTTCCAAGAATTACACTTTCAGATAATCCTTTTGCGCGAGCTGTGCGAATGTAATCTTCATTTGAAGTATCGATTACTGAGCTTCGAACGAATCGCGTATATAAAGCGGCATAAGCGAAAGCCAGAGTTAACCAAGGCAAGAAGAGAATCTGCGCCCACTCAAATGGATTTTCCAAGAAGGGCGTGTAGTTGCCCGAGGGGAATGGAATTAAATGCCAACGAATGACTACGAAAACCATAAGCAGAAGGCCCGTTAAGAATGTTGGAAGCGAGGTTCCGATAAGAACAAAAATCGTGCTCAATTGATCAACAATGCGGCCGCGGAATCTTGCGGCAAGGATGCCAAGTCCTATACCAAGCGCCAACCACATAACGATTGCACCGATAGCAAGTGAGAACGTAACTGGGAGGGCTTCACCAATTAAGTTGGTAACGCAAGCATGTTGTTGGAATGAATAACCAAGTGATGGTGCTGGACAATTGATAAGTGCCGCACCTTCGCCAAATGAACGGCCAAAGAATAAACCTTTTAGGAACAAGAAATATTGGGTAAAGAATGGCAAGTCATAACCGAGACGATGTCGGTTAGCTTCGATGATTCCAGGATCATTGCAATTCTTTCCGCAGGTAAGCGCGGCTGGATCAAAGGGCAGAAAGGCGAAAATTACATAAACTGCAAAACTAACGGTTAGAAGGATGAGTAGGGAAACCGCTAGGCGTCTAGAAATATAGGCGAACACGGTTTTAAATTACTCCTTTAATTAATTGGTTATGCAAATTACATAGAAGATGGATGCGAGAGATTATTCACTCTCGCATCCACGCTTCCTTTAACTACTTACTTTATGAAGATGTCACCGAATGAAGGTGCGCCCTGTGGCTCCCAGAAATACACACCGCCGAGGCCGGAACCCCAGAGTTCTTGTGTCTTTGAGAATACGCCAGGAATTACCCACATTTG
>CAIQHM010000071.1 GCA_903871555.1 uncultured Actinomycetes bacterium | reverse complement strand
GGTTGCGATTACATCAATTGAGTAAGTTGTTCGGTTGCGCAGGCCGGTTATTTGGCAAGCTGTTGTTGCAGATGAACAAGAACTAATGATTGAACCACCAGTTTTAAGTGACCAAGCACGTGCGGTGTAAGTGGTAACTCCGCTACCAATAAGAGATGGTGCAGTCCAAGAAATATTTAATCGGCCATTTTGTTTTGGAACTGCAACTTTCACTGTCCGTGGGGCAGTAGGAGCAAATAATCCTGATGGTGGCGGTGGTGTTGGATTGGCTGTTGAAACATTTGTGTTCAACATCCGGTTCGAAGTTGAAGATCTCGTAGTTAAAAAAGTTCCAGCGTATGAATTCAGCGCATTTTGAATCTGTGCTGGCGTTTTATATCCACCTTCAAGTTCAAGAGCAATAGCGCCACTTACATGTGGGGTGGCCATTGATGTGCCACTAAGCGTTGCGGTAGTGGAGTTTGGAGAGGAATTATTTACTTGAATGTAGGAAGACATGATGCTTACTCCTGGCGCAGAAATATCAACGCAACTTCCGGTGTTGCTAAAATTTGCGAGGGCATCGGTGCTATCAGTAGCGCCGACTGTTATTGCATTAGGAACATCTGCAGGTGAATAGTTGCAAGCATTTGCCGCGCTGTTACCAGCGGCAACCACAACTGTGATGCCAGCGTTGATTGCAGAGTTAATAGCGGCATCTAGCGTTGCACTTACTCCACCGCCAAGACTCATACTGATTACAGCATTAGATCCTGTGGTGTATTGCCGTATAACCCAGTTGACTCCACTTACAACATCTGAAATATATCCAGAACCAAAACAATCTAGAACTCGCACGGGAACCAGCGAAACACCTTTAGCAACACCATAAGTTGCACCACCAATAGTTCCAGCAACGTGAGTTCCATGACCATTGCAATCTACGGTTGAACCGCCTGCAATCGGAGAATAGCCAGTTAATACTCGTCCGCCGAATTCAGTATGAGTTGCAAGAATTCCAGTATCGATTACATAAACTTTCACACCAGCACCTGTTGCGGTGTATGTGTAAGAGTAATCAATTGGAATTAATTTTTGATCTATTCGATCAAGACCCCATGTGGGATTAGTTTGAACTGCAGAAGCGCGGACAATTCCGTCCTTTTCAATTAGTGCAATTTTTGAATTACTTCTTAGCTGACTTGCTTGTGTGGCTGTCATGTTTACTACTGCACCTTTGAAGGCTCTATCAATTTTATTTTCAGTTCTAATATTTCGAGCTGAGCGATCTGAATCTTCTTCATTCTCGTCAGCGGAATCAACGTACTTAACTATGTAGCGCTCACTTGTCTCGCTCTGTGCTGGAGCTGCCATAAAAATGGTTCCAGTGGATATAAGCCCAAGCAGACTCAAAAACGTCGTCATAGTGCCGAATCGGTTGAGTCTCATAGTCCGAAATTTTATGGGGCGCTGCCTAGATCACCTATGTGCGAACCTCGTAAATTGGGTATTACCCGCACAAGAAAAGAGGGGACTAATTTGCTTGGAAGCGGGCTGCTTCGTTTATGACATTCACCAAGGTCTCTATCTTGGTAACGCTGTGCTTCACCAGGTACTTGCTGCCCGGCGGCAACTGCAAGATCTTCTCTTCAATCTGAGTTGGATTTAGGAATGCAGTTAAGAGCACGATGCCGATGCCAGGATTTGATTGTCTAATTTTCTTGGCAAGGTCGATGCCATTTGGGCCTTTACCTAAGTTGTAATCCAACACCGCGACATCTGGGTTATAGATCTTCACATTTTCAATTGCCGTTTTAACTGATGCGGTATCAAAGAGAATTTCGAAGCCTTGCAGCGTCAGGGCTTTCTTTATCGTTGCCCGAGTCATCTCGTCATCTTCGACAAGCATTAACTTCAGGGCTTGCTTCTTAACCATTCTTAGCCACCTTACTTTGTAAGGAAATCTGAATCTTGAAAATTGTTACAAAACCAATTCTTCCTATTTCCCATCGACCATCAGATACTAGGTTAAATATCTTAGTTCCAAGCCCGGGGATATTCTTTTCGGGATCGGGTGAGACTAGGGCGTTATCTTTAACTTCGATAACAAGGGTTTCATCCTCAGACATCTTAATATTGAGCGCTAATTCGGTAGCACCACCGTGACGAACCGAATTAGAGAGAATCTCTTCTACGACTTCACCAACTTCTTGAATCCGTTCATTTTGTAAATTTTGAAGATCTGGCGACAAATTAAGTTTAACTTCCAAGATTCCAAACCAGGGATCAATTCGTGAAGATAGCTCTTCGGAAAGAGTATTGGTAGAGCTTTGAAATTCTGCAGTGGGATTGGCTAGCAAATCCATTATTGATTGACGTAATTTCTTGTAAGCATCCGCGTCATTGTTGTCTACGGCTTGCTGAATTCGTAGAGAATTAGTTGCGAATCGGGTGAGAATTTTTCCGTGAATGAAGACTGCCCATTGATGGGCAAGGCGAGCTTCTTGTTCGCTATGGATGGTATGTAATTTAAGTCGAATGATCGAATGTGAAGGCTCGTAAGCCAAGTTTGAAATATTGTGCGAAAGGATCGGAATAAGCAGTTGGGCGATAACTAATTCAATAGCGAATAGAACCGGGAAATTAATTACCGTTATGAAATACGGCGTGTGCCCTCCGGGATATGGAAATAACCATTGGCTAATAACATTTGAAATAAGCGGGATATAGCACAGCAGAAAATACGAGAGAAGAATCCAAGAAACTTTAGGTAATTGATTTTCCTTGGTGATCCAAATAGGAACTTTAATCACCAGATAAACCAGCAGCAGCATCACGATTATTGCAGGAAGACTTCGGCTGATTGGAAGGGTATTGATTAAGGATGGCAGAGTCCCGAAGCCGAAAAGTAGAATTATGAGATTTATCGGGATCTCACCAGTTTGCAGACTTGCTTTGAGAAAGACGAAAATTTGTCTGGCAAAAATATTAAACGCAGTTAAGTTTGAACTCCACTTAGAATTTCCGTGTTTTTTACTTCCCGCATTCTCTAATTCTGCAGATAGTTTACGAAGTTTATTTTCTTTTAATAATTGTTGGATAGCTGCTGCGTTTGGGGCGCTAAATTCTTGATTTATCCGCGCAATATCCTTGGCCAGCAGATCGGTTTGTAAAGTCAGCCTTGCAATAATTGCGCTCTCGATTTCCTTGGATGACTCTCGAAATTCTAAGGATTCACGTAACTTTATTCGGGCATTGATGAGAAGGGTTTTTTCGAAGCCATAAATATATTCAGGGATCCTTCTAAATTTCACACCGGCAATTACGGCTATTGGGAACCAAATTATTCCAAGGAATAATACTGATCTCACCGCTAGCCCAATCCCTCTTTGATGAGAAGTATTGAAGGTTTCATTTAGTACGTTAAATATGAATTCTGAATAGATTCCAAAGATAATGCCAAAAATTAGTAATCCACTAAACTTCAAATCAAATATATTGCGGGATTCGAGAAATTTCTTGCCAGTGTATGCAAATAGGATAAGTAGCAGAAAATGTATTAGGTGAACAAGAAAGTCATTCTTACCCGTTCCTATATTTGATCTTAGAACATCGGAAATTAGAACCGAGATCTCGAAGAATACAATTCCAAGCGGGATTAATAGGAAGTCAACGGGGATTAATTCTAAATTCTGTATTTTTGTAAAGAGCGCCCGCATCTCTTACTTAACCGCAACTTTGCCCTGGTGCCACATACGAACTGCGATGACTCTTGGGTTTACTTCTGAGTCGCCATTGACACCAAGTGCCTGGAATGTTCGTTGAATAATTCCTTCAGCTGCGCGTAAAGAAATATCTCGATTCTTAGCGATGGCGCTATTTGAAAGTCCATCAGCAATCATTCGCAATATTTCAGCTTGGGCTGCAGTAATAGTTATTTTGTCGCCCTTTTCAATATGTTCGGCCTGGAACTGCCCGTTCGCCTCGATAGATTCAGTAATCGAAACAAGCAATTTATCGATGCTGGTGATATCCGATTTAACAATATAAACCGTGGGATTTGGAATACGAGAAGGGTCCTTGATAGCAAGTTCTGGTGATGCATGTGCCGTCATAATTACAAGGCCAGTCCATGGACGTTCGCGGTAAACCTTGGCAAGCAAGTCTGCGCCATCGGGACCATTGCCTAAATCAAGATCTGTAAGAACAACATGGGGATCAAAATCATCTATCTGGGAGAGTGCATCAGCGACAGATTTCGTGGCAAGTGTTGTTATGCCAGAAGAGTTAAGCATTTCGCCAACCATTGCTCTGGCGAAATCTTCATCTTCAACCAAGAGCACTTTTAATGAGCTCTTCTTTATCTCCATTTTCTTAGGATACAGGGGGGTTTACCCATCATCATTAATCTATTCGGGTAATACCTATTCATTTCTGAAGCTTTTTGCGCACTTAGATATCCTCGGCAACGTGAAACCTATGCGCCGATTCTCGAATCAACATCGATTGGCCCTTGGCATTTTCCTGATTGCTTTAACTGTTGCACTTCCTGCCGCATTTGGCCTGGATTTAATTACAAATCCTCTAGCTCAAGAGCAAATTGCTGAGCCAACCGCATCTCCTTCACCGGATGTCCCAAGTGCGCAGCCTTCACCAGAGGCAAGCCCTACAGATTCACCATCAGCACAACCATCTGATCAGGCAAGCAGTGAAGCCTTACCAGAACCATCAGCGCAACCTTCGGCAGAACCTTCTGCAGAACCATCAGCACAGACAAGTGTTAAACCG
>CAIQHM010000070.1 GCA_903871555.1 uncultured Actinomycetes bacterium | reverse complement strand
GATGTCCCAAGTGCGCAGCCTTCACCAGAGGCAAGCCCTACAGATTCACCATCCCCACAACCATCTGATCAGGCAAGCAGTGGCGCTTTGCCAGAACCATCAGTGCAACCTTCAGCGGAACCTTCTGCAGAACCATCAGCACAGACAAGTGTTAAACCGAGTGCAGAGCCAACTCCGATACCGGTACATGCGCTCGCAAATCAGAGTATCTACTTGATTACCCCGAAAGTTGTTTCAGTAGATCCACGTGCAAAAAATGCAATTCTGCCTTCAATTACAGCAGGTTCGTCAGAGACATTGCTGCTCTGCGCATCTTCGAATAAAGCCATCATGAATATTTCATATATCCCATATATTCCAGTAGCAATTAATCCCAAGAAGCCTGAACTAGGAAGTCGAAATTCCTTCCAAATCAGTGGTCAAGGCAGCACTCAACTTCGGATATCTGGACCAAGCTATGCGGTTATGTCTGCCTTCAATGGTGGGTCAGGAATGCGGGTTTCATCGGCATCTGGCTCGATTTCTGGCAGTCAGATCAATCTGCAATTCGTAAATATGTCCGAGCCAACTCTTGCAGACCATTTCTGCGGGGCTGGGGCAGTGGGTAATAACCGAAGCATTTCGATTCGAGCACTGGGTATTGACTTACAAATGGTTAAGACAGACGTTAACCTAAAGAAGAATAAATAGATTGCAACGTGCAATTTTAGTTTTCTGAATTAATTAAGGAGTATTGAAATGGCTTCAATGCTTGGTTCGCCCCTTAGCGGCAACGTTAATTCAGGGCGTGCAAAGCGTAGTTTAGGCAAAACTAAACGAAATATAATTTTCGGTGTTGCCGCTGTTTCAGTTATTCCATTCTTGCTTTCAACCTTTGCTGCCAGCGTAACAATTGGAACTGGCGCACTTGAATTTGGACAAGGATCTCAACAAGCAATTGCTTGTGATGACACCGTCTTTATTGCACTTGGTGAAGAGTGGCACGCAAATCCATCAGCCACCGATAGTTCAGATGGCTTCTTTAGAATTCGTACTGCAACAATTTCAAACTTAAATTTAGAAACATGTAAGGGCAAGAAACTTCGCCTTCGTATGATCGATGGATCCAGTGCAGAAATTGGAATCGGTTCAACGCCAGATGCGAAAGTTCTACAAATTCAAATTCCAAACGAGGTCCCAACTTCAAATAACGTTGATCCACAATCACTTTCACTCACTTATTTGACTGGCCTTGGCCAACCACTTGTCGGAACTCTCGCTGCAAGTGTTAACTTAAATGTTTCAGGCGTCTCTGTTTATGATGGAACTCCGCTGACTTCAACATCAGCCGATGTAATGTTCTTCCTTGATCCAACTTCAACACTTGTTAACATCAATGGTGAAAGCGTTCGACGCGCTACTGTTGAAACAGTTAACAATCCTAATTAACCCGAGACTTACGAAGGGTTAAAAATGGCGCTAAAAGCCAATAGGAACAAGGTTTTGGGCGTTCGCAAGGCAGTAATGATTGCTTTTGGCTTTGCTTCGATTGGTTCTGTGCTTGCTGCGAATAACACAATCGCGACTTCACAAATTACTGAATTTGGCCAAGGTGTATACCAAATCAAAGCCTGTGACAGCTGGGTGAAATTAGATTTAATACCTGGCGAAACCGGCACATACGGGGCACCTGCGGGTATTTCACCATTAGTCGGACTAAGTATCTCGGGATTAGATACCAAAGCCTGTGCCGGAACAAAGCTAACCTTTAAGGCACGCGATACCAAGTCCGCAGAGCTTCCACTTTATGCCGCAAGTGGATCAAAGGATTTAAATTCAATAGTTCTCCAGGTCTCCAGCAATTCAGTTGTGTCACTTGATTCCTCCGACAAGTATCGAAGCCTTAGTTATTCATCATCAACCGGAATCTACAAAGTTAGTTTCACAAATCCATCATCGACAGCAGCAGAAGTCGATCGTTTAACCATAGAGAGCACCGCTATTTAATGTTCGGGTATCACCCGAAATATCACCTATTTAAGTTTTCGCCTAATGAATATTTCTTGACTAAGTGTTTAACTATCGCAAGTAAACAAACGCACCACTTACAAGCAAGAAGGAGCACAAATGCAAATATTACGATTTGAGGATGCGCCAGAAGTCGCACCAAAACGTAAGAAGTCATCGGCTGGTTGGATCGGCCTTGGCTTAGTTGCTGCTCTCTTCGGTGTAAGCACAGCCTTCGCGTCAAGCACAATCGCAATCAACGGCACAAATGCTGTAGATCTTGGTCAAGGCGTAGTGACTGTTTCAGGTTGCGACAGTGAAATTGGTTTCAAGCCAATCACAACTTTGAATCTAACGAGCACCGCATTCGTTGTTACCGATGTCGTTAT
>CAIQHM010000069.1 GCA_903871555.1 uncultured Actinomycetes bacterium | reverse complement strand
CCACTAATTGCTTGGGTCTTAAATGTGAGCCCTATTGAACGAGATCCAAGTTCGATTACAGCTCGCGGTGAAACAATTGGAAATTTTGGTGGAATGAGTTGGAACCATCCATTTGGCGTCGAGCCCGGAATTGGGTATGACTTACTTGCGCGGCTGATGTATGGATCTCGTATTTCATTCATGGTTGCAGTAGTTTCAACATTTGCAACTGTTGCTCTGGGCCTCATAATCGGAATCGTTTCTGGCTATTACCGTGGCCGAGTTGATGCAATCTTCGGTCGCTTTACCGATTTTCTCCTCGCATTCCCATCATTCTTTATGATTATTGCGCTAAGCGTTCCAATGATTCAACGAATTGAGAAATCTGGAATTGCAAGAGATAACGGTGCACGAATTCTTTATTTAATACTTATACTTTCATTTTTTGGTTGGCCATATTTTTCTAGAATTATTCGTTCCCAAGTATTATCTTTGCGTGAACGCGACTATGTTGTAGCTGCCAGGGCGCTGGGGGCATCGAATCGTCGAATTATTTTTAAAGAGTTACTACCAAACCTTTGGACCCCAGTAATTGTCTACGTTTCTCTAGCCCTTCCAGGTTATCTGGCTGCCGAGGCCGTCTTCTCATACCTTGGAATTGGTGTTCAGCCACCATCTGCCACGTGGGGTTTGATCATCGCAGACTCGACTAAATACATCTTAAATGAGCCAACCTATTTCTTTGTTCCAGCGGTTTCGTTAATCTTGGTTGTCCTATCTTTCAATTTATTGGGAGATGCAATCAGAGATGCGCTTGATCCAAAATCAGAGCAAAACTAAAAAAGTAATACAACCCAAAGCAATAAAAAGGAGAAAGAATGGCAAGAGTCAAAAAATCGACTAGCATCGCAATCGTTGCGGTTCTAGCACTTGCAGTTGTTGCAGGTGGACTAGTGAAGATGAGCAGCGGTGGTTCATCAAAGGGTGGAACGATCACTTATTTGACTCACGCCGAAGCTTGGACGCACGCTGATCCAAACCGTAACTACACCGGACAGCACATTGCATGGTTCGGTTCATATATGCACCGCACACTTACTGCATATGCACGCGCCGAAGGTTCAGCAGGATCAGCTGTTGTAGCTGACCTTGCAACAGACACCGGTCGCGCATCAAATGGAAACAAGACTTGGGAATTTACACTTCGTGATGGTGTTTCATTCGAAGATGGTTCTGCAATCACTTGCGAAGATATTAAGTACGGTGTTTCACGTACCTTCGCAACCGATGTAATCACCGATGGCCCTACTTACGCAATTGGAATGCTTGATATTCCATCAGCAAAAGATGGTTCATCTGTTTACAAGGGTCCATATTCAACAAAGGACAACGACACAGCTGCTTATGACAAGGCTGTCACATGTTCTGAAGATAACAAGACAATCACTTTCAACTTGAAGCGCGCAGTTGGCGACTTCAACTACACAACAACTTATCTTTCATTTGGACCAGTTCCAAAGGCTTCAGATAAGGGAGACGCGTACGACATGGCTCCAGTTTCTTCTGGTCCATACAAGATCGAGAAGTACAAGTCCAAGGATGAAATGGTTCTTGTCCGCAATGACAAATGGGATAAGAAGTCAGACCCAATTCGTAACGCATATCCTGACCGCATCGTTGTTCGATTCGGTTTGGCTGAAGAAGTTCGCGATCAATTGGTTCTGAATGATTCCGAGAAGAACTCAATGTCACTCGATGCAATTCTTCCAACTAACTTGCCAACAGTCTTTGACGATGCTGGTAAGCCAAAGGGTACATTCGCAACACGCGCACTTAACGTTTACGACCCATATGTAACTTATTCAGCGGTTAACGTTAAGAAGCTTCCTTGCTTAGATCTACGTAAGGCCATTTACTATGCACGCGATTACGCTGGATTAATTCAGCTTGGCGGCGGCGCAGCATTCGGTGGAGATCCTGCAGATGGCGTAATTAAGCCACTGATGGGTCTTGACTATGCGAAGGTAACTGGACTTGATGAATTCAAGCCTGAAGGAAATGCTGAAGCAGCTAAGAAATATATGGATGCAGCAAAGACTGCTTGTCCAGATGTTTATGCCAAGGCAACAGATCCAAAGCGCGGAATTTATTTCGACTTTGCAGACACCGACACAAATAAGAAGGCTGCTGCAATCTGGATTGATTCAATGAAGAAGAATGCAGGCATCACAATGAAGTTCAACTACATTGAAGCCGGTTCTTACTACGCTGTTGTTCTAGATCAGACTAAGCAGGGCGATCTATCTCGCGCTGGTTGGGCACCTGACTGGGCAAATGCTTCAACAGTTATTCCTGAACTCTTTACCGAAACTGGTGGATTCCCAATGTCTCAAAACTGGGGAGATCCTGCTTACAAGGCATTTAAAGAAAAATCAGATGCTGCCTTGTCAGAACCAGATCGTAAGAAGCAAGGAAAAATGTGGGCAGAGCTCAATCAATATGTGATGGACCAAATGTGGGTCATCCCTGGCGTATTCTCAAAGACACAAGAAGTTTGGGGCTCCGGCCTCGGCGGTGTGTACTTCTGGGAGCCACAGGGTTCACCTTCATTCGGTGACATCTTCATAAAGTAAGTAGTAAATAGGAGAGTGGATGCGAGAGTGAAATATCTCTCGCATCCAACTTTCAATTCAGTTAATAATTAAGAAACAAAGGGAGTAATTTAAAACCGTGTTCGCCTATATTTCTAGACGCCTAGCGGTTTCCCTACTCATCCTTCTAACCGTTAGTTTTGCAGTTTATGTAATTTTCGCCTTTCTGCCCTTTGATCCAGCCGCGCT
>CAIQHM010000068.1 GCA_903871555.1 uncultured Actinomycetes bacterium | reverse complement strand
GCCAAGGTGTAACAAGAAAGTTCTATCACTAACTTTGCGAACAGTTAGTTCTGGATGACTTGCGATAGATGCTGTAATTGCTTCAGCATGCTCGGCATCAATCGCATCACAAGTTACATCGATAACAACGTGATCTAAGAATGATTCGACAACGTCAAGCGCTGTAATTGCGGCGCCGGCGGCAGTGATCGCTGTTGTTACTTCGGCAACTGGTTGGGCAGAAGGTGGACCTTCAACTCGAATTGTTATTCCATAACCAGGACTTGTTGATGCCATTTATTACACAACTCCGTAAAGTCGATCGCCAGCATCACCTAGGCCGGGAACGATATAGCCCTTTTCATTTAACTTTTCATCGAGTGCGCCGGTAACAATTGTTATTGGCAAATTCTTTCCCGCAAATTCTCTCTCCAAAAGCGCAATTCCTTCAGGCGCTGCCAAAATTGTAATTGCCGTGATATCTGTTGCACCGCGTTCAAGAAGGTAGTTAATCGCCGCGACAAGAGTTCCACCAGTAGCAAGCATCGGATCAAGGATGTAGCACTGACGCCCAGTTAAATCATCAGGTAGACGATTCGCATAAGTAGATGGTTGAAGTGTTTCGTGATCGCGAATCATTCCAAGAAAGCCAACTTCAGCGGTGGGCATTAACCGGGTCATTCCCTCGAGCATTCCCAGGCCGGCGCGCAAAATAGGAACAACAACAGGTTTTGGTTTTGTAAGTGCAACACCATCTGCAATTGCAACTGGAGTCTTAACAGTTATTGGAGTTGTACGAACTTCACGAGTAGCTTCATAAGCTAGCAAAGTAACTATTTCCTCGGTCAGTTGGCGAAAAGTCGGAGAGTTTGTTGTCTCATCTCGCAGAACGGTCAACTTATGTGCAAGCAATGGATGGTTCGCTACATGAATCTTCACGACTCATACCTTACTCGCGCTGTAAGGGCTTGTCGCTTGCCCGCTTTAGTGTCAGTATGAAGCCTGCAGAACATCTATAAGAATCTGATCTGGGGGTGAGCGCAATGGCTGAAGATTTTGGAATCATTGCGTGGCACGAAGAGGGTCGCTGGAATGTGGCAGAACTAACGCATGCCAGAGATCTAGGTTCAATAATGGATCAACTTAATTCGCAGGCAACAAATGGTGGCGCAATTGCACTCGTTGCCATCGAGGAAGAATTCTTTATTGTTGCAAGAGCCCTTGGCTCACAAATGCAGATGATGATTAGTGATGTTACATATGCGCTCGAATCTGATCTTGCAGCAGATTTAATTGAGATGTTAGATCTGCCTTTCCCTGAAGAGGATGATGATTCTCAACCAGGTGGAGATATTGATTTGCTTGCGGATTTAGGAATGAGCGCGATGGAGCTTGAGGCGCTTTGTGATGATCCTGAATTATTTCCTGACGAACAATTAGATGCAGTTGCCTCCAAATTAGGATTTGGTAATCAATTCGCCGAACTTTATGAGAGTCAATAAAGATTGTCTTTAAATTCAAACTCTTTTGAAGAAGAAATGCAACAAGCGCTTGAAGTTGCAAAGTCTGCGCTCGCAACCGGTGATGTTCCAGTTGGTGCACTTGTATTTAATGAGACTGGAAAATTAGTTGGGACCGGAAGCAATCGACGTGAAGTTGATAAAGATCCAAGTGCGCATGCCGAAATCATTGCACTTCGCCAAGCAGCAATTGCAAATAATTCATGGCGTTTGGATAACCACACAATTGTTGTGACTCTTGAACCTTGTGCAATGTGCGCCGGCGCAATCGCACAAGCCCGAATCAAAGTTCTTGTTTTTGGCGCATGGGATGAGAAAGCCGGAGCAGTCGGATCAGTATGGGATGTATTGCGCGATCCACGAGCGCCACATCGGGTTGAAGTTATTTCAGGTGTGAAGGAAAGTGAATGCGCCGCGCTATTAAGCGAGTTCTTTAAAAAATATCGTTAACGAGCAGTATGCGGGCTCGGTTACTCTTCTCTCATGACAACTTATGCATATCTCGGGCCCGCTGGGACATTTACCGAGGCTGCGTTACGTCAGATTTCTAACAAAGATGACACTCTTGTTCCATATTCAAATGTCACTGCGGCTCTTGATGCGGTAAGAGAAGGCAAAGCGGAAAAAGTTTTAGTTCCAATTGAAAATTCCGTAGAAGGTGTTGTATCAAGAACTTTAGATGAACTTGCCGTTGGCACACAGCTTGTTGTTACCGCAGAGACAACACTCCCAGTCTCATTCTCCTTAATGATTTTGCCAGAGAACTCCGGCAAGCCAATTACAAAAATTGCTACGCATCCACATGCTGAAGCGCAATGCCGCACTTATATTGCGAAGAATTATCCGCAAGCTGAATTAATTGAAATGTCTTCAACTGCCGCCGCAGCAAGTGCTCTAAAAGATGGAAATTATGATGCAGCAATCGCATCTGAAATCGCAGCGAATAATTACGGACTGAAAATATTAGCTAAAGATATTGGCGACAACACTGGCGCAGTTACAAGGTTCATCGTGGCACAAAAACCTGGCGCGACACCTAAACCAACCGGAAATGATCGCACTTCCCTCGTTGCATTTATTGGTATCGATCACGCTGGTGCACTACTTGAAATTCTTACTGAATTTGCAAAACAAGATGTGAACTTAACTTTTATTCAATCAAGACCAACTGGCCGCGAACTTGGTCACTACCATTTCATAATTGATGCCGAGGGACACATTGATGAACCCAAGGTTGCTGCCGCTGTTGCTGGAGTTCGCAAAATTTGTGAAGACATTCGTTTTCTTGGCTCATATCCCCGCGTTGGTAAAAGTAACTAGATAGGCTTGCACACGTGATCGACTTAAAAATACTGCGCGAAAATCCCGATGCAATTCGCCATTCTCAAAAAGTTCGTGGCGAAGATGTTGCAGTTGTAGATCAACTTATTGCTGCAGATGCGCTAAGTCGCACCGCACTAAGTGAATTTGAAACCTTACGTGCCGAGCAAAACGCCCTATCTAAATCTGTCGGCGCGGCAAAGGGTGATGAGAAAACAGCTCTACTTGAGAATGCGAAAGACCTGGCAAATCGCGTAAAAGCCGCTGATTCAAAGCGGAGCGAACTTGAAGCGGCAGCCCGCGAGTTTTTGTTAAGAATTTCAAATCTAATTGATTTAGATGCTCCAGTTGGGGGCGAAGAAAACTTCAAAGTTATTGAAGAGATCGGTAAGCCTCGTGATTTTAAAGGTGAGGGCTTTGAGCCGAAAGATCATGTTGAATTAGGCAAAATACTTAAAGCTATTGACACCGAACGCGGGGCAAAAGTTGCTGGCTCTCGTTCATATTATTTAACGGGTCCAGGTGCCATGCTGGAATTCGCACTAGTTAATTATGCGATTGCATCTGCAGTGAAGGCTGGATTCATCCCAGTAATTCCACCAGTACTTGTAAATCCAGCTGCAATGGAGGGAACTGGTTTCCTTGGCCAAGCTGCCGAGAATGTCTATCATTTAGAAGAGGATGATGTTTATCTGGTCGGCACAAGTGAAGTTCCACTTGCTGCGTATCACATGGATGAAATTCTCGAGAATTTACCAATTAGATATGCCGGATATTCATCTTGTTTCCGCCGTGAAGCAGGAACTTATGGCAAAGACACTCGAGGCATAATCCGAGTTCACCAATTCGATAAAGTTGAAATGTTCTCATTTATAAAGCCAGAGGATGCCAAAGCAGAACATCTTCGCTTGCTTGAATGGGAGAAAGATTTCCTTAAGGCAATGGAAGTTCCTTTTAGAGTCATAGACGTGGCATCAGGTGATTTAGGTTCAAGTGCAATTCGTAAATTTGATTGCGAAGCTTGGATCCCAACCCAGGGTGCATATCGTGAAGTTACAAGCACATCTAACTGCACAGAGTTTCAAGCTCGCCGTTTAAATATCAGATATCGCGACGAGAGCGGAACTAAGCCTGTAGCAACGTTAAATGGCACATTGGTTGCGGTACCAAGAATGATTGTTGCAATTCTGGAGAATCATCAAAACGAAGATGGTTCTATAAATGTTCCAAAGGCGCTCCGTCCTTTCTTGGGCGTAGATACTTTGGTGCCTTCTCTATGATTTCCGGTAAACGCCCTAAATTAATTGCAACTGATTTAGATGGAACAATTGTTCCGCACCTTGGCCCAATTTCAGATCGCACGGTTGCAGCATTTAGAAAAGCCCACGAACTTGGTATCGAAATATTTTTTGTGACTGGTCGACCACCACGATGGATGGTAGAGATTAGAGAAGCATTTGGATTTGGAAATGCAATCTGTGCAAATGGCGCACTCTTATATGACTTAATGAACGATAAAGTTTTAGAGCAATGGTTACTGCCAACAGATGTTCAATTAGAGATAATAACTCGCCTGCGCAAAAGCCTGCCAGGAATTCACTTTGCACTTGAATACGGTGATGAATTTCATCGCGAAAAACATTACACAACTAAGTGGGATATCGGTCGAGATAACATCGGCGTAGATTTTATTGAAGAGAAGATTACTGAACCAGCTTTCAAGATGTTGGGCCGATGTGTAAATAATGAATTCACCTCTGATCAAATGCTAGAGATAGCGCTACGAGAACTATCTGGAATTGCAAACATCACACATTCAAATTCAAACGAATCATTAATTGAAATTTCTGCCCTTGGTATAAGTAAAGGTGAGACTCTTGCCAAGATGGCCGAGCGCGCTGGTTTAACCGCAGATGATTGCGTCAGCTTTGGCGATAATCCAAATGATTTCTCGATGTTGCAATGGGCGGGACGATCATGGGCGATGTCGGATGGCCATCCCGATGGCGCGAAATATGCAAAGTTTGTGGCCGATGCCCATCACCACGATGGCGTAGCAATCGTCATCGAAGCGCTGCTCGAATTGCCCGCATAAGTATTTAGAGGGTAAGTTTGCCCACGGAGGGCTCGCATAGCGGCCGAGTGCACCGGTCTTGAAAACCGGCAAACGAAAGTTTCGTGGGTTCAAATCCCACGCCCTCCGCCAGTTTTTATAAGAAATTAAGCGTGTGGGGGAATTCATAACTCTTAGACGCACGTGCATCTAGCGTTATTTAACGCCGCAGACCAAAATTACCCCATGGCTACTGGCGTATTTTCAGCATCACGAGCAAAAATAAAAGAGCGAACTCTTCGAACTGATCGTTGGTGGGTTCAGCCTGCAATTACTTTTGGCGTCCTCTTCTCATTCATCATTTATGCAACCTTGCGCGCATTTGAAAATGCTAATTATTTTGCAGAGCCGCTAATTTCACCTTTCTATTCGCCATGTCTTTCAACCGAATGCGTCCCTGGTTCATCACTTATGGGCCAACCATTTAATTTCACGCTTTTTGGTTCAGCGATCTCACCAGCGTTATTCATCCTGATATTTCCACTTGGCTTCCGAATGACTTGTTATTACTACCGCAAGGCTTACTACCGAGCATTTTGGTTTTCACCACCAGCATGCGCAGTAGCCGAACCACATGAAAAGTACACAGGTGAAACACGCGCACCACTAATTTTGCAGAATGCACACCGCTGGTTCTTTTATGCAGGTTTAGTTTTCAACGTAATTCTTACTTATGATGCAATATTGGCTTTTCGCAATCAAGAGAAGCAATGGGGCCATGTAAGTGTTGGAACCCTCGTTCTTCTATTTAGTTCATTTATGCTCTGGATGTATTCATTGTCTTGTCATACATGTCGTCACACAATTGGCGGTCGCTTGAAGCATTTTTCCAAGCACCCAATTCGTTACCGACTTTGGACCAGAATCTCAATCCTGAATCACAGCCATCAGCAATTTGCCTGGGTTTCATTATTTGCAGTTGCTTTCGCCGATATCTATGTTCGCCAAGTTTCATCTGGCGCCTGGACCAACTTCTACTTATTCTAAAGAGAGATAAATATGACATCGCTTGAAAAATATAAGTACGACGTTGTAGTAATCGGTGCTGGCGGTGCTGGTTTGCGTGCAGCAGTTGAAGCACGCGAAGCCGGTCTAAGCGTTGCAATCGTCTGCAAATCCCTATTTGGCAAGGCCCATACAGTTATGGCTGAAGGTGGCGCCGCAGCATCAATGGGCAACGTAAATGACAATGACAATTGGAAGGTCCACTTTCGCGACACAATGCGCGGCGGAAAATTCTTAAATCATTACCGAATGGCTGAACTACACGCTAAAGAATCACCAGATCGCATCTGGGAACTTGAAATGTGGGGCGCGCTCTTTGATCGCACTAAAGAGGGAAAAATTAGCCAACGTAACTTCGGTGGCCACGAATATCCTCGCCTGGCCCACGTTGGCGACCGCACCGGACTTGAATTAATTCGCACAATGCAACAACGCATCGTCGCACTTCAACAGATCGATGCTCGCGAAAATGGAAATGCAGAAAGCCATATCAAAGTATTCGCTGAACTAACCATCACTGAAATCTTGAAAGAGAATGGCAAGATTGCGGGCGCTTATGGTTACTGGCGCGAAAATGGAAATGAAGTTTTATTTGAAGCCCCTGCAGTAATTATTGCGACTGGTGGAGTTGGAAAGACTTTCAAAATTACATCTAATTCTTGGGAGGGCACTGGCGATGGTCATGCACTCGCACTCAAAGCTGGCGCAAATCTAGTTGATATGGAGTTCTTGCAATTCCACCCAACTGGAATGGTCTGGCCACCATCAGTTCGCGGAATTCTTGTTACTGAATCTGTTCGTGGTGAAGGCGGAATTCTTACCAACTCACTTGGCGAACGATTCATGTTCAAATATATTCCAGAAGTTTTCAAGAGTATTTATGCAGATAATGAAGAGGAAGCAGATCGTTGGTATCTAGATCAAGATAACAACCGACGTCCGCCAGAACTTCTTCCACGCGATGAAGTTGCGCGCGCCATTAACTCTGAAGTTAAAGCTGGGCGCGGTACCGAACATGGTGGAGTTTTCCTAGATGTTTCAAAGCGTTTGTCTGCTGAAGTTATTAAGAAGCGCCTGCCATCAATGTGGCATCAATTCTTCGAACTTGCTGGCGTAGACATCACGAAAGAAGCGATGGAAGTTGGCCCTACTTGTCACTATGTAATGGGTGGCGTTGAAGTAGAACCAGATACTGCCGCGGCTATCGGAGTTCCTGGGCTATTTGCCGCCGGTGAAGTTGCTGGTGGAATGCATGGCTCAAACCGCCTTGGTGGAAACTCGCTCTCAGATCTCTTGGTATTTGGCCGTCGCGCAGGAATGGGCGCAGTTGCTTATGTAAAGAGCAATCCAACTGCAACTGTTTCCGAAAAAGCGATTACAGATGCCGCTGCACGAATCGAAGCTCCATTTAGCCGTGCAGGTGGCGAGAATTCATATTCATTGCATGCCGAACTTCAAGAAGTAACTCATAATCTTGTTGGCATCATCCGTACCGGAAAAGAAGTTGAAGAAGCTATTGAAAAGATTGCAGCAATTCGCGCTCGCAGTGCAAACGTTGCAGTTGCTGGTGGTCGTAAGTTCAATCCAGGATTCCACTTGGCTTTCGACTTAGACAATATGTTGTTGGTCGCTGAAAGCACTGCAAAGTCAGCACTTCTTCGCGAAGAATCTCGCGGCGGACATACTCGTGATGATTTCCCAGGCATGAATTCAAAGTGGCGCCAGGTAAACCACATCTCAAGTTTTGATGGAAACAAGGTAAATATAAAAGCACAACCACTTCCTTCAATTCCTAAAGAGTTATTTGATCTCTTTGATGTTCACGAACTTGAAAAATATATGACGCCGGAAGAAATTGCGAAAGGTGGTTCCAACTAATGACCCGCAAAATCAATCTTCGCATCTGGCGTGGTGACGCAACAGATGGCGCACTTAAAAACGTTGAGGTAGAAGCAAATGAAGGCGAAGTAGTTCTCGATGTGATTCATCGTGTGCAAGCAACCCAAATGGGAGATCTTGCAGTTCGCTGGAATTGTAAAGCTGGTAAATGCGGATCTTGTTCAATGGAAATTAATGGCAAACCACGTCTTGCTTGCATGACTCAAGTTGCATCTTTCCCAGAGGGCGAAGAAATTACAATTACACCACTTCGCGCTTTTCCAGTTATAAAAGATCTCGTAACGGATGTCTCTTTCAATTACCGCAAGGCGATGGAGATTCCGGCATACGAGCATCCAAAAGACTTGGCACCTGGTGCTGCCCGTATGGAGCAAGTTGATGTCGAGCGCAGTCAAGAGTTCCGAAAATGCATCGAATGTTTCCTTTGCCAAGATGTTTGCCACGTTATTCGTGATCACGAAGAGAATAAGAAATCTTTTGCTGGCCCACGCTTCTTCATCCGCATCGCCGAATTAGATATGCACCCTCTCGATCTGCTTAAGAATCGCAAGCAGAAAGCGCAAGAAGAGCATGGTCTTGGAATGTGTAACATCACAAAGTGCTGCACTGAAGTTTGCCCAGAACATATTCGCATCACCGATAACGCGATCATTCCGATGAAAGAGCGCGTAGTTGACGTGAAATACGATCCAATCCGCTGGTTAGGCACCAAGATTCGCAAGCGCGAAGGTATTGTTTAATTCATGAACCCATTGCTACTTGTCTCTTTCGGCGGAGTAGCAGGAACATTGGTTCGATACGGAATTGGATTATTAATTCCACAAGATAGACCAGGCACGCTTATCGCTAATTTAATTGGAGTTGCACTTGCATCAGCGCTTCTAGTTTTAATGGAGCGCCGTGGAATCACTAAATTACGTTTAATTCTGCTTCCTGGTTTCTGCGCTGGTATGACAACTTTTTCTGCCGTAACCGTTCATTCAATTGAACCAACAGATGGTGGGCTTCTATATCTTCTAACAAATGTGGTCCTAAGTTTATTACTTGTTGCGATAGTTCTTCCGATTGCTAGAAAAACTATTCCGGTGCGCGAATGAATACTTTATTAGTAATGATTGGTGCTGCAATTGGTGCCCCTGCTCGATATGCAATCGATCAATACATTAGGCGATTTACAACAAAGCCGTATGGAACTTTCACTGTAAACATTCTTGGCTCTTTCTTTATCGGCCTAACTTTTAAATCAAGTGAAAAAGTGCATGAATTACTAGCCATTGGTTTCGCAGGTGCATTTACTACATGGTCAACATTTATGCTCGATCTTTATCTAGCCTATGAATTACGCAAATATCGTGATGCGCTCATAAATGTCAGCGCCTCACTTATTTTTGGGCTCTTCGCAGCTTGGGCTGGTGTTCAAATAGTTAGTTAGAACGAGTTAAGTTTGAAATCCATACTTCAACCTCATCTGGATGACTTGGTAATTTATTTGAAAGAACCCGACAACCAGTTTCTGTTACTAAAACATCATCCTCGATGCGCACACCAATCCCGCGATATTCCGCAGGGAAAAGTTCGTCATCTGGATGAATATATAAACCAGGTTCCACAGTAAGAATCATCCCGGCTTCTAAGATGCCGTCGGAATACTGTTCTCGGCGCGCATCATTGCAATCGTGAACATCAATACCAAGCATGTGACTTACTCCGTGAACCGTCCATCGTCTGTGCAAGCCAACATCTAGCTTTAATGATTCTTCAGCAGTAATCGGCAAGACGCCCATCTCTTCTAATCCTTTAGCAAGTACCGCATGAGCAGCTGCAGTTATGTCTTTAAATCTTGCACCAGGCTTAACAGCGGCAAAGCCAGCTTTCTGTGCTTCATATACCAACATATAAATCTTTCGTTGTGCTGGTGAAAATTTTCCATTGATCGGCAGAGTTCGAGTTATATCTGCTGTGTAAAGTGAATCAACTTCAATTCCGGCATCAATCAGAATCAAATCACCGCTCTTTACATCGCCATCATTTCGGATCCAATGCAAAATACAAGCATGTGAACCGGAAGCTGCGATGGTGTCATAACCCAAATCATTTCCTTCAAGCCGAGCCCGACCAAAGAAAGCTGCTTCAACTATTCGCTCGCCCCGTGCTACAGATGTTGCTGCCCCAAAAACTCGAACCATGTCAGCAAAGCCTCGATTAGTTGCATCAACCGCCTTCTGCATTTCAGCGATTTCAAAAGAATCTTTAACCAATCTGATTTCAGAGAGATAAGTCAGCAATTCTGCGCTCTCTGATTTATCTTTAGAGATTGCCTTATCAACAACTTTATTTTCACCACGGACATAAACAGCTGGTTTCTCATCGCTCAAGAAATCTGCAAGATCTTCGATCTGTCGAACTGAAAAGCCATATTTGCGCTCTGTTTCATCTAAAGTCATTCGGCGGCCAACCCAAAATTCACCATGCTTGGCATCGCGATAAAACTCTGCAGTGTCACGAGGCGAACGCGGATGAATAAATAACAGCGCTTCATGACCATCGGCGCGAGGTTCAAGAATAAAAACTGAATCAGGAACCGCATCACTTCCAGTTATCCCGGTGAAATATGAGAATCCAGAATGTGGACGGAATCGAAAATCAGTGTCATTACTTCGGACCTTTAAGCCACCAGCTGGCAAAACAATTCGCTTGCCCGGATATTTCGCAGAGATTTTCTTGATTCGTTCTTTACAGAACTTGATTGCCGGATTGGGAATAATTCCTTCCAACGGAGTTGGGGCCCAGCCAGTTTTCATAAAATCAGCTAAAGGTTTTGGATTCGCCGCATCGTATTTGCGGCTTCCATCCTTCTCTTCGCTCATGGCTCTAGCCTAACCCTTCACTCAAAATAGTTCTATGAAGCCCAAGTATTGGATATATTCAACGCGTGAGTATCGAACTTGTCATCGCGCAAATTCAATCTATCCTGCAAGGCGATAAGCCACGAACCATTATCGGAATTGTTGGAAAGCCCGGTGCCGGAAAATCAACTGTCGTAGAAAAGATTCAAGAACTCTTTGCTTCACAAGAAGTCTCGGTCATACCAATGGATGGATATCACCTAAGCAATGAAGAGTTGACTGTCCTTGGCAGGCGAGATCGTAAAGGTGCCCCAGATACTTTTGATACCGAACCATTTACTTCATTGATAAGCAAGGTTAAGACTGAACTCGAAATTGAACATAGGTTTCCGATATTTCATCGCGAAATAGAGGCGTCAAAAGAGAACGAAGGATTAGTCCCAAGTTCAGCAAGGGTTATAGTTATTGAAGGAAATTATTTATTTTCTGAGGAACATAATTGGGAAGGTATTTTTCCTTTACTTGACCACACCTGGTTTATCGAGATTGATGATGAAATAAGAATGTCCAGATTAATTGCGCGCCATATTAAATATGGCAAAACACACGATGAAGCCGAAGCCTGGTCTCGGGGCAGCGATGAAGCCAACGCTCAGTTCATTGGATTGACCGCCCATCGGGCTGAAAACGTAATCAATCTCGCGTAACACGGAGCTCTTTTAAGGTTGTAAACTTTCCCCACACTTGGAGACGTCGCATAGCCCGGTCGAGTGCGCCTCACTGCTAACGAGGTAAGGGGTAAAACCCTTCAAGAGTTCAAATCTCTTCGTCTCCGCCAGATAAATAGTTAGGAGTTCTTGTGCCGCATTACAAGATTGCGATTGTCGGCGCCGGTCCATCTGGTTACTTTGCCGCACAAGCTCTGCAAAATTCAGTAACTGAAAATTTAACATTCGAAATCGACATGATTGAACGGCTGCCAACTCCATGGGGTCTTGTTCGTTCCGGAGTTGCTCCAGATCACCCAAAGATTAAGACCGTTGCGAAGGTATTCGAAAAGATTGCAGCAGAACCTGGTTTTCGGTTATTTGGAAATGTTGAACTTGGTAAAGATATTTCACTCGCTGACTTAACAAAAAAGTATGACGCTGTTGTTATGGCGACAGGTTCTTCCATCGGCAAGAAACTTGGAATTCCTGGCGAAGATTTAGCTAATTCTATTTCCGCCGCCGATTTTGTTCCCTGGTATAACGGACATCCAGATTTTAAGGATTTCAAAGTTGATCTAACCGGCAAAGTTGCAGTTGTAATCGGCGCAGGAAATGTTGCAATGGATTGTGGTCGCATGCTTGCGGTTAATCCAGATGAGTTAGATGAAACCGATACTGCTGATCACGCACTTGAAGCTTTGCATAAGAGCAACATAAGAAAAGTATTTATAACTGGCCGCCGTGGCGCCGAATTCGCTGCATTTACCGCACCTGAACTTCGCGATCTGCCGAAGCTTGAGCACACCGATGTTTATATAAGCGAAACCGCAGTTGCACTTGCCTACAAGAACGCAGAAGCAAATGGTGAAATTGATAAGCATCTTGCTAGCAACTTAGAGGCGATGAAGGCTGTTACAGAAACTCCAAAGAAGGGGCACGAGCGCTCTTTAGAATTTCTCTTCTCTCATACCCCTAAAGAAATCCTAGGAAAAGATAAAGTTGAAGCAATTGTTTATTCAACTCCAGAGGGTGATGTAACAATTCCTTGCGACTTAGTTATTACCGGCATCGGATATGTTGCAGAGTCAATCGATGGTGTGAATTTCGAAAAGGGAAAGATTTCGAATGTAGATGGCCGTGTTGAAGGTTCAAATATTTATGCAGTCGGCTGGGCAAAGCGCGGTCCATCAGGAGTTATCGGAACAAACAAGAGTGATGCCGCTGAAGTGATGCAGTTATTGATTTCTGATTTAAAAGAAGCAAAGAACGATGGCGACATAACCAATCTTTTAAAACCAGATCACAAAATTGTTGACCAGGCATATTGGGTACGAATCAACGATGCTGAAGTTGCCGCAGGTGAAGCCCGCGGGAAACCACGCGTTAAGGCAGTTTCAATCCCTGATCTATTGCGTTTGGGGCAACCTTAATCAACGGGTAGTATTTGCCAGCACGCCTGCGCTTGTAGCTCAACGGATAGAGCATCTGACTACGGATCAGAAGGTTAGGGGTTCGAATCCCTTCAAGCGCACCAGATCACCAGGGAAAATCTAAAACGAAAATCTCGCCGTTAGATTCCTTAACCTCATAACTCTTTAAAGGCGCATTTGCGGGGCCTGAAATTGCTTTGCCAGTGTTGCTATCGAAATATGAAATATGACACTTACAAATTAGTTTGTGATTTTCTAATTCAACCCCGCAACCTTCATGAGTACAAACATTGTCAAATGCCACCAAACCCTTATTTGAACGCGTAATTATGTAGGGTTTTCCTCGGCCGTAAGAATCCTTATTCATGAAGATTTTAGTTTCACCTGCTGAAAGATCATTTGATGCAGCAATTCTAATTTCAGTAATTTTGGGAGGCCCAGAACTCGGCTTGGCGTCGGCGACTGATGCTTGCGGCATCGGCGATTGTGAATTCTTTGGTGAGGGTGTACTCACAATCGTTATTCCCTTATTCCAAATAATCTTCTTGCCGGATTTGATGGCCGTATATTTCTTGTTACGCCAAACAATAACTTGCCCAACCCGCTTAGGTTTTAAAGCTGGTTGTTCAAGCGCGCCGACCGCCGCGTTAAATCCTGAAAAGAGAATTCCCAAACTCGCAATAAGAATTCCACGGCGGTTAAATGAACTCATTCGAAAATAATATCGCTGATCTTGGCTGTTTTATCGTAGTTAACTAACAGTTCATCTTGGTTCGCTGCTGTTAAATATTAACTAGGAATTAGCCAAATCAATACCAAGAGTTTTGGCTGAGTTTGTCGGTCTTGCCCAAGGATGCACCTACGCAACTGATCCATCTACAGGAGGAACATAATGAGTTTAAAGAAAATAGCTGCGGGAATTTTTTCCTTTGCAGCAGTAATTTCACTTACTGCAGCTTCTTGGCCAGCAGGTAAGCCAGTCTATTTAGTTGCCGAAAGCGATGCCGTTGCTATTAATCCAATTGCAACAACCGGCGATATTTTAAGCGGAACAGTTATTCGTGGAATTCCAGATGGAATGGGCGCCTTTGCTTCTGAAAATGGTCGTGGAATCACAGTTCTCTCAAATCACGAAGTAGCGATTAACGACAAGATTGCGATGAAGAGCGCAACTACAGATCGCCCATGGGGCGTGTCAATCACAAAATTCAATTACAGCAAAACACTTAATAAATTTGATGCTGCAGAACCACTGATCACTTCTTGGAACTTCTGGAACTATAAGACTGGAGCATATGTTTCAACACCAATTGGTGGCGAACCAACGAATGCTGCTGCCGGATCATTTGGTTGGGGCGTAAGTCGCTTCTGTTCTGGAACTTATACAGCTGCCGGGACATTCATCTATAACGGAGTCGGTTTTGATGGAGGGCTTTACACTACAGGCGAAGAAGTAGGTGACAGTTCTCGCGGATTTGCATTTGATATGGCTGGTGCGGGATATCAACTTCCTCGGGTTGGAATGTTATCAATGGAGAATATAATTCCTGCAACAAAGAAAGGTCCGAACACAGTAGCTGTTATTACTGAAGATGGATCTGCTACTGATTCACAACTTCACTTATACTTAGGAAAGAAGCAGAGCACAGGAACAAGTGTCGATAAGGCTGGTTTAACAAATGGCGATCTTTATGTGCTAAATGTTCCAACTGCTGCAACAGATAATATTTTCCGCACAACAATTGCAAAGTCAACTCCAACAGCGGCTACATTCAAGAAGATTGAATGGAATACTGATGTCACAGGATTTGCAAAGGGTGCTCGTGATGCCGGAACAACTTTCGCTCGTATCGAAGATGGAAACTGGGATCCAAAGAATCCAAATGTTTTCTACTTTGTAACCACTGAATCAAATAAGGATCCAGTTGCAACCGCTGAAAATCCTGCCGAACCTGGTGTTTCACGAGATGGTGGCGCACTATGGCGCCTAACTTTCAAGGATGCGCAGAACCCACTTGAGGGAGCAAACTTAGAAATGCTTCTAAATGGTGGAGAAGCCCCATACCTGAGCAAGCCAGATAACATCACTGTCACAGATAGCGGCATCGTAGTTATCCAAGAAGATCCAGGTAACAATGCACATATTGCAAGAGTTCTTGCTTATCGCATATCTGATGGAAAGCTTGCAACCTTGGCTAAGTTCGATAGCAAGTACTTCACAGCGGCAGGAAGCAAGTACATGACAATCGATGAAGAATCATCAGGAGTGATTGATGTTTCTTCGCTACTTGCAAAAGCTGGAGATAAGAAAACTTATCTAATGCTAAATGCCCAGATTCACACTTATAGTGGTGTTACAACAATCGATAGCGGAGTAAAGGGCGCACTTTCCCCAGCTCGGCCAGATCTTGTTTCATTGCCTGCGTCATCTAAAAAGAATTTAGATAACTCAGCTGTCGAAGGTGGTCAGTACTACACATTGACTATCTCTGATTGGACTAAGGTATTTAACTAAGCTTGAGCTGCGCCTAGCAATAGTTTAGTTAAAAAACTAAGCCCCACCATGTAGAACGGTGGGGCTTAGTCATTTTCTAAAGCGCTTTACTGGCTATGGATACAAACCACGAAGCTTATGGGCTTCAGCAACTCTAGCCACGCCAATTACATGTGCAGCTTCACGCCAAGAAATATTCATGCTTGTAGCCATTGATTCGACTTCACGGAATGAACGCATCAAGATGTCATTTAGATTTGATTTAACTTCATCTGCGGTCCAGAAATAGTTCTGCTTATCCTGAACCCATTCAAAATAGGAAACAATTACGCCGCCAGAGTTGGCCAAGATATCTGGAACTACAAGAATATTCTTATCATTTAAAATTGCATCTCCACCTGGGGTGGTCGGTGCATTTGCACCTTCGACAATTATCTTCGCCTTGATGCTAGATGCATTTGCTTGGGTGATCGCATCGGCAAGAGCTGCCGGAATTAGCACATCGACATCTAATTGAATTAGCTCTTCTTGGGTTAACTTTTCAGTACCAGGTGCATTTAGATTGCCATTAGCCTGGAAGTAATCCCAGAGTTCAGCAACGCTCTTAAAACCAGTAACTCCACCATGAACATCGCTGACTGCAACAATTTTTAAGCCGAAGTTCTCAAGTGCGATAGCAGTCCAGTAACCAACTTTTCCAAAACCTTGGATTGCAACTGTTGCGCCTGCTTGTGCAATTCCTTTTACCCGCAGCGCTTCGATAGCTGAAATAGCTACTCCATCACCAGTTGCAGATGTACGGCCCAGAGAGCCACCTAGAACAATTGGTTTTCCGGTAACAACACCTGGCACCGAGAAACCTGCGTTAACAGAGTAGGTGTCCATCATCCAGGCCATGTTGCGTTCATCAGTGCCAACATCTGGCGCCGGGATATCGCGTTCAGGTCCGATGATTGGCAGAATTTCAGAGGTGTATCGCCTTGTTAGACGTTCATTCTCACTTAGCGAAAGATCATGAACATCAACTGCAATGCCACCCTTTGCGCCACCATAAGGCAGATTTGTAAGTGCGCATTTCCAAGTCATCAACATTGCAAGTGCGACCGTTTCATCCATATCGATTGTTGGGTGAAAGCGAACACCACCTTTTGAGGGGCCACGAGTTGTTGAATATTGAACGCGAAAACCCTTATACATTTCCACATTTCCGTTATCACGACGAAGTGGAACAGCAACTTCAAGAATTCGACGTGGAGTTGAAAGCGTCTGCCAATCGTTCTCAGAAAGTTTCAGTAACTCAACGGCGCGACGTAATTGCGAACGAGCAGTTTCCAGAGCCGATTCTGTTGCCATTTAATTGACAACCCAAGTGTCAGAGCCAGCAAGAAGTGTTGCTAAATCTCCAGCACCTTGAGTTTTAATGGCATCGGCAACTTGGTCATTAACCAGCCCACCATATTCAGCCCGTTCGACATCTCTAAATATTCCGACTGGAACATGTTCGAGAATTGAAGACGAGAGTCTAGAAAGCGCAAATGCGTAAGTCGGATCTGGATTATTTGCATTATGAATAACTAATTCACTTTCAGAAACAGAATCTAGAGCAACAACTTGCAGCCCACCTTCTTTGTAGATAACTCCATGAGTTGCAGATTTAATTGGCTGACCATGAACCAATTGCAAGATTGCAGCACCCTTGGTTTCACCATCTTTAACTATTTGAAAAGCATCATCGTTGAAGATCGGACAGTTTTGATAGATCTCAATAAGCGCAGATCCATTATGAGCCGATGCGGCACGAAGCATTTCTGTTAAGTGTTTACGATCGCTATCGATCGAGCGCGCTACGAAAGTTGCTTCTGCACCAAGGGCAAGTGAGATTGGATTAAAAGGAGTATCCAATGAACCAGCTGGAGTTGACTTAGTAATTTTTCCTTGCTCACTTGTTGGTGAGTACTGGCCCTTAGTTAATCCATAAATTCGGTTATTAAATAGCAGAATCTTGAGATTCACATTTCGGCGAAGGGCGTGAATTAAATGGTTTCCACCAATTGAAAGTGAGTCACCATCGCCGGTAATAACAAAAACGGTTAGCTCTGGGCGAGATATCGCAAGCCCAGTCGCAAGAGTTGGAGCACGGCCATGGATTGAGTGGATACCAAAGGTTTCAAGGTAATAAGGGAAACGAGATGAACATCCAATACCTGAAATAAATACTACGTTTTCGCGAGGTACACCAAGTTCTGGAAGGTAACCCTGAACGGTTGAAAGAATTGAATAGTCACCACAACCAGGACACCACTTAACTTCTTGGTCTGAAGTGAAATCTTTTTTAGTTAACAGTAGATCAGTCATTTAGCACCGCCATAATTACTTCCATTAATTCGCTAGTTGAGAAGGGCAGACCACGGACCTTGTTATAACCCGTGATGTCTTTCAAGAATTCGGACTTAAGCAACATTGCGAGTTGACCTAAGTTCATTTCAGGAACGATAACTCGGTCATACTTTGCAAGAACTGCGCCCAAGTTCTTAGGGAATGGATTTATATAACGAAGGTGTGCTTGCGCAACCTTCTGCCCATTTTCACGCAGCGCTTCGATTGCTGCTGCGATTGGGCCAAAGGTAGATCCCCAACCAAGAACTAAGACTTTTGCATCGTTATTTGGATCATCAACAATTAAATTAGGCACTTCAATGCCTGCCACCTTGGCGGCACGAAGACGAACCATTAAATCGTGATTGGTAGGGTCGTAAGAAATTTCTCCGGTCTTATCGGCTTTTTCAACGCCACCAATTCGATGTTCCATGCCTTTAGTTCCAGGGATCGCCCATGGTCTTGCTAAAGTTTTTGGATCGCGCTCGTATGGCATGAAATTTTCTTGAGTCTTTGCGAATTCAACACGTAAATCTGGAAGATCATCAACGTTTGGAATTTTCCAAGGTTCCGTTCCATTTGCAATGTAACCATCAGAGAGAATAAAAACTGGAACTCGATAAGTTGTTGCAATTCGGACTGCATCTAAGGCAATTGCGAAACAATCTGTAGCGGTTGAAGGTGCGATTACTACAGCAGGAGATTCACCGTTGCGACCAAACATTGCCTGAAGCAGATCAGCTTGTTCAGTTTTCGTAGGAAGACCAGTTGAAGGTCCACCACGCTGCACATCAATGATTATGAGTGGTAATTCAAGCATCACTGCCAGGCCAATCATTTCGGTTTTTAGCGCTAGACCGGGACCTGAAGTTGTTGTAACACCCAGTGCACCCCCATACGAAGCACCAAGTGCGGATCCAACAGCTGCAATTTCATCTTCAGCCTGGAAAGTTATTACACCAAATTTTTTATGCTTTGAAAGTTCATGCAAAATATCTGATGCCGGAGTAATTGGGTACGAGCCTAAGAAGAGTTTTAAATTGCTCCGCTTCGAACCTGCAATTAGGCCGTAAGCCATTGCAACGTTTCCGCTCATGTTTCGATAAGTTCCCGGTGGCATCTTGGCTGGTGCGATTTCATATGAAACGGCGAAATCTTCAGTCGTCTCGCCGTAATTCCAACCAGCCTTGAACGCTGCCAAGTTTGCAGCTAGAACATCAGGTTTCTTTCCAAATTTTGCCGCAAGGAATTTTTCAGTAGATTCAGTTGGTCTGTGATACATCCAAGTTAGTAAACCAAGAGCAAACATATTCTTGGATCGTTCAGCATCTTTGCGAGTTACATTGAGCTCTGAAAGTGCAGCAACCGTAATACTGGTTAACGCAACCGGATGCAATTTAAAACTATCTAATGAACCATCTTCAAGTGGATTTGTTTCATATCCTACTTTTGCAAGATTTCGAGTTGTGAATTCATCGCTATCTACAATAATCATTGCGCCACGTTGCAACTCTTTGATATTGGCTTTTAGCGCCGCGGGATTCATCGCGACTAAAACATCCGGTGCATCGCCCGGAGTTTGAATATGGTGATCTGCAAAGTGAAGTTGGAATGAAGATACTCCCGGAAGTGTGCCTTGCGGCGCTCGAATCTCGGCCGGAAAATTAGGAAGCGTCGAAATGTCATTGCCTAAACTTGCGGTGTCCATTGTGAAGCGATCGCCAGTTAGTTGCATTCCATCGCCGCTGTCGCCAGCAAATCTGATTGTTACTTGATGTAATGGGATTACGGTTTTAGTCACGCCCATATCTTCCCACTTTGAGCCAAGAGCGCTAGAGGTTAGAGGGAATTAATAAATAATTTAGGACACATATCTTTCGCCCATCTAGGGCTAACACTCCCGCGAGGTAGGCTGAACGCATATTTTCATCAATAAAAGGAGAGCCTTGAGCAAAGTTTATTTATTCGTGGAGATTGACGTTAAGCCCGGAATGCGCGCAGCTTTTGCGGAACATATTAAGAAGCATGGGGCACATATCCGCACCGAAGATGGTTGTGAGAATTTGGAAATCTTGCTTGATACCAAGAACGAGAATCAAGTTTGTGTTTGGGAAGTTTGGACCAATCGACGATTATGGGATGCGCATATGGTCAATGATGCAAGTAAGGCCTGGCAGAGCATTGCAGTCGAATTTGTAAATGGCGAAAAAATTACTGTTATGGATTCTATTTAAGTAATGGGAGTTGAAGATCGTTCGGTTTTTGATTTAGAACCAGCTATACCAACTAGAAGCAAGAGTTATGGTGAATTTAAAGATCAAGTAATTGATTTTTACTTACCTAAAGAAATTACAAAGCCAATTATAGTTTTAATACACGGTGGATTCTGGCGCGCAGAATTTGACCGAAGACATGTATCACCGCTTGCAGCAGCATTTGCAGAATCTGGTTGGCCAGTGGCTTCTATCGAATATCGCAGAATCATCGGTAATCCGGATGCTACTTTAAATGATATAAATTTGGCGATTGCAGATGTTTCAAGAAATTTTAAAAAAGTAATTTTGATAGGGCATTCGGCCGGCGGGCATCTGGCACTCATCGCAACTGAAAATGCGAAAGTAGTTGGTGTCATTGCACTTGCAGCCGTAACAGATTTAGTGCGCGCAGAAGAATTAGATTTAGATGAAGGCGCTGTGGCAGATTTCTTAGGCGCGCCAGCAAAGATGAGAAGCAATTTGAATCCTATGGAAAGACCAGCGCTTGAAGTTAAAACCCTTCTAGTGCACGGATCTTTAGATATTCGAGTTCCGATTCAATTTTCAAGGGACTACGTAGCGAAAATGGCCAGCGTAAATACGCAATTATTAGAGGTTCCCAATCTTGGTCACTTCGAACTTATTGACCCAAAGGGAGCGATATTTGAGCAAATTTGCCTAGAAATAAGTACCTGGATTTAAATTCAACAGGTAAAGTTTTGGATATGGCGAAGAAAATATTTGTTCATGCCGGTTTCCATAAGACCGGAACAACTGCCATTCAATCAAGCTTCTTTGCGGCCACCAATGAATTAGATGGCGCAGGAATAACTTATCCACACGTTGGTGGAAAAGCGCATCACAAGGCTGTTTATTCTCTTATGGGGAAAACCTGGGGTTGGGAAGATCGCGGAGGAGTCCTGGCAACTGATGAAAAGTGGCGCAGATTTGTAAAGACAATAAAAGGTGCAAAATCGACCGTTCTAATTAGTTCGGAATTCTTATGTGAATTAACCGAAGAACAAATCATAAAATTTAAGAAAGATCTTGGCACAAGTGATGTAACTATTTGTTTCACCCTACGCCCACTCTTGAAGATTATTCCATCTGCCTATCAACAACATTTAAAAATCGGTATAAAAAGTAGCTATGAAAAGTGGCTGCATTCGATCTTGGATGAACCAGGAGTTTCCACAATTACACCATCATTCTGGGTTCGCCATATGCATGCCGATGTTTTAGCAAAGTGGATTAAGCATTTCGGCGGCGAGAATGTAATTCTCCTTATTGTCGACGAGAAGAATCCAGAATTTATGTATGATCAATTTAATGCACTTCTTGGATTAAAGCCGGGTTTCTTAGCGCCGCAAAACGACAAAGATAGCAATCGTTCACTATCATTAAATGAGATAACTCTTTTAAACACTATTAACAAGAAGTTTCCGAAGAAGCGTAGCTGGCATGACTATGAAACCTTTATTAGAAATGGCGCCATTAAGTACCTAACTAACAAGGTAACTCCCGAACCTGGCGATGCCAGGCTATTAACCCCACAATGGGCCGTAGATATTGCGAAGGAAGTTTCGGCTAAGAATGTCGAAAAAATAAAGAACCTTGGAATCAAAATAATTGGAGATATTGATTCATTTGAATCCGCCCAGATTGCGGTAGGCGATAATCCCGAAATAACTATGATCCCGGTTGAACTAGCTGCTAAAGCTTTGATTGCAATAGATTTAAAAGTGGTAGAAAAACTGCCAACTCGTTATGTGGCCAAAGTTCTTTGGAAGATGATTAAGCGCGATATTCGCAAAGGTATTCGTAAATAAGAAATAAGTCTGAACCTAAAATTCACTTTCTGTCTACATTTAGTTTTCCAAGCGCTTTAACTCGGTTCAGAGGAGTTATCTAAGTTACGCCCATGACCACTCTGGATTTTCAAGGTAAGGACGTTTTTGCCGCCCTCGAAAGCCAGTTCAAGCCAAAACCCCTTCCCGAAATAAAGCCCGAGATTCGAATCAAGAACGCAATAGTCTGCTCATTTTTCACCAGTGATGATTATTACAAGGCTCATGGTGCAAGGCTTAAAGCGAATTTAGAGAGCTTGGGAATCCAATACGACCTCCGTGAAATCACAAAAAAAGAGGGCGAAGACTGGGCGGCTATTTGCCGCCGGAAAGTTGGTTTCATCGCCGAAGTTTGTGAAAAAAACCCCGATAAAAAAGTTTTTTGGATCGATGTTGATTGCGAATTATTCTCTATTCCGGATTTCATTTTAAATTCATCGGCCGACTTAATCGGTTTTCAACGTGGGTTTAGCAGTCCAACCAAAATCGGATATCAAAATCGAGGAAGATTTTGGGAGCCATGTTTCTGGGGAATAAATAATTCTAACCAAGCACGCGCGATGATTAAAGCGGCAGCCGATTTTGAAGAGGTTGCAACTGTTCGCGCAACCGATGACTACTTCTTTGAGGAAGCTTGGCGGGCAACTTCAGGAAATATGACGTTTCAGATTATTCCTTCTAATTGCGCAGTTGATAAAGGCGTAGGATCGCTTGAAAGCCATGAAGTTTTCTTTAGATTTGGATCGAGCGGTCAGGTAGAAAACTTTAAGAATTTGGTAGAACAGCATAAAGGCAATACCGCAAGACGTTTATTGCATCCAAAGCGTGAATTGCTCCGCATTGTTAGGAAAATTGAAGAGAAATTACCTTTAAGAATTTCTACTAAATTAAGGTTAATCGTTGATGCTTCAGGAATAACCGGATTCTTAACTGGCAAAAACCATAACAATATTAATAATCAAACTATTAATAAATTAGTCGCAGCCGGTAAAAGTGGAAACCTCGCTGAATTCAATGTTTCACTCTCTCATTTCAGGCGCAAAGTCCTCCCTAATAGGTATGAAAGCGCCGCAATAAAAGTTGCATCGAGCTATCTTGCGTATTCCGCAAAGCCAGGAAATAAAGAGATTTCTTTATCCTGGTGGGAAAACCCTTTCCCTGGAAATTTTGGTGATTGGCTGACGCCATTTATCTTTAATCATTACACCGAAAATAAAATAATTTTTCAGGGCCTCACCAATAGAACCAATAAGAGCCATATTGTTAGCCTCGGTTCAGTTGGAAGATTCATTAAATCAAATTCTGTGGTCGTTGGAACTGGCGTAAGTTCTTTCAAACATGCGCTAAATCCGAAAGCTGATTACATTTCGGTTCGCGGCCCACACACTGCAAAATTATTAAGAGACTCTGGCGGACCGGAGATAACTTGTTTTGGCGATCCAGGTGTAGTTCTCGCCAGGATATTGCCATTTACCAGAGGTGAAACAAATGGACGAATTGCACTTGTTCGCCATTACACACATTTACAGGCCCCCGTTAGATTGCCAGAAAATTTTGATGAACTTTCAGTTCAAATTTCACACCCAAATGACATCATTGCATTTATTGAGAAATTGAATGAGTACGAGAGCGTAGTAACAAGTGCAATGCATGTAATGATTACTTGCCAAAGCTATGGAATTCCTTGCGCCTTGGTGGTGTTTAAAGGTTTCGAAGAATATGTACATGGAACCGGCATTAAATATTCAGATTACGCGTTGGGCGCTGGCGTACCGGTTATGGATCCCATAGCAATTGACCCTAATTTAGATATCGAAGAGATCAAACCAATTACTTTCTTACACAAAGTTTCAGAGGCCAAGATTGATGAAGTAGAAGCAGCAATTCGGGTGAGCTTGAACAGATTTAAGAAATAGTTATTTCAAACCCTGGTTTGCACGATCTAAATCTGCCTGGAAATCAACCTCGACGGCAAAGAGATCAGATATGTCTACCGGCTCCATTTGAATCCCATTTTTTTCAATTGCGAGTTCAAGCCCGCGTTCGAAATAATCCTGCTCGGCGCAGATTTCAAGTTGGGCGATTACATGTGCTTTTTCAGATGCCGAGATGAAATTAATTCCCACTGCTTCGCCTAGAGCATTCTTTACAGTTTTCGATAATTCTTTTATGAATCCTTTTTCATCAACTGTGTACTTAACTTCTTCATCAGATGTTGCTGAAGTATTAACACAAACAAAAGATTTTTCAGATTCAATTCGAGATGCGACTCGTTCTAATACTTTGGCATCAAAAACAACATCGCCATTCAACCAGAGAACACCGGATTCTTGGCTAGCTCTTAACGCTTTAAGAAGACTCTTGGATGTATTTGTCTGATCATAAATTTCGTTGTAAACAAATGATGCATGGGGGTGTGCTTCCATAATCATTTCAAGTTTGAATCCAACCACGACGGTAATTCTTGCTTTATTACCAAAAACTTTTTCAACATTTTCCATTTGTTGTTGCATGATTGATCGACCATCAGATAAGGCTGTCAGTGGCTTGGGCCACGGCTTACCTAAACGAGTTCCCATACCAGCCGCCAGAATCACAACTTGAATTGCCATCTCTACCTTCTTTACCCATCGATATCTTAAGAATTCACGCTAGGCACGATAGATTACCGCTTATGACGGAAAATCTTCGCACCTTAGAAGTTAACCAAGGGAGCAAGATTGCTGAGATTCTCGAAGCTTTTGAATCCGGAAATCAAGACTTACTTGTAATTGACCAGGCCACTGTTGTAACAAAACCTCACCTCGAATTATTAACCGATTATCCAAGAACCGTTACGACGGCCCTAGTTTCAAAAGTTAAAGGCGGAGAAACCCGAGTAAGCCAGGGGCGTATAACAGGTGCAACCTCTAGGTTCCATGAAGTTGGTCACGGCAATCACACATTCCTTGGTGCAATTCGACTCTCGCAATCGCAGCGCAGCGAAATAATTGAAATCCTTACAAAGATTAAAAATACTAATCATGCTGGAGATGCAATTGATCTGGTTCTTGTTGCATTAGTTAGAGCCGCACTCGTTGTCGCACCAGCAGAAGTTGCAGGTGCACCATTTATTCGATCAACAGATCTTGGGGAACGTACAAAAGTTGCAAAGCAGATCTCTGAATTAAATGATGCGCGCCTTCGACTGAAATTAGCAAACCGCGCTAACGACGGTTTTTACTCCGTCTTTGTCCTGCGAAAGTTTTCAAAACTATTCACATGGCTAGCGGTCCGATTAAAAATGACGCCAAACCAAGTTACTTTAATCTCCTTTGCAGTGGGTCTATTTTCAGCTTATGAATTTAGCCGCGGAACTTTCTGGGCAATTTTTGCTGGAGCAGTTCTATTGCAGCTAAGCATCATTATTGATTGCGTCGATGGCGAGCTTGCTAGATACACCAGGCAATTTTCACAATTGGGCGCGTGGTTGGATGCGATAACTGATCGAATTAAAGAATATTTAGTCTTTTTTGCACTTGCTTATGGTTCTGCAAAGAACGGCCGAGATTTATGGATTCCTGCCATGGGAATGATGTTGTTCCAAACTTTTAGACACTTATCTGATTACAACTTTGCTCGAATAAACAAGGTTCGAAGTTCGCAATTAGAACCGCTTGATTTTGAAATCAAGAACGATCAATATATTACGACTGAACGAGAGAAGAAATCTAGGTTTGAATATTGGTCTAAGAAAGCAATTCAATTTCCAATCGGAGAACGTTGGTTAGTTATCAGCGCATCATCGGTAATTGGCGGACCAGCCTTTACTTTCACAATAATGCCAATTCTTGGGCTTATTTCCATCGCTTTAGTCTTTCGCGGCAGAGTTCGTAAAACTGTAACTTGGCCAAAGGATCGCCTAAACAAAGAGCTAATTGATTACCAAATTGACTCCATTAACAGCAAGAACACAACAAACAGATTTGATTGGTTAGTTCCTTCCTTGCTTCGTCTTCTAGAAGGCGCAATCTTCATAGAATTGGCATTGATAACCGAGCTAGATCGCCCGAAATTATTCTTGCTTCTCTTTGCAATTCTCTTTAACCATTACGACAATATGTATCGCGCACTCCAAAATGAAGCCAAACCAAGGTGGCTATCAATTTTGGGTGGCTTTATCTTTGGCCGCTTGGTGCTAATTGCAATCTGGGTCTGGTTTGAACTTTCACTTCTGCCACTTATTTATTACTTCGGCTTCCTATTCTTCATTGTCTCCTCCGTGCAGTGGATTTTCGGACATAAGAAAAGTCAGAATTGATTTATGAATAATAATCCAAACCGTCCAGCGCGCCCAACAATCGCGCAGATACGTGAAATTTCACAACCGGTCTCTGTAACAGGGCGTTCTACATCCGAGCATTGGATTGCTGATTTATATCAAAGAAGTATTTCACCTTACCTAACACGGATTCTTTTGCGAACGCCAATTACTGCAAATGGTGTTACCTGGATGATGATTTTGATTGGTGCATCAATTGGTCCTGCGCTATTAATACAAGGTTGGATAGGGCTTGCACTGGCGCTGTTCCTAAGTCACTTGCAAATGCTGGTTGATTGCTGCGATGGTGAAGTTGCAAGATGGCGCGAAACTAAATCTCCAATGGGAATCTTCTTGGATAAATTGGGTCATTATGCGGCAGAAGGGCTATTACCGATCTGCTTTGGGCTGCGGTTAGCTAACTGGCCAAATGAGTCACTCACCTCTTCAATTTATCCATATCTTGGTGCGCTACTTGCGATCTTAGTTATTATCAATAAGGGCTTAAATGATGCGGTACATGTGGCACGAGCATTCTCTGGTCTATCTAAAATTCAAGATAAATCCGGAGTAAATCTGCCAATAAAAGGAGTGCTTCGAAAGGCGAGGAAGTTATTCAATTATCTGCCAGCTCAAAGAATCTTTCATTCTGTCGAATTTACGATGTTTGTCGCCATATTTGGGGCGAATGGAATTTCACTGAAAATAGCCCTTGGAATCGCCGCATTTGTTACGGTTGGACATATCGCGGCGATAGTCTCATCCGCAAAACTACGGAATAATTAACCCGTGCGCCAAATCTTAGGACAGCTTAAAGCAGCTTTGCTGCAGCTATTTCCAACCACAAAATATCGCTTGATTTTAATCAGCTTGGTTTTAATCGCTGCCTTTATCTCAGTTTCTGAGTTAGCAGTAGCCAAGATTTTTACTAAAATAATTATGAACGAAGAAACGCTTCCTAAATCGCACTTAGTTATTTACATCGCAGGTTTCTTCCTTTTCTTTGGCGCAACACGAGCCGGGCACTATTTTCAAAGAATTTATCGTGTGAATGTTTTTGATCGAGCCTTTAAAGCAAGTGACAAAGAAGTCCATCGCAGCAAAGAAAACTGGCGCTGGTCTTTGGCCTTCGAACTAACATCACTCTTGAGCATATTCACTCAAATGGGCGTAGTAATTCTTTTCTTTACCTTTCTAAATTGGAAATTTGGCCTTTTAAATATTCTTGTGGTTTTGGTAATCTTCCAGATTCTTGGAAGAATCTTTAGGAATCAAATTAAGGCACAGCGTGGTTTTGTTAAAGCCAAAGCAAAGAAAGAACACGTTCCAAATTCTGTAAAGATCGGCACTCGAATTAAATCGGGTGAAACTGGAATTTTATTGTCAGGTATGGCGATGTTGATTCTCTTTGCGGCTCTTATTTTCTTTAGTTACAACGGTGAAATCAGCCCTTCAAATACCGTGGTTCTATTCTTTGGTTTACGAATGCAGAATTCAAGTCTCTCAAATATTTCCAGCGGTTTAATGAGGTTCGCAAGGGCTCGCACCCACAGTGAATAAGAACTCGCTCCTTACGATCGGTTATTCAACTTTAGCTAACCGCGCGAAGAACATTAAATTCTTGGATTCTGTAGAGAACTTAGTTGTTATTCAGAATCCGGAATCAATTTCTATTTCTGATCTAAATCCTGAGGTTAAAGTGCTCGAGTTATCAAACCGTGGAGTTACTAAAAGCCGAAACAAAGTCATAGAGAATACAACGTCCAAGTATCTGCTCTTTGGTGATGATGATGTCACTTTCAATGAACCAGGAATTAGCAATGCAGTTTCCTATCTTGAGTCTCATCCAAATATTGCGCTTTTATTACTTCAGGCTATCGATGAGAATGGAAAGTTGCGTAAGGTATATCCGAAAAGTGGCCACCCTTTAAAGTTAACAAATTCAGCCAAGGCTGCTACTTATGAAATCATGATTCGCTCTGAAGCCATAAAATCCGCGGGGATTAAGTTTGACGAAAATTTCGGCGCCGGCGCTGAGAATTACTTGGGCGATGAATATATATTTATCGCTGACGCATTACGTGCAGGCCTAAAAGGGGAGTTCCTTCCAATAGTTGTTGCTGTGCATCCAAGCGAGAGTTCCGGAAATTTACGCAATACAAAGAGAGACATCTTGGCCCGTTCAAAAATATTTACTCGAGTTTTTGGTATCTGGGCACTACCTATGCGCTTTGCATTCTTAATAAAACCACCAGTTAAGAAATTTGGATTTGTGAATTCAATTCGTTTTGTCATTGGCAAATGAAGGTATTCGCGCATCGAGGAGCTTCGGGTCGATCGCCCGAAATGACCATGGCTGCTTATCTTGCCGCTGTGGAGGATCAAGCTGATGGCTTTGAGTGCGATGTTCGATTAACGAAAGATCGGAAGATTGCCTGTTTTCATGATTCATCTACCGAGAGAATTTCAGGAATTAATAAGCGCGTATCAAAAATAGAATTCAGTGAGTTAAAAACACTTGCCAAAGTAATTTCTTTAGAGGAACTCCTAACTTTAGCGATTGCAAATGGTAAAGATTTATTAATCGAAAGTAAGCATCCTGTCCTTTTTGGCGGTGCAATTGAACGCAAAGTTCTTGCACTATTGAAAGAGAGGCAGGCCGAAATTGCTGATTCAGGTATAGAAATAATTTGCATGTCCTTCTCTTGGTTTGCTGCACGAAGATTTGCTAAGAAAAATAGCGCTTGCACGGTTTCGAAATTCTATTTGCAAGCGATTCTCTCCCCAACCCAAATTGTTGCGCTGAATATTGATTTAATTAGCCGCCATCCTAAATTAGTTAAATCCTTGCGAAAACGGGGTAAACGGATATTTTCTTGGACTGTTAATGAGGGCAGCGATATGAAATATTGTAAAGAACTGAAGATTGATGGGATTATCACGAACTATCCAGATAAAGCCCGAAAATATGTCTAAAGAACGCAGTATTTTTCTATTAGCGATTCTTGGATACCTACTACTTGTTGCGGCTCTTATTGGAATTGCAAGAAGTGGCACTATTCCACAATCACAAAGCTTCGTCCCACCACCGCAGAAATTACTTTGCTTCAATGCAATTAATAAAGAATTGCGCAGTAGTGACACCAGCTTGGGTTGTACTTTAAATGAAGAGTCATTGGGAATTTCTCCAATCGTTCACGGAGAAATTAGACCAACAGCTTTAAATCACACATTCGAAGTTCGCTTCTTAGCGGCTCAAGTGGCTGCGGCGAAACTTGGTTATGAATTGCAGATAACTTCAGGCTTTAGATCGCAGGCGGTACAGGCCAAATTATTTGCAGATGCTGTTAGAAAATATGGCAGCGAAGAAGAGGCTTCTAAGTGGGTGTTGCCAAAGGATATTTCAAACCACCCTTGGGGAACTGCAATTGATGTTAATTACCCAGGCGATAAAATTGCGGTGAAATGGTTAGAAGAGAACGGTTCACTATTTGGACTTTGCCGCATTTATGAGAATGAATGGTGGCACTTTGAACCAGTAATAGCGCCCGGAGATTTATGTCCGCCAATGATGGTGAATGCTCTGGAAAGTCTGGGAAATTTGGCTACTAGCGCGACAACCAAAAATTAATATACTTGCCACATGACAATTCAACTTCCAAATAAATTAGGTGTCCACGCTCTTGTATGGGTTGGCGGCTGGTCTCACGCAGAATGTCGTGAAGCAATCCAAAATACTGTTGAAGCGGGTTACGACTTAATCGAAATCCCAGCACTAGATCCATCACTTATCGATACCGAACACACACTTGCAACACTTAAAGAATTTGGGATCAAGGCTGCTTGTTCTCTAGGTCTCTCGTTTGATGCAGATATAAATAATGAAGACCCAGCAATTGTTGCTAAAGGTGAAGCTAAATTAATGGCTGCGTTAGATGTAGTTGCGGGAATCGAAGGCGATTATCTAGGGGGCGTGCTATTTAGCGCACTTGGCAAATACTCACACCCAGCAACTGAAAAATCTCGCGCAAATGCTGTAGCTTCGTTAAAGCGCTTAGCAATTGCCGCGCAAGCAAAGGGAATCACACTTGGCTTAGAGCCAGTCAATCGTTACGAATCAAATTTAATTAACACCATTGATCAGGCAGTTGTCATGATTAAAGATATCGGTGAACCAAATGTGAAGGTCCATATCGATATTTATCATATGAATATTGAGGAACAAGATCTAGCATCACCGATCATTAACAATGCTGAACACATTGGTTATGTTCACATTGGCGCAAGCCACCGCGGTGGACTTGGAACTGGCAACGTTGATTTTGACGAACTATTTGGCGCCCTTGCGAAGATAAATTACAAAGGCGTTATTACCTTTGAAAGTTTCTCTTCAGCAATCGTTCATCCAGATTTATCATTAGCACTTGCAATTTGGCGCAATCTTTGGACTGAAAATAAGCCAATGGCACTAAATGCACGTAAGTACATGGTTGAACATATTGTTCGTGCCAATAAACTCGCTTAAATTAAAGCGCTAGCGGAGCATCTTTAGCTAGCGGTGGGCGACAAACGACACCGCTGGCACCGTTTAAAGTCCAACTTCCAGCTGAATGTGGAATCAATATTGCATCACCTTTAACCGCGGTAATTTCTGCGTGATTTTCGAAAGTAATATTTCCATTGCCTTCCAGAATCAACGCGATACTAAAACCTGCAGCGACTTTGCTGCTTTTGCCAGCAAGATAATCAGCGCGAAAATATGGATCTGCAACTGCAGTAAATACTGATTGATCTGAATTACTAAACAAGCGATTTGAGAAGACTAGTTTGCTCGCCTCTTCTTTTTCAATTGGGGTATATCGAAGCGCATCTAGAACTGTGTCGAAACCTAAACCGAGATGGCCATCTTTAACCCCATCAACTGCGAAATCATTCCACTCAAGCAGAGCAGATAAATCAGTTGGTTCTTGAAGTTCGAGAACAAAGATTCCAGCACCAATTGCATGTGGAGTTCCGGCAGGAACAAATACAGTGTCTCCAGCTTTAACATCAAATTTTTGCAGTGAAGCAAGTAAGCCATCGGCATCTCTTGCATCAACCATCTTTGAAACATCAGATTTCTTTAATTCGGTGTTGAAACCTAGTCCCACATTTGCACCAGTAGGTGCTTCTAAAATAATCCATGCCTCGGTCTTTCCATGTTTAAGTGAAAGATGATCTTTAGCAAACTTACGATTTGGATGATAGTGAACTGGAAGTCTTTGATCTGGATCAAGTAATTTCATTAGCAACTCAGTACTTGCGCCAAAGGTATTTAAGTGTTCTGCGCCTAGCCATTTCTCTGGATTAGCAATTACAGAATCTCGCAAATAACTCCCATCAGATAGAACTGATAAGCCCATAGTTTTTTCGCCAAAGCGAGTGGTCATGGAACCAATCCATTCCTCGGGTCGCATTGGACCACCAGGACCATTTCGTAAGGCACCAATGCGATATCCGCCTTTATAGAAATGATCGAATTGATTGGATGCGAGTTTCTGAGGTGTAATCATGAATGCAATTTACTATGACAAAACTTTTTTTGCACTCAATCCAAAAATTATTGCCAATAGAGCTGGAACCAACATCGCCCAGCGTAAAGTCATTAGATCTGAGAGGAATCCAATCAATGGCGGACCAACAACAAAGCCAAAGTAGGCAACCCCAGTAACCAGAGCAACGCCTTCTGCTGCGGATACTTGTCCAGAATACTTTTGATTAGCCAACGTTCCTGTCGCACTTATAGCCATTGGAATCACTGTTGAAAGTCCGATTCCAAGTAAGAACCAACCAAGGATTGCGCCATAAATATTTCCGATAAGAAGGCCACCAGTTAGACCAAAGCCTGCGAGAAGTCCGGAATAAGTCAGAAGTTTTACGACGCCGAATTTATGTGCCAGAAAATCTCCAGAGAGCCGCCCGGAAACCATTGTGAATGAGAAGAAGACATAAGGCAGCGCTGACATTAGCGCCGAAGAATGGAAAGTTTCACGAGCAAGCACACCACCCCAATCCGCTGCTGCCCCTTCGCCAAGTGCGCCACATAAACCAAGTAGCCCAAGGATTAAGAATTTGCGCGGCACTTTTCGTTTCTCGTGTTTTTCGATTGCATGCTTATCTGCAACTGCTGGCAAGAACCAATTTCTAGTAATAAGTGCGATGCCGAAGATGAAAATTCCGATTGAAAGCGCATGGACTCGAAGTGGAATATCTGTGCTGGCGATGAACCCACCTATTGCGCCACCAGTTAAACCACCAATCGACCACATCGCATGGAAAGTACTCATGACTCGCTTGCCTGCTTTATTTTCTAAAGCCGCCGCGTGTGCATTCATTGATAGATCATGAATCGAAGAGAGAACGCCATATATAAATAGCGAGAATAGAAACCACGGAAGGTTAAAAAGTAAGCCAACCAATGGGACAGCAAGGGCCAAAGTAAAAGCAGAATACTTTGTTAAGGGTCCACTGCCATATCTAGCAGCACCTCTGCTTGCTGGGCGAAGAGCTGAAAGCACACCAATAGATCCACATAATAAAGCCGCACCAAGTACACCATTTGAAATGCCAAGTTCAGATTTAAAGTCAGGAATTCTAGAAACGAAATTTCCTACTGAAAAACCATTTATAAGAAAGGCGATAAGTGTTGCTAATCTGGCTTTACGGTATTCATCACCCTTAAACATGCGCTAATCGTATCGATTACCTCTACTCTTTACCCCATGTTAGAAATGAATGGAACAAACTTCATCGCCGAAAATGAACGTAGTGGTTCGGCTAGAAGTTTATTTTGGCCTTGGGCAGCAGCTAATGTTTCACTGCTTGCACTTTCTTACGGTGCGTTCTTTCTTGGTTTTGGAATTTCATTTTGGCAAGCCACTCTTGCAGCAATTATTGGAACTACAGCTTCATTTGGCTTGGTTGGAATTAGTTCTCTGGCAGGTAAGCGGGCAAATGCACCAACAATGACGCTATCTCGTGCGGCCTTCGGGGTAAAGGGAAATCTTGTCCCAGGGCTGCTTTCGTATTTAATCTTTGTGGGCTGGGAAACTGTTTTAGTTTCACTCGCAACACTCGCAACAGAAACTGTATTAACTCGAGTTGGAAATATCGAGCCCAATATCTCTCGCATACTTGGGTTTTCAATAGCAGCAGGGCTAACAATTTTCGGTGGTGTTTTAGGTTTTCAAGTGATTATGCGAATTCAAAAAGTATTAACAATCGCAACAATAATTTTAACAATTGGTTATATCGTTCTTACAGCAGACCAAGTCGACTGGAGCGCAATATCAGCAATCCCTAGTGGAAGTATCGAAGCATTTATTGGAGCTTTAATATTTGGAGTAACTGGAATTGGCTTAGGTTGGGTCAATTCTGCCGCTGATTATTCAAGATACCTTCCACGAAGTGTTTCTAGCCGTGGTGTAATTGGGTGGACAGTATTTGGTGCTTCGATTGTTCCAATTATTCTGGTTATTTACGGTTCACTGTTAGCAGGCAGCAGTAAATCCCTTGGCGAAAAGATTGCGGGCGATCCAATCGGTGCGCTAACAACTTTGGTTCCGACTTGGTATTTGATTCCCTTCGCAGCAGTAGCGATTCTCGGACTTATTGGCGGCGCAATATTGGATCTATATTCATCAGGAATCACCTTGGTATCTGTTGGATTACCAGTAAAGCGCCACGTCGCAGCATCAATAGATGGCGTGATTATGACAATTGGAACTATCTATATCGTCTGGATAGCCGGTAACTTCTTCGGTCCATTCCAGGGCTTTCTAATAACACTCGGCGTTCCAATTGCCGTCTGGTCTGCAATCTTTGTTGCTGATGTAATTATGCGAAAGCGCGATTATGTCGAAGCAGATCTCTTTAACCCAAAAGGAATTTATGGTTCTTGGAATCTTAAGTCACTTTCGCTAATTGCAGTTGGTTCAATTATTGGCTGGGGCTTTGTTACAAATACTTTCGCCAGCTGGTTGTCATGGCAAGGATATTTCTTAGGTCTTATTGGTGGAAAGAGTGGGCCTTGGGCCTATTCGAATATTGGCGTAATCATTGCGCTAGCAATTGGTTTTTTTGGCCACATCCTCCTTTCACGAAAGAAGATTGCCGCGCAGGAGAAATAAAAAAGCCCCGCATTTTCTGCGAGGCTTTTTATAACTTCTATTTAACGATTTAAATAAAAGAAGTTGTTATTGCACAGGCGATTCCAGATACTGCAATCCAGGTAAACCAAGAAGCAGCAGTGCGAAATCTCCATGATTCAAGGATAGGGTCAACAGATGCTCTGCGGCTTCTAAGTACTAAGCCAAGGGCTATGAAACCAGCTATGAAGTAGTGGAACATATTTGCTGCAGCAATGACAGTCCAGCAAGATGCATACGCACCTTCGAAGGCTCCAGATTCACCGTCGATAAATGGCATATTTGCTAGTTGATGGAATTGGTAATAGCCACCGACAACATAAGCAAGCAGGGTGATGACAGAGAAACTACCTTGATGGCTGGCATCGCGTTGCGCAAGTTTGTGAACTAGCGCAGCAATGATTAGAGGCAAAATAGCAATCCAACCTGATGAAACGCTAAGAGTGTGGCCTTCCTTGGGAATCCATCCACCATTTTGGTCGAGGTTTCTTAAGTAGAAGTAAGAGAAGATCATTCCGAAGACAAATGCACCATCTGCAACTATCAGCAGACGAACACCTAGACGTTCACGACGACCAACTGCTTCTGGTGAATCGTGATGGACGTGGAATTTAGTATCGTTTGACATTATTTTGCACTCCTTCCATATCCATAAGGATCACTTGTTACGACAGGTGGGGTATCAAAGTTAACCAATGGGACTGGATAAGGAACTGTCCATTCCAGAGTCTTTGCCCCCCATGGATTCATTGGCGCAATCTTTCCATGGCGCCATGAATGAATTACAGCCCAAAGAAGAACAATGAAGCCGACTCCAATTAGATAAGCGCCCAAAGTGCTGATTTTATTTGAAGTTGCAAATTGCTCGGCATAGTCAGCTACGCGACGTGGTTGTCCTTCAGCTCCGGCGATAAACATTCCAAGGTAAAGAACTTGGAATCCAATTTGTACCGCCCAGAATGAAATATAACTTGCGCGCTCATGCAACATGCGACCAGTCATCTTTGGATACCAGTATGAAAGTCCGGCAACAGCGCCCGTTAGTGCAGCGCCCATTAGCGTGTAATGGAAGTGCGCAGTAACGAACATAGATCCATGCAAGTACATATCAGCAGGAACATCTGATAGATAAAGACCAGTAACACCACCGATCAACATATTCCATAAGAATGCATAAACTGCAAGCATCGGAACTTTAAGCCAAGGCTTGCCATTCCAAAGTGTTCCAAGAATTACCAAGAAGATAAGTCCAGTCGGAACAGAAATCATTTCTGTCGTGACCATGAATGGTCCATTAAGCATTGGCATCCAACCAGCGATATACATGTGGTGGGCCCAGACCAGAACAGATAGTCCAGTGATTCCAGCGAAACCAACTACCGCTGCGGTATATGAGAACAATGGCTTGCGAACGAATACCGGAACAATTTCTAGAAGTATCGCAACGCCAGGAATCAGAATTACGTAAACCTCAGGGTGTCCCATGATCCAGAACAAGTGGGCGTAAAGCCAACCAGTTCCACCAACATTGGCATCGAAGAAACCAGTTAAGAATGAGCGATCCATCGCGGTCATGATCATTGAGAGCATGAAAGTAGGGAAAGCTGGAATTGCAAGTGCCACTGAAACGGTTGCACCAATTACGAAAATTGGAACGCGGTTCCAAGACATACCCTTTGCGCGCATTGAAACAACGGTTGCAGTGATGTTTGCACCAGCAACAGCAGTTGAAACTGCGAAGATAATAATTGTTGCAACAAATGCATTCATGCCAGGACCAGCTTGAACGCTTAGTGGTGCATATGCAGTCCAACCTGTCGGAATTCCACCCAAGAACCAAGCGCTTAACAAGACTGGAATTGCAGTGAATAGAACCCACCAAGAAAGCGCATTAAGTCTTGGGAATGCCATATCTGCTGCGCCAATCATGATTGGCATAATGAAGTTACCGAAAGGACCAGTAGCAACAATAATCATCGCAACAATCATGGTGATTCCATGCAAACCAACAAGAGAGTTATAGACAGATGGTGTGATGAAATGTCCACCAGGGGCAGCAAGATCAGTACGAATCAACATAGCCATTGCTCCACCAACTGCAAGCATTGCAATAACTCCCCAGAGATATTGGATACCTACAACTTTGTGGTCAGTGCAATATTTGAAATAACGCTTAATGCCTTGACCGTCACCGGCCATATAAAGCTGTTCTTCAGCTGTTAAATCTTTTCCGATCAACCAGCGAATTGGTCCAATGAATGCGCCAATTCCGGCTAGGAAGCCGATACTCCACATAAACATGGTTGCAAGTAAAACTTGGTTTTGTAAGTGGTAGACGCTGGTATCAACAACTCCAGCGAGCCCTTGATAAGTTGCTACAG
>CAIQHM010000067.1 GCA_903871555.1 uncultured Actinomycetes bacterium | reverse complement strand
GATGCGGCAACCGTTAAAGATCGTGCAACTTACGAAGAACCAAGATTGCCAGCAGCAGGTTTTGAAAGCGTTTGGATTAGCGGGATTAAAACTTTAGATGGTGGCAAGCGCACAAGTGAATTGCCTGGTCGTTCAATTAGATCTAAGTAACTTACTTAACGCTGCCTGCTGTTAATCCACCCACCAAGTATTTTTCAATACTGATGAAGAGGATTACGACTGGGACAATTGCAATTGCTGTTGTCGTAAAGAGATATTCCCAGGCAACGTCATATTGTCCAACGAATGTTGTAATACCTGTCGAGATTGGCTGACGTGCCGGTGAACTAATAATCGTTAGCGCAACCGTGAATTCATTCCATGTAGAAACGAAGGTGAAGATAACTGCTGTAACAAGTCCTGGAAGAGTTACGGGAAGAACTATTCGGCGTAGGGCTTGGAATCTTGTACAACCATCAACCATTGCCGCTTCTTCAATCTCAACTGGAACACTTGCAAAGAAGCCAGATAGCAGCCAGACCGCGAATGCTAAATTGAATCCAGCGTTAACCACGATCAGAGCTGGCCAAGTATCTAATTGACCGAAGAATTTAACTTCACGGAAAATACCAATAATCAAAGCGGTAGGCGAGAACATCTGGGTTGCAAGTACAAGCAATAAAAATGCTGCGCGCCCTTTGAAGCGATTGCGTGCAACGTAATACGCGGCTGGGACTGAAACTAGTAAAACTAATAAAGTCGCACATACTGAAACAACAATGCTGGCCTTAAGAAAGTTTCCAACCGGTGCTTTCGACCAAACTTCAAGATAATTATTAAATTGCCAAGACTTTGGCAGTCGAGTTGTTGGAGTTGCATAAAGCTCGCCATGTGGTTTTAGCGAAGTTAATAACATATTTATATATGGATAGATAAAGAAGAGCCCAACCATGTACGCGCTTATCGCAGTCGCAGCTTTCTTTGGCGTCCAGGCGAATTTCACTTTTTTACTCATGCTTGGTCTCGAGTCGCTTTAGTCACGCGCAGATAGACCAGCACGATCAACATAATGAAGCCAAAGTTAATTACGCCAAGAGCGGTAGAAGGTCCCATGTTGTATTCAACAAAGGCCATCTTGTAGGCAAAAGTCGTTGTTGTATCGGTGTTATAGCCCGGCCCACCACGCGTGAGCGCCCAAATAATCGGGAAGGAGTTGAAGACGTTAATTAAGTTAATAATCGTGGCGATTAACAATGAATTACGCAGCAACGGGAATTTAATTCCGCGATATACCTGCCAGGCACTTGCGCCATCGACTTGTGCTGCCTCAACGATGTCATGTGGAATTGATTGCAGACCAGCCAAGATAACGAACGTTGTAAATGGAATCGAAACAAATACCGCAACCCAAATCAAAACATAGAACGAGAATCTGGGATCGCGCAGCCAATCAACTGGCTGGCCATGTTGAATACCAAGTTGGCGCAAAGTTAAATTGAATTCACCAGAAGTTAGTTCAAGCATCCACTTCCAGATAATCGAAGTCATAACTACAGATGCAGCCCAAGGGACAATCATCGCCCAACGTACAAATTTGCGGCCCGGGAAGTTCTGGTTAATTAATTGAGCAAGAGGGAGTGAAATTATTACCGTTAGGAAAACAACGCTAAGAACCCAGATAACGGTTCGGATTGCGATCGTCTTTAAATCAGGATTTTCAAATAAAAGTCTGTAGTTACCAAGCCCATTAAAACCTTCTAGAACACCTGCTGAAGTTATCTTGGTTAGTGAAATTCTAATTAATTCAATTGCCGGCCAGACCACGACTAGAAGAATTAAAAGTATTGCCGGACCAATCCACGGCAGTGCACTCAAAAAAGAGTTTGCTGGGCGCCGATTCTTTACCTTCTTCGCACCCAAACTAATTGCCGTCAACTCGATCGCTCCTTAACTAAATTTATTTCGACCTAAACTTAAGAAATAGGGCCTTGGTGGCTATTAACCTACCAAGACCCTATCCCAATTACTTGTTATTGCTTATTGCTTTAGCTAAATACTAATTACTTAGTACCTGCAGCAACTGCAACCTTTTGGATCTTATCTAGAACGCCCTTGGCATCATAAATAACTCCAGTACCAACCTGAGTTGTAATTGTTCCTGCAACCTTTGGCCAAGCAGCTAGATCTCCTGGGTAGAAGATTGCGTTTGGTAGTTGGGCAATGAATGGAAGCAATGAAGAGTCCACAGCTGTTGAAGCTGACTTAGTTGCTGGAATGAATCCACCAGCAGCCTTTAGGAATCCTGCGTAGTTAGTTGGTTGGAACAAGAAGTTCATCCAAGCCTTAACTGCTACATCGTTTCCTGGCTTCTTGAATGCCATGAAGTAATCCTGAACGCCAAGTGTGATTGACTTTCCGGTTGCTGAGTGTGGGAATGGAGCGACGCCGTAATCGACCTTGCTCTTGTAATCCTTAAGTGTTGATGGGAAGAACACTGAAGCATTGATCATTCCAACTTTGCCTTGGCTAAATAGCTTGAAAGCATCAGTACGGTTTGTTGAAGCAGGGCTTGGTTGTGTTAATCCAGCCTTAACCAATGAGGTCAAGAACTTTAGAGTTTCAACGTTTGCCTTTGAGTTAATAACCCACTTCTTTGTCTTGTCATCAAAGTAACGACCATTGTTTCCGCCGGCCCAGATAGCGAATTCGCCTTGAGCTTCTTCAGATCCTAGAGGGATCGCGATTGGGTAAACAGATGGGTACTTAGCCTTGATCTTCTTTGCAGCAGCAGTTACTTCAGCCCATGTTGTTGGAACCTTGTTAACACCTGATGTGTAAAGAATCTTCTTGTTGTAGAAGAACATACGAGCAGAAGCTAAATCTGGAACAGCATATGCAGTTCCGTTGTACTTTGAGTTATCGATGAATGCTGGCACGAAGTCAGCAAGTGTCTTTGCATCGAAAATATCAGTAGCCTTGTAAAGAAGATCTGCTGCTGCATAGTCTGAGAATGTGTTTAGGTTCATGATGTCTGGTGTTGAGTTTGTTGCCACCAAAGTACGACCCTTAACAAGAATGTCATCCCATGAAAGGTTTGTGTGTTCAACCTTGATTCCTGGGTTTGCAGCTTCGAAGCGAGCGTTTAGATCTGCGTAATAAGCAGGCATCGCATCTGTGTAGTTAGGTGTAATGATCTTGATTGTTGTAGCAGCGTGTGCTGGAACAACTGCAAGAACTGTTGCTGAAAGCGATACTGCCGCGATCGCGCTAAGGCGACGTAGACCGATCTTCTTCATTTATGTTTCTCCTTGCTCAGGGTGTGCCCCGAGTTCTAGTAGTTAGATGAAACCGGCAGGAGGGTGCCCGCCGGTTTCAGTGCCTTAACCTCACCACTCTGCGATGGCGAAATCAAGGCGGGCGTATAACGAATTGGTAACGGATTGTTACGAACTCAGTGTGGGGCAGCATAATTGGGCTTATGACACATAACCCCGAGGTGATACGTCAGTTAGCGAAGGACTTTTTCGAGCAGATCTGGAACCAGGGGGATGAAAGTGCAATTGACCGTTTTATCTCTGCAAATACAGTTGGAAACGATCCGCAATTTGGAACCGGTCGCGAAAGTTTTAGAACAAAATGGCGCGAATGGCAGAACGCATTTCCCGATATTCATTTTCGCATCGATGATGTAATCGTTGAAGGAAATCAAGTTGTAACTAAGTGGCATTTAACTGGAACTCAAACCGGCGAATTAGAAGGTATGCCACCATCTAATAAGAAGGTATCGGTTGATGGCGTAAGCATTGATCAAATTGAAAATGGCCAAGTTGTTTCTGGCTTCGATGCCTGGGATTCACTTAACTTTCGCAAACAGTTAGGACTACCAATCTAATGGGATTCTTTAACGACTTACTCGGCGATCCGAAGGGCAAGAAGGCGCAACGCGAAGTTGATCGCTTGCATGAAGAGTGGGTTGAAGATGTAGCAACCCTTGCCAGATTAAAAGAGGCATTCATTGCAGTGCAAGATGGCGAAGATGCTGAAAACCATGAAATGGTTACCAAAGATGGCGAGTTTGTTATTTGGGCCGGAATCGGACAATTCCATGAAGCAGGCAGAACGGCGGGCCAGTACGTAGGTTCAAGTCAGGGATTTAGCATTCCGGTAGTTGCAGGAATTAGATACCGAGTCGGTGCCCAACGAGGAACATTTGTTCCTGGCAATGAAATCCAAGTTTATAAAGATACGGGCCAGATCTACCTAACGACTGAACGAATTATTTTCAATGGCCTTACAAATACTGCCGAATGGAAATTTGATAAGTGGATTGGCGCCGGCGCAAGTGAAGATGGCTGCGAATTTATGTTCCATGTTTCTAACCGTAAGAAATCATCTGGGCTTCGCTTTGATAAAGACATAGCCGAAGAGTTCAATCGTTTTCTAGCTTTCGCTCTAATCTACGTAAACGAGGGACTCGAGCGCGTAATGAAAGAGATCAAAGGGCTAGAAGAACGTATTCCTACTGAAGAACCAAAACTTGGAAAAGAAATTTCAACACCTAAAGAGTAAGTAGTTAACCCAAAGTAGTTTGCGATTTCGCAATATTTTCTTACATTTGAAACGCAAGTTGCTATACGCTTTCGCCAGATGGTCCGGGAATTACTTCCCGAGCCACCTACCCTTCGTTAGAGGGATTTGGTCAAGCTCACTCTCACCGTTTCTTACGATGAGCGATTAGCCAACTTATGACTGCAATCATAATGTTGGCGATAATCGCAGTAACTGCGATTGCATTTCCAAGATCCATAACGTCCTCCCTTCTCGATATCCCCTTCGAAGCGAAGGGAAAACAAGTGAGTAAACGCTGGCGGCGTGCTCACATGCTTCGAGAAAGAAACGGGCAGGGCGAAAATAGCTAAGTTCAAATTCTTATTTTTTGCTGCACAGAATAAATGTGGATAGTAATTAATTGTGGATTGTTCACAGAGAATCCGTTGACATCCGGCAGTCGGAGGAGAAGGCTCGTCCGAAGTTCAAATCTTCAAAGGAGACTGTAATGACACTAGAAATTACTCCAATAACAAAAACATTCGCAAAATCGAAATTAATTTCCGCGATTATTGCAGCCTTGCTTCTTTCGGTGATTGGCGCAGCGCCATCGCAGGCAGCGGCGACTCAAGCTGATGTTGATTATTCTCAAGCTATGGTTGATCTAACAACAAAATTCCAAACCGCATCTGCAAACTATTCAAAACTTGCAACTAAGCCACCAACTTGGGCAATGGGCAAGTCATATAACGCTTGGAAGGTAAAAGCCATAAAGAGCTCTGCGGAAATGCTCGCCGTTATCAACGAACTATCTGCCGTAAAGGGCACAGATGGCTTCACTACTTCTCACCCACTTCTAACTAAGGCGCTAGCTAACTTCAAAACCGGAGTTACTCTGTCTAAGGCAGCAATTAATAAGAATGATTCGAAGACAATGGCTAAAGCGAATGCTTCTATATTGAAAGGCAATTCTGGTTGGGTCGCATGGTCAACCGCATATGCCGCCGATGTCGCAGCACTGAATGGCTAGATAAGCAAAGCTAAAAGTCCACCAGTAATACTTTATTCTTAGCCATGGCCAAAATAAGAAGTTATTTAATCGCTTCGCACTTTGGCCCAACTCTGCTCGTCACCACGATCACCTTTATTCTCGCCACAAAACTCTGGTGGGAAGGCCCGGCCTATCTCATCGCATTGGCAATCTTCTTAGGACAATTAATCGTCGGCTGGACCAACGATCTCTACGATTTCCGCGATGATCTAAAACATAATCGCATCAACAAACCACTGGTAACCGGCGAACTCAAACCAGCCGAACTAAAACGCGCAATCTTCATCGTCCTACCACCTGCAGCAATCGTTAATCTCGCTGGCCCACTTGGCCTTAAAGCCGGCGCAATTTCAATCTTTGGTATCGGCCTCGGTGTCTCATACAACTTCTACTTAAAACCAACTGCGCTCTCACCAATCCCTTACGCACTTGCCTTCGCACTTCTTCCTGCAGCACTCGTTATCTCTACTGATCGCACACCACCACTATGGATGTACTGGGCAGGTGGCTTGCTCGGTATGTCGGCTCACTTCGCAAATGTCCTAAAAGATTTCAAAGAAGATAAAGCAAGTGGCATAACCAGCCTGCCAATTTCACTTGGCCGCATCCCATCGCGTTTCATCACCGCCGCATTTCTTATCGCAGCCACAATAATTCTGCATAGCGCCAAACCAAACACCACAATTCTTGTAGTCGGAATCATCGCATCGACCTTAAGCATCTTCGCCCCAAGGTTTATTCTCTTCAAATTACTAATGTTGGTTGCGCTGCTCGATGTCGTTCTTCTTGTAAGTGCGGCAGGGGAGTTAATAGGTTCTAAAACTGTTT
>CAIQHM010000066.1 GCA_903871555.1 uncultured Actinomycetes bacterium | reverse complement strand
CGGCGCAATCTCAATTATTCTCGTGGTCTCAACGATGGCTGGTTTTGCAATCGCCAAGATGCGCTCGAAGTCCACGCCTATTTTCTTTATTGGAATTGTTGGCGCGATGTTAATTCCGTTGCAATCGATAATAATCCCGGCCTATATAAACGCCAGCAAACTCAATTTATTAAATGGCTATTGGGGCGCAATATTTGTTTATGCAGCGCTCGGTTCGCCATTCGCCACCTTCTTGATGACATCTTATTTCCGTGGAATTCCAGATGATTTAGTTGAAGCGGCAATTGTCGACGGCTTGAGTTATCCCAAAGTGTTTCTAAAGATTGGGCTACCTTTGGCAGTTCCAGCAATCATTACCGTCATCGTTCTGCAATTCATTCAGGTTTGGGATGATTTATTGGTCGGACTTCTCTTCATTCAAGATCCGGCTTATCGAACTATCACCGTTGGCCTCGGTGCACTGTCTGCCGGCCGCGTCACGGATATCCCTGTTCTGATGGCTGGCTCTCTTATCTCAGCAATCCCAGCCGTGGTTGTCTACCTAATCTTCCAACGTCAATTAGTAAATGGTCTAACAGCAGGAATTGGAAAGTAATATCTAGCCATGGCAAAGTTAAAAATCGTTGTCACCGGCGCAACCGGTTTACTTGGTAAGGCCACAGCTACCTATTTTGTAGGACAGGGTCATGAAGTAATAAGTGTTGATCGTAAAGAGGGCGATTTCGCCGCTGGTTCAAAATTAGTCGTAGGGGATTTAACAAGTTTAGAATTTTGCGACAGCGTAATCGAAGGCGCAGATTTTGTTGCGCATCTTGGCGCAATTCCTAATCCAATAGATGCCCGCCAATTTAACGTCTTCCAAAATAATTCAGTTAGCACCTTTGCGGTCTTTACCGCAGCGGCACAAGCAAAAGTAAAAACAGTTGTGTACGCATCAAGTCTTTCGGCTTATGGCTTTGCATATTCAGATGAATGGACTTCACCACTGTATGCACCAGTCGATGAAGCACATCCATTTATCTTCGAAGAGAGTTATGCGCTTTCAAAAGAGGTTAATGAGCGATCAGCTTTAATGTGGTCGCGCAGATGCGATACCGCTTTTGTTGGAATGCGCTTTCCTTGGACGAATACCCCAGAGAAAACTTTAGAACTTGCTCGCAGATTTAATGATGAAGATAACTTGCCACCAGATCCTAGATTTCCAAAGGGAATCGTTGCGAAAATTTTGTGGACTTATTTAGATTTGCGCGATGCAGTTAAAGCGATCGAAGTTGTATTTAATTCAGATATAAAAGGTGCACATGTTTATAACTTTGCGGCGCCAGATATTATGGCCAAGGCACCAACGCTAGAACTTATGAAGAAGTTTCATCCCAAGACCGAAATCCGTGGCAATCTTCCTGGCTACAGCGCCCCACTTTCGAGCCAAGCCTTCGTCGATACATTCGGCTTTGCCCCGCAGTATTTGATCAACCGGGACGATATTTAGCGGCCATATTGGCCAATTTTGGCTGGATTAAGGCCTGGTTTGAGCGTAAGAACGGTAACGGAACTGTTATCAAAAATCATCCCATCCATCTTGACCAGCACGCCTGCCCCCACAAGAATTTGCGCAGTGCAGCCGATCTGCACATTTTATCTACGTAGAGAATGGATATAAATGCTAAAGAAATCAAAGCTAGTAGTAGCGCTTGCTGCTGTTGCACTTGTTGCATCAACAGCACCAGCAGCTCCTGCAGCAGGAAACCTTGAAATTTTCACCTGGTGGGCATCAGGCGGAGAAGCACTAGGTCTTGCAGGAATGACAACTGAATTCACAAACAAGAATCCAGATACAACTTTCGTTAACGCTTCAGTTGCTGGTGCAGCTGGTACAAACGCAAAGGGTGTTCTTGTATCACGTATGGAAGCAGGAAACCCACCTGATACTTTCCAAGCTCACGCTGGTGCAGAACTTTCATCTTATGTAAAAGCTGGACAGCTTGAAGATCTGACTTCACTTTACAAGTCAGAAGGTTGGGACAAAGTATTCCCAGCAGATTTGATCAAGACTCTTACAACTAAGGGCAAGATCTACTCTGTACCTGTAAACATTCACCGTGCAAACGTTCTATGGTGGAACCCAGCAGCTGCAAAGAAGGCTGGAATCACTAAGGCTCCTGCATCTCTTGATGCAATGATCGCTGACCTTGCTAAGTTCAAGAAGGTTGGAATCGACGGAATGGCACTTGCAGGACAAGGCGACTGGGCAATTGCTCACCTATTCGACTATGTACTTCTTGCTTCAATGGGTCCAGATAAGTTCAATGGCCTATGGAACGGAAAGACAAAGTGGAATGGCGCTGAAGTTAAGGTTGCAATCACTAAGTTCGCAAAGATTCTTTCTTACGGTAACGCTAGCAAGTCACTTGACTGGCCAGACGCTGGAAAGCTAATCACAACTGGTAAAGCCGGATTCTTCATCATGGGCGACTGGGCATCATCACAATGGCAATCAGAAGGCCTAAAGCTTGGCAAGGATTACACATGGGCTCCAGGTCCAGGAACTGCTGGCGTTTACCAATGGCTATCTGATTCATTCACATTGCCAAAGGGTGCTCCAAACCGTGCAGCAGGTATCGCATGGCTAAAGGTTTGTGGATCTCTTGCAGGACAAGATGCGTTCAACCCTAAGAAGGGTTCAATCGCAGTTCGCAAGGACTCAAATCCAAAGCTTTACGACAGCTACCTACAAGCAGCTATGAAGTCATGGAAGGTTGACCGCCTAGTCGGTTCAACAGTTCACGGCGTTAACTATGGCAACGCTGGTATGTCAGCTTACGACTCAGCAGTCGGCAAGTTCTATGCAGGAGATGCAAAGGACTCAGCAGGACTTGTTAAGGGTCTAGTTGCTGCATACAAGACAAACAACGCTTAATTTAAGCCTGTTGTCCGCAGTAAATAAGTAATAAGGGGATTCTGGTGGGGCCGAAAGGTCTCACCAGAATTTTCAATTAAGAGGGAAGATTTAGTTTTTAAAGTTAATAAAACTGACTAGAGTTCGTGAAATAGCCCGAACCAGTTACAGGCGCAAGAAATAGAATTCGTAGGATTTTGAATTTCGAGAGGTGAGTGTTTAAGTGGCATTAAAGAGTGCGAAACGAAAGAAGCATATTCAAAACCCTTGGGGTGGATTCTTCTTCGTTCTTCCATCAATACTTGCGATGGCGATATTTGTTTACGGAATGATTGGCTGGACTTTAAAATTCTCATTCAGCAACCGTACGAGCGCCTGGAAGAAGGACAATAGCTTTGCTGGACTTGCTCGCTACACCGAACTTTTAGATGACCCAGAATTTACTCACGCATTTTCAAACCTTTTAAAGTTCACCATTGTCTTCATGATCGGAACTATGATCTCTGGCCTGATCATGTCTCTTCTCCTTGAAAAGGGAATTAAGGGCGAAGGCTTCTTCCGTTCCACATATTTGTATCCAATGGCGATCTCATTTATCGCAATGGGAACTTCATGGCGTTGGCTTATGGACTCGGCAGAAGGACCAAAGGCAACAGGCTTAAATTTAATTTTCGATAAGTTGGGCCTTAGTTTTCTCGAAAATCCTTGGTACACCTCGATTAAAGGTTCGATGTTTGCAATGGCGCTACCCGCTATCTGGCAGATGTCAGGTTATGTAATGGCGCTCTTCTTAGCCGGATTCCGTGGAATTCCAGATGATCTTCGCGAAGCAGCTCGAGTAGATGGCGCATCTGAGTACAAGATTTATCGCCATATTTTATTCCCACAACTCAGCCCAACATTCTTAACAGTTCTGATTATCTTGGGTCATATTTCTATGAAGGTCTTCGATTTAATTTACGGAATTGCATCAAAGGGTTACGTAACCAAGGTGCTCGCGATCTATATGTGGCAGGTGATCTTCGATTTCCAAAACTATGCAAAGGGTGCGGCCATCGCAGTAATCATTCTGGTCATGATCGCAGTAGTAGTTATTCCTTACCTAATCTATGTAAACAAGACAGAGGAGGCGAAGTAAATGAGTTCAGATCTCGCATCCCGCGCTTCAGAATCAAAGGACATTTCGCGTAATAAGAAGAAGCTAGATGGTAAGGGCCAGTTCTGGTTGGTCTTCCGTTATATCTCGCTATCAATTCTCTTTGTTATCGCTGCACTTCCGATTTACATCATGGTTATTAACTCTGTAAAGGGCGTAACTGGGGTAAATCAATCTGCAGCATTCTTGCCACCAACTTCGCTGAACTTTGGCGCTTGGGGTCCAACCTGGAAGATCTTGCGCGAGCCAATGTTTAGAACTCTTGGTTTTGTTCTGCAATCTTCAATCATCTCCGCAATTATCGGATCCATAAACGGTTACGTCTTTGCGAAATGGCGCTTTAGAGGATCAACCGTAATTTTCACAACATTCTTGTTCGGTATGTTTATTCCTTACCAAGCAATCATGATTCCACTTACTCAATTCAACAAGTGGGCTGGTATCGGCGGAACAATCTACGTTCTAGTTTTTGCTCACGTTATCTACGGAATTCCAATCTGTACCTTGATCTTCCGTAACTATTACCAAGCAATTCCAAATGAACTTATCGAAGCAGCTCGAGTAGATGGCGCCGGAATGGTCCGTATTTTCCGCACAATTATTCTGCCGCTCTCAATTCCAGGATTCGTCGTTGTTCTGATCTGGCAGTTCACATCTGCATGGAACGACTTCTTGTTCGCAATCTTCCTTACTGGTGGTTCACCGAAGTTATCTGTTGCAACAACAGCCCTTAACTTCATTACCGGTTCTGGTAACCAGGTTTATTACGGAAACAATATGACAGCATCGTTGATCGTTTCGATCCCAACGCTTCTTGTATATATGTTCCTTGGCCGCTACTTCTTGCGCGGTCTGCTCTCTGGTTCCTTAAAGGGTTAAATTAAAGAACTCCGTATTTCGCAAAGGCGGCGCTAGGGGACATTCCCTCTTTCACTGCCTTGCGGAATAAGTTCTCTCCAGAATTCTTCTCAATAACCGCTTCTACAACGGCATCGATTGCAGCGACTGGAACGATTGTCACACCATCGCTATCGCCAACAATTAAATCGCCTGGATTAATTGCAACACCATCAATTTCACATGGCACATTGTGCTCGACAACTTCGTAGCGACCGTTGATATCAACAGGAAGAGTGCCGGTAGCAAATACTTTAAATCCCATCGCATCGGTGCGAGATAGATCGCGAGTCGGGCCATCGGTAAGCGCGCCAGCAACACCTTTAAAGGCGCAGGCAGTTGAAAGTAGCTCGCCCCAAAGTGCGGCAAGTCCGGTGCGATTAGTTGGCGTTACATATACCTGATCTTTACCAACTGCATCTAAAGCTTTTAATAATCCGATATATGGAACTTCCGGAAAAGAATTCACAATTTCCAGGCGAACTGGGAAGGCATATCCCATCATGATTCCTGAACCAGAGATCATATTTATATCTTCATTTAAAACTTGGCGACCGTAACCCAATTTATCTAAGCAATCTGAAGCCAGAGCAGATGTGAAAATCTTGCGAAGTTCGACTAGATTCAATTGATCATGTGGCACGTTAGTTCCCCCAGTGTTTAGCTATTTTTTCCTTTAGAAAGTCTGCACTATCGATCATATTCTGCATGCCATCGACACCATCTTCGATACTTACCCAACCTGTAAATCCAACGCTCTTTAGAGTTGTGAAGATTGCATCGTAATCATTTAAACCTTGGCCGATAACGCCATGTTTAAAGAATGAGACATAACCAGCGCTGCCGCCTTCTTGTTTGCGAAGCTCTTCAATGCTGCCACCAGCAAGGTGTCGATCACTGGCACCGACAGTTAGAACGCGGTGCTTAACTTTCTCCAACAGTTCAAGTGGTTCTTCGCCCGCTGCAATTGCATTAGATGGATCGAATTGCACACCAAAGCGTGGTGAATCAATACGCGATACCAGATCAACAAAGACATCCATCATCTGCGCAAATTCAGGTTCAGTCCAGAAATCATCTTTGTAGTGATTTTCAATTACCAAAATCATGTCTAACTTTTCAGCCTCAACTAAACACTTCTCAATTGAATCAACGACATATCCCATGCCTTCTTCGTGGGTAATATCTTTACGGCGCTGGCCTGAT
>CAIQHM010000065.1 GCA_903871555.1 uncultured Actinomycetes bacterium | reverse complement strand
TGCAAAACGTTTGACAAGGGTTGTTACTTGTGAGGGAACATTGTGGGATCTGCCCGCAATTGGTTGCTCAATATATTTAGTGGCCAGAGTTCCAAGAAGTGAGAGAGTTGAAACAACAAGATCATGAGCAAGTTGCAGGCCATCTCGAATCTGCATTGCCTCAACGCTCTCGGTTAAATCACGAGAAGTCATTCCGGCATGAATCGCTTCGTGGCCAGCTAGTGCGTTGAATTCTTCGATACGCGCTTTAACATCATGGCGGCTCTGTTTTTCACGAGCATCGATTGATGCAAGATCAACTTTGTTAATTACCTTTTCATAATCTGCAATTACAGAGTCTTCAATTTTGTGACCAAGTTTTGCTTGGGCGCGCATTACCGCGATCCATAATTTTCGTTCTGAAATTATTTTTGATTCTGGCGCAAAAATTTCGCGCATTCCCGCCGATGCATATCGTTGGGCTAATAAACTCACTGGTGAATTATCTCCCATTTAATTGCCCTTCTCTGCCACCGACGCATTGAGCGCGATGTCGCTTCGATAATGGCTGCCAGGCAATGAAATTCGTGAAATCGTGCGATAAGCAACGTCCCGGGCTTCGGTTAAATCGCTTCCTAAACCTGTCACGGCAAGAACACGGCCACCAGCAGAGTGCAGAACGCCGTCGCGAATTTGCGTACCGGCATGAAATACAAATGAGTTTGGAATTGCAGTGATACCAGTAATCGCTTCGCCAATGATTGGTGCACTTGGATATCCCTGCGATGCCAACACAACAGTGACTGCTGAATCATTGGACCAATCTAATTCTCCGAAATTTTCTAAGTTCTTTGTCGCTGCAGCAAATAATAATTGGGCAAGTGGAGTTTTTAACCTTGGCAATAAGACTTCGGTTTCAGGATCACCAAAGCGGGCATTGAATTCGATAACTTTTGTGCCGCGAGATGTAAGTGCAAGTCCGGCATATAACAATCCGACAAACGGTGTACCGCGCGCTGCCATCTCTTTAATAGTTGGATTTAAAACTTGATCTAAAGTTTCTTGAATAATTTCATCTGGCGCCCAAGGCAACGGCGAATATGCGCCCATGCCACCGGTGTTTGGTCCAAGGTCACCATCAAATGCACGTTTGAAATCTTGTGCGGGTTGCATCGGGATAACTGTTGTACCGTCACTAATACCAAACAGTGAAACTTCAGGGCCATCTAAAAATTCTTCAATAACAACCTGGCTTGATTGCAGCGCATGTTCGATTGCTTCATCGCGATCATCTGTAACAACAACACCTTTGCCGGCTGCAAGTCCATCGTGTTTCACAACGTATGGCGCACCGAATGCATCCAACGCTTTCTCGATTTCACTTCTATTTGTGCAGGTAAAACTCTTTGCAGTGGGAACACCTGCATCTCGCATGACTTGTTTTGCAAAATCTTTAGAACCTTCTAATTGTGCAGCAGCTTTGGATGGGCCAAAGCAGGCGATATTAGCTCTGTTAAGCGCATCGGCCACGCCATTTACTAAAGGTTTTTCTGGGCCAACAACAACTAAATCAATTGCTAACTTCTTTGCAAGTTCGACAATCGCGGCGTTGTCATTGATATCTATTTCGTGACAGAGCGCAATTTCTGCGATG
>CAIQHM010000064.1 GCA_903871555.1 uncultured Actinomycetes bacterium | reverse complement strand
TTCTTAGATCACGTTGTTATCGATGTAACTTGTGATGCGATTGATGCCGAGCATGCTGAAGCAATTACAGCATCTATCGCAAGTCATCCAGAACTAACTGTTCGCAAAGTTAGTGATAGAACTTTCTTGTTACACCTTGGCGGAAAGATAGAAATTCAATCGAAAGTTCCACTTAAGACTCGTGATGATTTATCTCGCGCTTACACGCCTGGGGTTGCTCGAATTTCGCAAGCAATTGCTGCTGATAAATCAGATGCCCGGCGTTTAACAATAAAACGAAACACTGTTGCGGTTGTTACTGATGGCTCTGCAGTTCTCGGTCTTGGAAATATCGGCCCTGAAGCTGCGCTTCCGGTTATGGAAGGAAAAGCTGCGCTTTTCAAACGCTTTGCGGATGTGGATGCATGGCCAGTCTGTTTAGATACCCAAGATGTAGATGAGATTGTTCGCACCGTTCAAATTATTGCACCGGTCTACGGCGGTATAAATCTTGAAGATATTTCCGCGCCTCGTTGTTTTGAAATTGAACGAAGACTTCGCGATTTATTAGATATTCCAGTTTTTCATGATGACCAGCACGGAACTGCAATTGTTGTCTTAGCGGCGCTTACAAATGCTCTGAAATTTGTAAAGAAAGATCTTGCAAAGGTAAAGATTGTTATGAGTGGTGCCGGCGCTGCTGGAACTGCAATTGCGAGATTGCTCGTTGCAAGTGGGGCAAAACATATTATTGGTTACGATAAAGATGGTTTGGTATCTGAACATAAAGCTGGCGATGAAGAGATGCGTAATTGGTTTGTTGATAATTGTTCACCAGGAGATTTCAGAGGAAGTATTTCTGAAGCGATGGTTGGCGCCGATATTTTCATTGGCGTAAGTGCGCCAAATGTTTTAAAGGAGTCTGATGTTGCCGCTATGGCACCGGGTTCAATTGTCTTTGCTTTAGCCAATCCAGACCCTGAGATTGATCCAACTGTCGCTCGCAAATATGCAGCTGTAGTAGCGACTGGTAGAAGTGATCAGCCGAACCAGATAAATAATGTTCTGGCATTTCCTGGAATCTTTCGTGGATTGTTAGATGGGCGTATTACGAAAATAACTGATGCCATGTTGGTGGCTGCGGCTGATGCCATATCTTCTTGCGTTACATCCGATCAGTTAAATGCGAACTTCATTGTTCCGAGTGTTTTTGATACTCAAGTTGTTACAAAGGTTGCTGAAGCAGTAAAGCTTGCTGGAAAAGTTACCGCTTAAATAATCGCGATTGACCGCCGATTATTACCCCTAAGTAAGTCATAACGATTCCCGAAACTAAATACCAGGAAACGGTATTTCCATTTGTTGGCGAAAAAATATCGATCAGTAGCGAACCAATCAGTGTTCCGCCGACGCTAAATAAAGTAAATGTGAGAACGCCAAGGTGTTGCACAATTGTTGAAGTGAAAGCAATATATATAACCCCAACAGTTCCACCGGTATAGACCCACCATGGCCCACTTGGAAGCGGAACAATTGCATCACCATTCAAAATTAATAATGCAAATAATAGAATTACTAAAGTTGAAGTTCCCATAAGAAAATTCAGTAATGAAGTAGTAAAGCTAGCTTTAGAGTGCTCATTTATCTGACCATTTAGTGCGCGCTGAACTCCGACTAACATGCCCGCAAGAGTTGCTAGCGCAACAGCAAATATTGAAAAAGAGACTACTGAAATTCGATCAAAGACTGAGATGAATACTGCGAAAACTGTTATTAAGGCCGCCGTGACTCGACGTTTTGAAATCAACTTCTTACCGCCACCTGTAAGCCCAATTCGATCAACAACTAAGGATGTGGCAGTCTGCCCAGCAATTGAAGCTACTGAATAGAGAGCAACGCCAATTAGGGGAACAACTTGGGTTTGAAGTGCGACAAAGCTGCCACCAAGAACTCCAGCAAATAACCGCCAACGTGGAATTTGTTTCGCGCTAACTGCGCTTCGAAGATTGCGAATTCCTACTTTAATTGAATTATTAAATGGTGCGATGAGTGATATGACTATTAAACCAGACCCAAAAGAGACAAGTGCTGCTTCGGTGCTATTGCCGAGTAAATGTGAAAGCTCGCCATTTGCGCGAGATTGCAACGCAATCATCACTCCGGAGATTGCGGCAAGTGCTTCTAGCCGGGCAATATTTGAATGTGAACTCTTAATTTTCTAGCTCCTCTAACTTTGAAGTT
>CAIQHM010000063.1 GCA_903871555.1 uncultured Actinomycetes bacterium | reverse complement strand
GTACTTCGTCGCCAAGGTGAGGAAGATTCAGTTAAAGATGGAATCCTTGAAGCCGGCCCAGTCCGAATGGATGTTGAACGCCACAAGGTAAGCATTGGTGGCAGTGATGTTGCATTTCCACTAAAGGAATTTGAATTACTGGAATTCTTAGTTCGTAATAGTGGACGCGTCTTAACACGCTCTCAATTAATAGATCGGGTTTGGGGCAGCGATTACTTTGGCGATACCAAGACTTTGGATGTTCATATTAAACGCTTGCGCGCGAAAATAGAATCAGATCCAGCAGAACCAGTATTTATTCAGACCGTACGCGGGCTTGGATATAAGTTCGAAAACTAATTTCCAACGTTTGCGTAGGCTTCAGCCTTTGCGCGAACAATTGCATTTAATTTAATTGGTGCTGCGTTTGCAAATGTAATTTCTACATTTACTCGGTCGCTAGCTTTTGCATTTAAGCCAACAAACTTCGCAGTTGAGTTTGCGGAATCACCAGAAAAAATTGCGGGTCCAGAATATTGATCTAAAGTCGAAACTGAAATTTCACCAACAATTCCATTTGCAGTAATTGCAGTAATTGCATCTCGTCCTTCACCAGAGTTAACAAATGTTCCAACAAGAACTGCTGATCCATCTTCTTGTGCAACTAGAAGAACATTTACTGCTTTCACATCTCCTGAAGTTGCCTCAACACCATCGGTTACTTGTCTAACATTACGAGTTGGGGCATCAGGACCAGAGGCGTTACAACCAGTCAAGCCCACTATTAAAAGGGCTCCAAAGAGGGCGGATCTGGCTGATTTCAGGTTTTTCTTAGGCATGAGTGAATGGTATCCTTGGCTTCTATCGAAAGGCCAAATTAATGACTTTTAAGGTCGGCGAAACCGTTGTTTATCCCCATCACGGGGCGGCTCTCATTGAAGCAATTGAGACCCGGACCATTAAAGGCGAAGAGAAAATTTATTTGGTTCTAAAAGTTGCCCAAGGCGACTTAACAGTTCGAGTCCCAGCAGAAAACGTTGACTTGGTTGGCGTTCGCGATGTGGTCGATTCAGCTGGTCTTGATCGAGTATTTAACGTATTGCGTCAGCCATACACCGAAGAGCCAACAAACTGGTCACGTCGATACAAGGCCAATGTCGAGAAGCTTGCATCAGGTGATGTAATCAAGGTTGCCGAAGTTGTTCGCGATCTTTATCGCCGCGATTTAGACCGTGGGCTATCTGCTGGCGAGAAGCGCATGCTTTCAAAGGCTAAGCAAATTTTGGTTTCAGAACTCGCACTTGCCGAGCGCACTGATGAAGAGAAGGCCGGCGTGATGCTAGATGAGGTCCTTGCTTCCTAAAGTCGCTCTACTTATCCCCGCTGCTGGCAGTGGTGAAAGATTCGGCGCCCAAGTTCCTAAGGCACTTGTCCAATTAAATGGGCGAACCCTAATTGAACATGCAGTATTAAATCTTGGTTCAATCGCGACCCAAATAATTGTTGCCGCACCTGCCGGATATGAAGAGCAATTCCGCAATTTACTTGGCGATGCTGTAACCGTTGTTACAGGTGGAGAAACTCGCACCAAGAGCGTAAAGATTGCACTTGAAAGTATCGAATCAGATATTGAATTTGTTTTAGTTCATGATGCCGCAAGACCACTTGCATCGGCGCAACTTGGTAAGAGCGTTATTGATGCGCTCGCAAATGGTGAAGTTGCAGTTATCCCAGCGCTAAACATTTCAGACACAATCAAAGAAGTTGATGCCGGGAACTATGTTGTTTCAACACCAAACCGCGAACGACTTCGTGCAGTGCAAACACCACAAGGATTTGATCGCGAAACTTTAATTAAAGCCCATATGCAAAATATCGAGGCCACCGACGATGGCGCTCTTGTTGAAGCGATGCGAGGCAAAGTTAAGTTAATTGCTGGCGAAGTTCGCGCGCTTAAAATCACCAATCCAGAAGATTTAGCATCTGCATTGAAATATTTAGTACCAAATCAAGCAAGTGATATTCGTACCGGTGTTGGCATTGATGCACATGCCTTTTCAGCAGATCCAAAGCGCCCACTGTGGCTTGCTGGTCTGCTTTGGGAGAATGAAATCGGCGTCGATGGACATTCTGATGGTGATGTTGCAGCACATGCAATTTGTGATGCGCTCTTTGCAGCAGCAAATATTGGTGATCTTGGTTCAAACTTTGGAACATCGAAGCCAGAATACGCGGGCGCTACGGGCGCAAAATTATTAGGCGAAACTCTTAAATTAGTAACTGCTGCTGGATTTAAAATCCAGAATGTCACAGTGCAAATTGTTGGCAATAAACCAAAAATTGGGGCCCGCCGGTTAGATGCTATTTCAGCAATTTCAACAGCGCTCGGTGGCGCACAAGTTTCGGTATCAGCCACAACAACTGATGGCCTTGGCTTAACTGGCGAGGGTCACGGCATTGGCGCAATTGCGACAGCTCTTATTGTTCGAGATGAAAGCTAGAATTTACCTATGACCAAAGTAGCTAGCGATCTAAATCTATATAACACCGCAGATCGCGCGGTCTCAAAATTTGTTCCATTGGAAGCGGGCAAAGTCGGAATTTATTTGTGTGGCGCGACCGTGCAAGCACCACCACATATCGGGCATATTCGTTCCGGTGTTAACTTTGATATTTTGCGTAGATGGCTTACCGCAATTGGTTATGACGTAACTTTTGTTCGTAACGTCACCGACATCGATGACAAGATTTTGCACAAAGCAATTCATGAAAATATTCCGTGGTGGGCTGTTGCAATGAAATACGAGCGCGCATTTAGCGATGCTTATGCTGCCTTGAACGTTATGCCTCCAACTTATGAACCAAGAGCAACTGGCCATATAACCCAGATGATTCAATTAATGGAAGCTTTAATCGCAAATGGAAGTGCTTATGCGCCAGGCAATGGCGATGTTTATCTCGAAGTTCGTAAATTAAAGTCTTATTTAACTCTTTCAAATCAGAAGTTAGATGATCTGCAATCTGCCGATGATGCTGATTTAACTTTCAAGAGAGATCCACGTGACTTTGCGCTCTGGAAAGGCGCTAAACCAGGAGACCCATCTTGGCCAACACCTTGGGGCGATGGTCGCCCGGGATGGCACTTGGAATGTTCCGCAATGGCCCACGCATATTTAGGTGAAGCATTTGATATTCATGGTGGCGGTTTAGATTTAATATTCCCGCACCACGAAAACGAAATTGCACAATCAGAATCAGCTGGCTGGAAGTTTGCAAATATTTGGATGCATAATGCTTGGGTTACAACATCTGGCGAGAAGATGAGTAAATCTCTTGGAAATTCACTTCAAGTTATGGAGATCTTGAAGAAGGTACGTGGAATTGAATTGCGCTGGTACTTAGGAAGCGCTCATTACCGTTCAATGTTGGAATTTTCCTTTGAAGCACTTGAAGAATCATCAGTTAATTTCCGCCGCATCGAAGGCTTCCTGCAGCGTGCACATGAAGTATTAAAGAGTGAGATCAAACCCGCAATATCTGATGAATTTGCAAAGGCCATGAATAGCGATTTAGCGGTGCCACAAGCTCTTGCGGATATTTCAGAAGCAGTTCGCTTAGGAAATAGTGCAATCACAGATAATGATTTAGCCGCACTTACAAAGAGTGCAAGTGAAGTTCGTGGCGCACTTTCTATCCTTGGTTGCGATCCCTTTGATCCTATATTTGCAAGTGGCGCAAGTGCGAAAAAAGATTTACTCGATGGCCTAATTTCACTAGCCCTAGAACAACGCACTGCTGCACGCGAACGTAAAGATTTTGCTGCAAGTGATGCAATTCGAGATTCACTTATCGCACTTGGAATTTCAATCGAAGACACCCCAACCGGCTCGCGCTGGACCGTGAACTAATAACTAAAGAATCGAAAATAAATGCGCCCCGGAAAAAAACGTCGTGAAGCAGCAGTAGCACCAGACCGTAGACCAACAAATCGCAAACCAGAATCAAGACTTGAGACTCGGGCAAATAGCGATGCGGTTGCTGGTCGCAACAGCGTTGTTGAAGCATTGCGTGCCCGCATTCCGGCAAAAGAGTTGTTAATTGCCGAGCGCGCCGAAATTGATGAACGCATGACCGAAGCGCTTCGCTTAGCAAAGAATCAAGATTTAGGAATTAAAGAAGTTCCACGTGGCCAATTAGATGGCGTTACTGGAACAACAAATCATCAAGGAATTGCGCTCATTATTAAGCCATTTCAATACAAAGCTTTTGAAGCTGTTCTACTTGGCGCAACAAAACCTGGATTAATCATCGGACTAGATGGCGTTACTGATCCACATAATCTCGGTGCAATTGTTCGAAGCGCTGCTGCATTTGGTGCACATGGTGTTGTAATTCCAGAACGTCGCAATGCTGCGATGACTGGATCTGCTTGGAAATCATCTGCCGGCGCCGCTGCAAGGCTTCCGATTTCACAAGTTACAAATATGGTTCGCTCAATTGAAGATGCCAAGAAGGCTGGGTTCTTTGTAGTCGGCCTTGATGCCGAGGGTCAAGAGTCACTTCCTGGTTTCTCACTTGCAACTGAATCGGTTTATTTAATCGTAGGCAGTGAAGGAAAAGGTTTATCACGACTTGTTAAAGAGAAGTGCGATCTAATTCTTTCAATCCCGATGCAATCTGATGTTGAATCTCTAAATGCGAGTGTTGCAACAGCGATTGTTATGTACTGGATTGCCGAGAAGCGAGCAAAATAACCATGACAACCTTCAGTCGATTCATTGCACTTGGTGACTCAATGACTGAAGGTATGTGTGATGAGATTATTGATGGCAAGTATCGGGGATGGGCAGATCGCGTAGCCGATACGCTGGCTAAGGATAATTTGGATTTTTCCTATATTAATTTAGCAATCCGCGGAAAACTTTTACATCAAGTTATAGATGATCAGATTCCAGAGGCAGCGAAGTTTGTAACTGGCCCAGAAACATTAGTTTCATTTCACGCTGGCGCAAATGATGTACTGCGGCCAAATTATCAAGCCGACGTTGCATACGCCAAGTACGAAAAGGGCGTAAGTGATCTAACAAAAACTGGTGCGACCCTTATTGTTTTTACTGTTGTAGATCGCGTTGAAGGCGAAGGCAAGACCGCAAAACTTTGGCACGAGCGTTTTAGTTCTTTCAATGTAAATGTGCGAACCGTCGCTCATAAATACGGGGCCACAATTATCGAAGCTGATGATGCTAAGTGGCTTGCAGACTTGCGATTCTTGGCGGTCGATCGACTGCATTTAAATTCGGATGGACATTGGCGTTTATCCCAGGCAGTTCTAGAGCGACTTGGTAAAGAGTTTGATCCAGCTTGGAGAATTCCACTTCCACCAGCGCCGATAAAGTCGAAATTGCGCGCAACAAGTGAGAAAACACTCTGGATTATTACCTTTGTTCTGCCATGGATTTGGCGCCGAATTCGCGGTAAATCATCTGGAGATGGCAGATCAGCCAAGTATGAAACTCCGATTGCTTGGAAGAAGTTTTAACGGTTCTCTGGAGCCAAAATTTGTTGGAGCATCTCAATATTTTCGACACATCGCCCAGCACCAATTACAACTGAGTAAAGCGGATCATCCGCAACTCGCACTGGCATTCCCGTCTCTTTAATTAATCGTTCTGATAAACCTTTGAGAAGTGCGCCACCGCCAGCTAAAACAATTCCGGTTCGAGATAAATCTGCAACTAAATCTGGCGGGGTTTCCTCGAGCGTTGCTTTAATTGCCGCCACAATTTTAGAAACCTGATCGTCAATAGCTTCACGGATTTCCTTTGGCGAAACCATCAAATCTTTTGGCAGGCCTGAAACTAAATCACGCCCACGGATGCGGGCATCACTCTCACCATTTAACCGCGCTGCAGAACCGATTGCCATCTTTACTTCTTCGGCAGTTCGCTCACCAATCAGTAAGTTATAAGTGTTCTTAATATAATTAACAATTGCATGGTCAATAGCATCGCCACCAACTCTTATTGATCTGGATGTAACGATTCCACCAAGTGAAATAACCGCAACATCGGTAGTTCCACCACCGATATCAACAATCATCGAACCAATTGGTTCTTGGATTGGAAGTCCGGCGCCAATCGCGGCAGCCATCGGTTCCTCCATTATGTAAACTTTTTTCGCACCTGCCGCATAAGCGGCATCTTTAATCGCCCGATGTTCAACTGATGTAACAACAGGGGGAACTGCCACAACGATAATTGGTTTTGAGAAGAATTTTCTAACACCAACCATTGCCATAAACATGCGCAGCATTTTCTGTGCAGTTTCAAAATCTGCAACAACACCATCTTTAAGTGGTTTGATAGAAACAATATTGCTTGGAGTTCTGCCAACCATCTTTCGCGCTTCTTGACCCGCGGTAAGAATTTCACCAGTGTCAGTATTAATGCAGACGATACTTGGTTCATTTAAAACGATTCCGTTATTTGATTGATAAATAACGGTGTTGGCAGTGCCGATGTCAATGGCGAGATTGCGGCCAAATGGATTTCGCACTACCAACCTCACTATCAACTGCATATCTAGGGGGATTAACTCTAGAACTTGGGGCGAAAACTAGATAGGTCTCATCGGGTGAATAAAGGGGTGGCTTTGAGCTCGATAGTTTGTGCTCTGATTACCCCCCGATTACCACATGTTCACCTACCTAGAGAAGAATATTCCAATGACTTCCCACGAGCACGGAATAACCGTGCACGATCCCAGAGAGATTCTGGTTGATCGTGAACTTAGCTGGTTGGCTTTCAATCAGAGAGTTCTTGAATTAGCTGAAGATAAAACAAATCCGCTTTTAGAGCGTTGTCGATTCTTAGCAATTTTCTCTTCCAACCTTGATGACTTCTACATGATTCGTGTTGCAACTTTAAAACGAAAGTTGGAGACCGGAGTTACCAAAGCAAATACTGCTGGATTTACGCCACATGAATTAATGAAAGAGTTATCGGCAAAGACTGAAGAACTTATTGATCGTAAAACCAAATGCTTCCATGATGATGTTCATTTAAAGCTTTCAAAAGAGGGCATAAGTATTGTTCGCTGGGATGAATTAAACGGGGCAGAGCGTGAACTCGCGACCGAAATTTTTCACAATCAAATATTTCCAGTGCTGACACCACTTGCGATTGATCCTTCGCACCCCTTTCCATATATCTC
>CAIQHM010000062.1 GCA_903871555.1 uncultured Actinomycetes bacterium | reverse complement strand
CTACGACATTTAATTTCAAACCACATCAAGAATCTTCCTGCCGATAGCCAATTAGTTATCCGGGTTCTGCGAAACCAACCAAATTTCGAAAGCGAACTCAACGATCTAATTCCTAAAGTAATTAGTAAAGCGTTGACTAACACATGAGAAAAACATTTGCATCACTTATCAATTTTTACCAAACCTGGATCTCGCCAATGTTTGGTCCGCGTTGCAAGTACTACCCAAGCTGCTCAAGTTATGCAAAAACCGCGGTGTTGGAATATGGGGTTAAAGGTTTGGCGATGGCCGGTTGGCGCCTTCTTCGATGCAACCCATGGTCACATGGCGGCGTTGATTACGTCTTAAATAAGAGTTCTAAACAACCAATAAAAACTGGAGTAAATTAATGGGAACCATTCTAAACCCCTTGTATTACGCTGTTTCTTGGGTCATTGTAACTTTCCACTCCGCATTTGGTTTAATCTTCGGGAAAGACGGACACGAAAGCATCAAGTGGAGTCTTTCAATCATTGGGCTTGTAATTGTTATTCGAATTATTTTAATTCCGCTCTTTGTGAAGCAGATCAAGAGCCAGCGTGCTTTGACTGCGCTGCAACCACATATGAAAGAGATTCAAAAGAAACATAAAGACGACCGCCAAAAGCAATCTGAAGAAATGATGAAGCTCTACAAAGAGCACAAGACAAATCCACTTGCTTCATGTTTTCCAATTCTTGCTCAAGCACCAATCTTCTTTGCGCTCTTTACGGTTCTAAACGGAATTGCCCGCAACACATCCCACGGTTTTCTAAGAGGCGATCTTTTATTATCTGCCCAAAGCGCTAAATTTTTCGGCGCAAATCTTTCAAGTACCTTCTTAAGTGCAGACACAAACGGACATACAAAAATTGTAACCGTGGCACTGATTGTCTTTATGTCAGCAACCACCTTCACAACCCAGCGCCAACTTATGGTCAAGGGAATGCCTAAGATGGATTCATCAAATAATATGATGTTGCAACAACAAAAAATTATGCTTTATGTATTTCCAGTAATTTTTGCAGTCTCTGGCGTTAACTTCCCAGTTGGTGTTTTAATTTATTGGTCAACAACTAACTTGTGGACATTTGGTCAGCAGTTTTATGTAATTAAAAGAAACCCAACACCAGGCTCTCCGGCATATGAAGAGTTATTGAAGAAGCGCGCGCTAAAAGATAAAGAGAGCGGCGTGCTTCCTGAAGTAGAAGAAACTGGAACAACTCAAATCGATCCAAATATTGGGCAGCGCCAACAACCCTCAAAAAAGAAGAAAAAGAAGAAGTAGTAAATCGGATTAATCAGATATATCAGTCATATCGGAAATACCTAACTTTTACCTATAAAAGGAGAGATAAATGAGCGAAGTAGTTGAGCAAGTTGAAATGACCGAGAAGGTAGAGAAGAAATCCCTAGTTGCCCGCCTTGAAGAAGAGGGCGATGTAGCGGCGGATTACTTAGAAGCGCTACTTGATATCGCTGACCTTGATGGTGACATCGACATCGATGTAGAGAACGACCGCGCTTCCCTATCTATCGCTGGTGGAACTGTGGGCGATCTAGGCCACCTAGTTGGAGAACGCGGCGAAGTCTTAGATGCGATTCAAGAGCTCACCCGCCTAGCAGTTCAAACCTCAACCGGCGAGCGCTCTCGACTAATGCTCGATATCGATAATTTCCGCAGTGAGAAGAAAGCAGAGTTAGCAAAACTAGCTCATGAAGTTGCCGAGCAGGTAAAGGCATCCGGCGAATCTATGAAGCTCCGCCCAATGAATGCCTTCGAGCGCAAAGTTGTTCACGATACGATCCAAGAGATTGGCTTAACCAGCGAATCTGAGGGCGAAGACCCAAATCGTTGTGTTGTAGTTCTTCCCGAATAACCCCAGAGAGCTCCCATGAGTGTTTCACGTGAAACCCTAATCTCTACCTACTTTAACGAGCGTCAAAAAGAGGTAGCTAGATATGCCGAAATTCTGACAACTTGGGGAATTGAACGGGGTCTTGTTGGCCCAAAAGAGGGCGATCGGATCTGGGATCGCCATATCGCCAACTGCATTCCAGTCACAACCCTAATTTCAAAAGAGGCCTCCCTGTTAGATATTGGCTCTGGAGCGGGTCTGCCAGGCATCGTAATTGCACTAGCCAGGCCTGATTTGCGAGTTACCCTTCTAGAACCCCTGCAGCGTCGGATTGATTTCTTAGAAGAAGTAGTTGCCGAGCTCGGTATTGAGATTTCGATAAAGAGAGGGCGAGCAGAAACCTTTAAAGGCGGGTTTAACTATGTAACAGCTAGAGCCGTGGCCCCACTTCCAAAGCTAGCTACAGTCTCTTGGCATTTAGTTATGGCAGGTGGCTCCCTTTTGGCCATGAAAGGCGATTCCGCTGCGGCCGAATTGGAAGCGGCAAGGTTAGAAGTGCCGAAAGTCTTTAAAAAAGTGGCTAGCGCCCAAATTCATGAAATCACACTAGGCGAGTTGCCCTTAGCGCGAGTTATTGAACTCAAAAAGGCTGGTTAGATACTCACGTGAATGATTCACGTGAAACATCTAAAACTAAAGTGGTTGGGATTCGGCGACTCAAAGAGCCAATGCCCACACCCCTTAAAACTCGGGTTTTCACCGTGGCCAATCAAAAAGGTGGGGTTGGAAAGACAACCACTGCAGTCAATATCGCAGCAGCCCTAGCAATGGGCGGGCTAAAGGTCTTAGTGATCGACTTGGACCCTCAAGGAAATGCCTGCACCGCTCTAGGTATCGACCGCGAAGATTTAGCTGGAATGTATGAAGTATTAGTAAAAGATCTACCGCTATCAGAAGTAGTCGCAAAGGTGGCTGGATTCCCACATCTCGAATGTGCACCAGCAGATGTTGAATTAGCGGGCGCAGAAATAAATATGGTCGGTTTTGTTTCAAGAGAATCAAGGTTGAAATTAGCACTAGAAAAATTCTTAGCAGAGCGGGAAGCGGCCGGGACCCGTCTTGATTATGTAATTATTGATTGTCCGCCAAGTCTTGGTTTGTTAACAGTTAATGCGTTAACTGCAGCCGAAGAAGTAATGGTTCCGATTCAATGTGAATATTACTCGCTTGAAGGTTTAACACTTCTTCTAAAAACTTTGCAACAAGTTCAACAAATGTTAAATCAAAGAGTACGAATTACAACAATTGTTTTAACAATGTTTGATTCAAGAACTCGTTTGGCAAATGATGTTGCCAATAGCGTGCGCCAACATTTCCCAAATGAATTAATTGATGTTCCGATTCCGCGAGCAGTACGTGTTTCGGAAGCGCCATCATTTAATCAAACAGTAATGACTTACGATGCATCTTCACCAGGTGCAATTGCATACATGACTGTGGCACGAGAGATTGCCAGACGTGGCTCTGGTGAATTTATAAATCAATTAGATACTGGAGCACATACCGCATGAGTACTCGCAAAGGCGGGCTAGGCCGAGGTTTAGATTCATTGATTCCAACCTCTCTTAGCGCACCACTAATTACAAATAGCGGAATAACAATTGCAGATCAAGGTGAAGTTGATATAAACGCAATTGTTCCAAATCCGAAACAACCAAGAACAATCTTTGATACCGATGCACTAAATGAATTATCCGCTTCAATAAAAGAAGTTGGCGTACTTCAACCGCCGGTTGTTAGAGATATTGGAAATGGTAAGTATGAATTAATTATGGGAGAACGCAGATTGCGCGCTTCTAAGTTAGCTGGCTTAAAAACCATTCCAGTAATTATTAGACAGACACCTGATAACGAATTACTTCGTGAAGCCTTACTTGAGAATATTCATCGTAGCCAACTAAATCCATTAGAAGAAGGCTCGGCATATCAAAATCTGCTAAATGATTTTGGTTATACCCACGATGAACTTGCGGTAAAAGTTGGAAAATCACGACCAGCAATTACAAATACCTTGCGACTTTTAAATTTGCCAGCGAGTGTGCAACGAAGAGTGGCAGCAGGAATATTATCCGCAGGTCATGCACGTGCATTATTAACTTTGAGCGATGAGAACGAGATTGAAAAACTTGCCGGACGAATTGTTGCGGAAGGCTTGAGTGTCCGCGCCACCGAAGAGATTGTCGCAACACATCAAGGCCCCACAAAAACTGCGAAACCAAAAGCTGGAAAAATACGTTCGCCGCGCCTTAAAGAGTTAGCTGATGGGATGTCTGATCGGCTAGATACTCGAGTCACCGTGGAGCTAGGCAAGCAAAAAGGAAAGATAACTATCGAATTTGCGACCTTAGAAGATTTAGAGCGAATTAATAAATTAATTTAATCCGCGTAATTGCATCTCAGTCTTTATAACGCCAGCCAGCGATTTAACACCTTCACGGATTCGCTCTGGGCTTGGGAAACAGTAAGAAAGTCGTAACGACCAACTTCCAAAACCGTCTGCATAAAAAGCAGTACCCGGAACATATGCAACCTTAGAAACAATAGCTTTAGGCATTAAGGCTTTAGTATCAATTTCTGGCGGAAGTGTTACCCAAACATAAAAGCCACCACCTGGTTTAGTCCAAGTCGCACCTGCCGGGAATGTCGCTTCTAAAGTTTCAAGCATCGCATCACGACGCACTTTATAAAGTTGGGTGAATGATGCAATTTGATCACGCCATGGTTGGTCAGATAAATAGTTAGAGATTGCAAGTTGAGTAAAGTTTGAAGGACAGAGAATTGAAGACTCACTTGCGATAACTAACTTCTCTTTAAGTGCTTGTGGAACTAAGGCCCAACCAACCCGGAAGCCCGGGGCAATTGTTTTAGAGAATGTTCCAAGGTAAAGCACATTCTCGGAATCCTCGGCACGCATCGCGTTTGGTGAAGGTTTATCAAATCCAAGAAGGCCGTAAGGGTTATCTTCAATTACAAAAATAGATTCATCGCGGCAGATTTCCAAAATTTCAGTGCGGCGTTCGGCAGTAAGTAGAACACCGGCAGGATTCTGGTAATTTGGAATTAAATATAAGAATTTAATTTTGCGTCCAGCTGCACGGGTTGCAGTAATTGCTTCGCGAAGGGCAATCGGAATTAAACCGTTGTCATCCATTGCGACGTGTACAACCTTGGCCTCATATTGGTGGAATGTTCCAAGGGCTCCGACATATGACGGAGCTTCAACCAAAACCACATCGCCCGGGTCGATAAAAATTCGAGAGATTAAATCAAGGGCTTGTTGTGAACCTGTTGTAACAATTACATCATCTGGATGCGCACGAATTCCTTCAAGCGCCATAACGTCACAAATTTGTTCACGCAGTTTGGGATGTCCTTGGCCACTGCCGTATTGCAAAGCTTCCTGACCATTTTCGGTAATTAACTTCTCAACAACACTTGCCATCATCTCCATTGGAAAAGCTGAAAGATTTGGCATTCCACCCGCTAGCGAAACAATGTCGGGACGAGAGGCAACAGCAAATAGCGAGCGAATCTCACTTGGCTTCATCATCGCGGCGCGGTGGGCAAAGCGATCAGTTAAATTCTGAACCTCACCAGTATGGATGCGCGTTATGTCGTTACTCATTGTCCAATCTTGCCATATTAAAGCTGGCAGATGAATTCAATTAATCCTTGCGAATTCCAGCCTTACGCAAATCCGATATTTTCAAGGTTCCAGTCTTGGCATCATTTTCAGCCGATAGATAAAGCCGCTGGATTGCCACCATTATCGATTCGACTACGGTTTCTCGAAAAGTTACATCCGATAGGCGCTTAACATCGCCAGGATTTGAAAGATAGCCCAGGTCAATGCGCACCGCTGGCGCCTTGGTAAGGCGCAATAAATCCCAAGATTTTGCATGAGTTCGGCAATTTAATAAATCCGTGCGCGCAGTTATTTCACGTTGCACAAGGGCGGCAAATCTTTCACCAACAACCGAATGGATGCCATGTAAATCATTTCCATAATAATAAGTTGTCAGGCCATGAGCCAAATCATTCTTGTAATTGTCGGTATGAAACGAGATAACTAAATCCGCGCCAGATTCATTGGCAAATTTAATACGATCACTTTCACTTGGATCCTTAACACTGCTTCGCGAGATAAAAACCGTTACCCCAAGCGCAATTAATCGACCTTCAAGACGCTGGGCAATATCAAAAGCAATTTCACTATCCTCTGGCAAAGAACTCGGATCTAAAACAATTATTTTATTTGCAAGTGCCGGACCGCGAACCGCACGAATGGCATTATCTCTAAGTTGAGTAGGAGCGCCGCCAGAAACAGTTTTTAATAATCGCATCAACGACATGATTGTTGCGGGGCCACAAACTCCATCAACTTTCACCCCGACGGATTTTTGGAATTCTTTAACTGCGCTATCGGTTCTAACTCCAAAAACTGCATCTACTCGGCCGCAATCAAAACCCATTTCAACTAAGCGAGATTGCAGAGCTGCGACATCATCACCACGAAGTGCTTTTCCGGGAACAAAAGAGAGAGTTCGATCGCCAAGTTTCCAACGAGCTTCATCGATAGTACGGAGAGTTGGTTCATCAATGGTGCCAGAAACAATTAATCCGCGCTCCTGTTGAAAGGCGCGCAATCCATCTGCTTCTACCGCACCAAAATTAGTAGATGCGGCTTTTAAAAACCCAAGTCTGGATAAAGTATTTGTGACCAACGAAATTACATTGGTCTCCTCGCCAGATGGAGACATGTATTTAGAGAAACGCAGCTAATTCTTTTAGCAGCGCTGGCTTTGGCTTAGCACCAATCAAAGTCTTAACAACTTCACCATTTACATAAACATTTAAAGTAGGAATTGAAGTAATTCCATATTTAATTGCTATTGCAGACTCTTCATCGGTATTTAGTTTCACAACTTTAATTTTTCCGGCATATTCCGCAGCAATCTCATCAAGGATTGGACCAACAGCGCGACAAGGCCCACACCATTCAGCCCAGAAATCTACAAGTACCGGTGTTGAACTCTTAAGAACTACTTCATCAAAAGTAGCGGTTGTTACTGCAGCTGCTGCGCTCATTATTTCCTCTTCTTATTTCGTTTGTGTCAATTGGTAGTTGGATAATTGTATTTAATGACCAGCCAGAAATCGCTCGGCATCTAACGCGGCTTGGCAACCAGAACCTGCTGCGGTAATTGCTTGGCGATAGGTGTGGTCAACGAGGTCGCCACACGCAAAGACGCCGCTTTGGTTTGTTCGAGTTGATCGGCCATCGACTTTGACATAGCCCTCGCCATCTAAATCGATTTGGCCAACAAGTAGCTCGCTCCTTGGCAGGTGCCCGATTGCTACAAAGAGTCCGTCGAAATCTTTTTCGCTCTCATCCCCCGTAACCAAGTTACGTAGCTTTAGCCCAGAAACTTTCTCGGCCCCAAGAACATCAATTACTTCAGTATTCCAAATAAATTCAATCTTAGGATTCGAGGTTGCACGTTCAACCATAATCTTGGATGCGCGAAGTGAATCACGGCGGTGAATTATAAAAACTTTACTTGCAAATCTTGTTAGGAAGTTTGCTTCCTCCATTGCAGAATCGCCACCGCCGACAACAGCAATAACCTTCTCGCGGAAGAAGAAACCATCGCAGGTTGCACACCATGAAACCCCACGACCCGATAGGCGCTTCTCATTTACCAGACCAATTTCTTTATATGCAGATCCAGTTGCAAGAATTACAGATTTAGCTTTAAGAGTATTTCCAGAGCCATCGGTTAGAATTTTTATCTCACCGCTTAAATCCATTTCAACAATGTCGTCTGTAACTAATTTAGTTCCAAATTTTTCGCATTGCTTGCGAAGTGAATCCATAAGATCTGGACCCATCACACCTTCGGGGAATCCAGGAAAATTTTCTACTTCAGTTGTATTCATAAGTGCGCCACCAGCGGTTACGGAACCTTCATAAAGTATTGGTGATAATTCTGCGCGAGCGGCATAAATTGCTGCGGTATATCCGGCTGGGCCAGATCCAACAATTACAACTTCATGTATTTCGCTCATCTGGCTACCCTATCTTTTTACGACTAGTAAGAACTTCTACGGCGCTAGTTATTTCACTAACACGAGTTAGCCTGCAAAGAGCTAAATATCCCAGCCCGCATATACCTAGAACGATTATGAGGCGCAGGGTATTCCCACCCGGAAGTGAATCTCGAATGAACCAAGTTGGAAGGGCAACCAAGAGCGCCAACCCTGTTAGCTTGAAGTAGAAACCGATAACTTCCGAGATAGAGATATCAATTTCGTATCGGCGAAGCAGGCGAATAGTGCTCCAGCAACCAAAGTAATAACTTATTGCCAGGGATCCTGCCAGACCTACGGTTACCCACTTAGCAGGCAGAATTACGGATGCAGCAATAGCGAAGGCAATTCCTATTACATTCATGATTGAATTACTTAGAACTTGCAACTTCACATTTTCAAAGGCATTTAACCCACGAAGAGCAATTAAATTAACGCTCATCGGAGGCAGTCCAAGAGCGAGTCCAGCAAGGGTGTAACCCAGATAGTTCGAATCGTTTATCGAAATACCAAAAAACAAAGTTTCGGTTATCAATGGACCAAAGAAGAGAAAAGCAATTGCACTTGGAACGGTGATGAGCCCAACAATACGCATCGACTTTACGAGTTGATCATGAATTAATTGCGGTTGTTTCTCATGTGCGAACTTAGAGAGCGTGGGCAAGAGAGCGGTGACCACAGAAATTGTAATTATTGAATGCGGCAACATGTAAATCAAAAGTGCATTACTAAATGGTGTGAAACCAACGCCAGTTTCAATCCCAGAATTTAAGGATTTCACCGCAGCTCCAGTCGAAAGATTCACAGTTACCAAATAACTAATTTGGGAAATCGCGGCAAACAATAAAGTCCAAGTAGCTAAATGTACTGATTTACGAAGTTCAGAGTCCCGCCAATCAAAACGCGGCCTAATCTTTATCTTTGTTTTAGAAATCACCGGAAGCAAGATGAGTGCTTGAACAACGTAACCAGCAGTGCTGCCTAGGCCAATCCAAATAATTTCTGAAGTTGGAATTGTCGAAACAGTTGGTTGGGTCGAATATTTCAAGAACCAGCCAAAGACCCCGATAGCAATTATGTTATTTAATACTGGGGCCCACATCATCGGGCCGAATTTGCCTTTGGCGTTTGCAACCTGGCCAAGTAGTGCAAATAAACCCATGAAGAAAATTTGGGGCAAGCAATAACGCATAAAAGAAGTCGTTACATCAAATTCCGGCCGACCCACATAGCTCGTAGCAAAGACGCGGACCAATATTGGTGCAATCAAGATAGTGATAAGAACCAAGCCAGCTAAAAACACGCAAGTAGCGGTAACAAGGCGCGAAATAAATGCGCTGCCGCCATCAGCATCATTTGTGGATCTAACAATCTGAGGAACAAAGACCGCTGTAAGTGCGCCACCAATGATTAAGTTATACAAAATATTAGGCATGGTATTTGCCACATTAAAAGTATCGCCCAATAACGTGGTTCCAAGCACGGCAACTAAGAGCAGACCGCGCACCAACCCGGTAACGCGAGAAACAATCGTTCCAACTGCCATAACAGTTGAAGATTTCAACAACGATTTATTGTTCATGTTGCTTCTTTCTAATTCGCCTAAAGCTCTGAATTAGCGCTGATATAAATAGAATTATCGCAGCACCAGAAGTAATCCAGGTAGCGATTGGGCTGATAACTTTTAAAGTGATCGGATACAACACTTCATCTCCGAGCGCATTGCCCTTATCTGATGTAAGTGAAACCGTGAGTGAACTTTTACCCGAGGTTATTACTTCAACTGGAATCATTACTTGAACTTTAGATTTTCCATTTACAAGCTGGTCGGCAACTAAACCAACTAGAACTTTGCCATTAGATGCGGAGGCACTGACTGAAATCTTTGCTGGATTTGGAAAATCATTTATCAAAGTAATTGGAAGGTTCTGCTTCGTTGAAGTTACAGTAAATCGGCCAGGTGCCAATCTGATTTTATTTGCAAGAAGTTGCGTACTTGTCATCAAATCTAATCCCAACAATGTGCGTTGGCCGTTCTCCAAACCTGGATGAAAGACAGCTGCGCTCTGCGCTTGGAACTTTTCAATCTCTTCAGCAGCCATATATTTTGTATTTATTTTTAGCGCACTCTGCGCTTTCTTGAAGGTCTGAAGGGTTAAGTAATCCACTTTAAATGCGGGGTTATATGGAAATTGTGCCATCTGTGAGACTTGGCGCCCAAGAACTGCAGTTAATTTCTTGGCACCTAATTGCAGATAGAAATCCGTTAATTTCGGGGCAAGTTTTGAAATCCAATAACCTGATGGATCGCCATATGGCAAAGCTGTAATTCGCTCACCTCTAGTGATGGCAGTAAATTGATTTAGCCAGCTCTTTGCGACCTTTGCTCCGACACCGGTATCACCATTTATCAATACATAATCTGAAGTCATTGCAGTAACTTCTTCAACTAATTGGGGATCTACATACCAACTTCTCTCACCCCTTGCAGGGTTAAATACCAACTGACCAAGCCGACCTTCATATGCAAGTAGTCCAATCAAATCATCATCTATAAAAACTCCATCAATTTGACGATGAGTAGGTTCGGTAATTGTGATGTCAACACTAGCTGCGGTTGCAAGCGGCGTTCCAATTATTGTCAGAATAAAAACAGCAAGTGAAATAATTATTCGCTTCATATTTTTAATTCTCCAGATTTAGCAATTAATTTCTTCTCATCTGGATAAGCGAGAAGTTCAACAATTTCAGATAACGGAAACCAACCAACGTCATCTACTTCTGTGATCTGTGGCGCAAGCTCACCGCCAACTTCTTTAAATAAGTAGTGGTGAACTGTTTTATGAATTCGATTTCCCCCAGCCATAAACCAGAAATTAATTACGCCAAGTTCTCTCTCGATCTCACTCTTTATTCCTGTTTCTTCAGCAACTTCACGGATTGCCGCTTCTTGTGGAGTTTCGCCCTCTTCAATATGACCTTTGGGCAGTGACCAAAGTAAACGTTCGCGGCTCTGATCTTTTAAATCACGGCGACCAATTAATAAACCCTTTGTTCCAGTTGCATCAATTACCAATCCACCAGCGCTAACTTCATCAACTCGCTTTGCATACACCCGCTTCGCAGGTGCTTTTTTGGCAGCAGGTTTTCCTTGAGGTGTTACGGAATTATTTAAATTTGGTGGGGTCGGGCCCTTCGGACGTCGTCTCCGACGTTTTTTCCGCTTAGCCTCGCCACCGCCACCAGGCGCCGTGGTCATTGGGCAAGGTTACTGCTCTAGCCTTAGTTACTGTGACAACGAGCCCAGATTTAAATGCGAGCAATCCCAAAAACATTGCCGCCGACCGCGCTATTTCTGCGTTATCGGAGCGCCCGCTTGCAAAGGATTTGGCAGCCAAATTTGCCAAGGCTGGATTCACTCTCGCCCTTGTCGGTGGACCCGTACGCGATGCAATCTTGGGAAGACTTGGAAATGATTTAGATTTCACAACTAACGCGATGCCCGATGAAACAAAATCAATAATTAAGAAAAGCGCAGATTCTATTTGGGAAACTGGCCGCGAATTTGGAACCATCGCCGCCCAATTTGGTGATGTCACGGTTGAAATTACAACCTACCGAAGCGAAGTATACGATCCTGAAAGTCGTAACCCAGAAGTTAAATTCGGCGATTCAATTGACGGCGATTTGTTACGTCGAGATTTTACAGTTAACGCGATGGCTCTGGAATTAACAACAAACCCACCAACATTTATTGATAACTTCAATGGCGTAAATGATTTACTTAAGAAAAGTTTACGTACTCCAGGCACCGCAGAGAATTCTTTCTCAGACGATCCACTGCGCATGATGCGTGCTGCAAGATTTGCTGCGCAATTAGGTTTTGAAGTTGATCCAGCAATTATCGTTGCAATAAAAGCAATGTCTGCTCGAATTAAAATTATTTCTGCAGAGCGAGTACGTGAAGAACTTACAAAGATTTTAATGTCTGAAAATCCACGAATTGGCTTGACTTTAATGGTCGATACCGGGCTTGCAGAATTTATAATCCCAGAACTTCCAAAACTTAAATTGGAAATAGATGAACACCACCACCACAAAGATGTATATGAGCACACACTAAAAGTCTTGGAGCAGGCAATATCTTTAGAGAGTCGATTAGGCGGACCAAACTTAGTTATTCGCCTTGCTGCGCTTCTTCACGATATCGGCAAGCCAAAAACTCGTGAATTGATTGCTGGTGGTGGGGTTTCATTTCATCACCACGAAGTTGTTGGCGCACGGATGACCAAAGAGCGGCTAAAAGCTCTACGTTTTAGCAACGATGTTGTTGACGATGTTTCATCATTAGTATTTCTACATCTTCGCTTCCACGGATATGGGACGGGGGAATGGACCGATTCAGCCGTTCGAAGATATATCAGAGATGCCGAACACCAATTAATTCACCTTCATGTTTTAACTAGAGCTGATTGCACAACTAGAAATCAACGCAAAGCAGATTCTCTGGCTAAAACTTATGATTCATTAGAAGAACGCATCGAAGTTTTAATGGCCCAAGAAGAGTTAGAGAAAATTCGCCCTGATCTAGATGGCCTACAAATAATGGCAATTCTAGGAATATCACCTTCACCTATTGTTGGCCACGCCTATCAATATTTATTGGAACTTCGCTTAGATCGTGGCCCGCTCGGCCCGGAGGTAGCGAAAGATGAACTTCTTAATTGGTGGAGTTTGAATAAGCCGAAAATCTAGAGCTGCGAAGTAATCCCAATCCAGTAACCAAGTAGGCCACTGCAATTAACCAAGGCAGAACAAGTGAAACACCATCTGCCGGTAACACTAAAGCAGCGATAATTGCGCCAGAAACAATTCCTGCATTTACTGCGACATCATAAAAAGCAAAAGTACGGCCGCGGAATTCATCTTCAATCTTTGATTGCACCAGCGCATCATTTGTAATCTTCAAGCTCTGTCCAAAACCACCCACAAAAAATGCGGTTGTAATTAACATGAATTCATTTGGGAAAATACCAAAAATAATTAAAAATCCAATCGGGGCAAGCATTGAAATCCGCATCCAAATATGTCGGCCAAATTTTGCAACTCCAAATGGTCCGGCAATTGCGCCTAATCCAATCCCGATACCAGCAATCGCAAGCGCGTAAGCAAAACCACGCAAACCAGCATCAGGATTATCTGTAGCGTTAAAAGTATTTCGCTCTAGCAGTAACGCCATCAAAGTGAGGGCTGTAATCCCGCCCCGCTGAACACCAGTTGCAAATATTCCGCGAATAGCATCACCATGTTCTTTCAGAATATGAAATCCTTCAAGCATCTCGCCAAAGCCCTTAATCTCTTGGGAGACCTCGTGAGGCAGTGGCCCAATCTCAGATTTACCAATTCTTCCCGTAAATAACGCAGCAAGTAAATAACCACAACTTGCGGCCAAAATTAGAAGGCCATCAACAAGATCACCACGCGTTGAGTTATCTAAAATATTTTTCAATCCAATTCCAAGCCCACCACCGATGACGACAAAAATTGTGCCACCTGTAACAGCCAGAGCATTTGCTGAAATTAAATTATCTTTACTTACTAATAATGGAAGTCCGGCCGAGAGCCCAGCAAGAATTAATCTATTTGTTCCAAATGCAATTAGGACGAAGAGAGTTAAAGTAAGCCCAGTCGAGCCACGGTTGATTAAGAGTGCAATTATTAATAAATCTGCGGCGCGAAAAAGATTTGCAAGTTGCACTACGCGTTTGCGGCTAAAGCGGTCTAAAAAAATTCCAACATAGGGACCAACAAGGGAATATGGCAGGAGAACCACAGCGAAGGCCAGCGCAGCTTTAACAGCATTCGGTTGTCGCTCTGGCGAAAATAAAACAAATGAGGCTAGTGCTGATTGAAATGCGCCATCTGTTAATTGGCCCATCCATCTAACTCGAAGTAATTTGGGTAGCGAGCCATTGCCACTTATTAACTTCATAGAGCGAAGCGTAATCTCCAAAGAAGGTTTATTCTTAGCCATTATGTGGTCGCGCCGAGATAACATCGATTATTCACTTGATCGTCGCGCAACCTTGCTTGCACTCTTTCGAGGTGCTTCTTCAGCAATGGATGCTTGCGATGCCGACCCATATTTGAAACGGGCAGCAAAACACCACGGCGAAATTACAACTAGGCCCTGCCCGGTTTGTAAGAAAAATGAAGTCCGAGAACTGCGATATGCCTTTGGAGATCAACTCGGTCAATATTCAGGCCGCATCAAATCTTTAAATGAATTAGATGAGATGCAGAATGAATATGGTGAATTTCGGGTTTATACCGTTGAAGTTTGTTTGGAATGTGGATGGAATCATCTAATTTACTCATTCTTATTGGGCGATGGCCGTACACGTAAGGCGCCACGTAAGGTTCATACGCTGGAAGATGACGATTGGAAACCAGAGCGAGAATTGAAAAGCTGGCACCTTCATGAGAAATCCCTTAGGGGTCGTTAATTTTAAGGCGCAGAAGGTAGCCTTAACTTATGAATAATCTGCGCGGAAACTTAATTCGATATGGCATTTTTGCCACTGGAATTGGTTTCATCGTTGCAGTTCTAGGTTTCGCCTATGCATATTTCACCGTGAGCATTCCGGATCCAAATTCATTTGTTAATAGTCAATCAACAATTATCCAATATGCAGATGGCAAAGAAATTGGTCGCCTGGGATCAGAGAATCGAACCGTTGTTAAATTAGCAAGCATCCCACTTCATGTGCGCCAAGCAGTTATGGCGGCTGAAGATCGCAATTTCTACACACAAAGCGCAGTCAGTCCAATAGGAATTGCAAGAGCACTATTTAATAATTTGAAATCGGGTTCACTAAATGGTCAGGGCGGCTCGACAATCACACAACAATATGCGAAAACAGCATTTTTAACCCCAGAACGAACAGTCACCAGAAAAGTTAAAGAACTTATAATTTCTCTAAAATTACAGAATCAAATGTCTAAAGATGACATTTTGGAGAGTTACTTAAACACAATCTATTTTGGTCGCGGCTCTTACGGAATTCAAACTGCATCAGAAGTTTATTTCGGCAAGAGTGTGAGTCAATTATCGGTTTCGCAAGCTGCGATACTCGCAAGCATTCTGCGCTCCCCTGGTTATTACGATCCTTCTTATAGCAAAGATAATGAGACCCGACTTAAAGCGCGTTGGCAGTATGTTATTGATGGAATGGTCTCTAAAGAATGGCTAACAAAAGATGAAGCTGCAAAATTAACTTATCCAGTAATTCGCGAACGCGTAACATCGGGCGCACTCGCTGGTCCAAAGGGATATGTAATCTCTTGGGTTGTTCATGAATTAGCAAAACTTGGTTTTAGCGAAGCGCAATTACAAACAGGAGGATATGTAATTAGAACAACGCTAGAAAAGAAGAATCAAGAAGCAGCGGTCCGAGCTATGGATGCTCGCGGCCCAAAGAAAACCCCAGAAAATTTCCATGCGGCATTGGTTTCCATTAGACCCAGCACTGGCGAAGTCGTTGCACTTTATGGCGGAAAAGATTATTTAGTTACCCAATTGAATGGCGCAACCCAATCAATTACCCAAGCAGGATCAGGATTTAAACCTTTTGCATTGGTGGCTGCGTTAGAACAAGGAATCCCACTGACTTCAATCTGGAGCGGAAAATCGCCACAAGTTTTCGATGATGTCGGAAAGCCATATCCAGTATTTAATTACAGCAATGAGCAAGAGGGCGAAATTAATTTACTTGATGCAACCGCGCATTCAATTAATACAATTTTCGTACCACTCGGGATTAAAGCCGGACCAGACAATGTGGTGGATGTCGCTCGTCGCGCTGGAATTCCAAACACGGTTGCGCTTATGCCGACACCTTCAATCTCACTCGGGGTCGCATCCCCTCATGTGATTGATATGGCAGCTGCTTATGCAACTTTCGCCGCCAATGGAACGTATGCAACTCCATTCATTATTAAAGAAGTGTTAGGCGCAAATAAAGGGGTGCTCTTTGAGGGAAAGATTCAAGCCCAACAAGCATTCCAACCAGATGTGATGGCGGACCTAACTTATGCTCTTCAACAAGTTACAAAATATGGAACGGGTGCTGCTGCTGCAAGTGGTGTTGGCCGCCCAATTGCAGGAAAAACCGGAACAACAACAGATAACGCATCCGCTTGGTTTAATGGATACACACCAGAATTTGCAACAACTGTTGCAATGTTTAGGGATGATGCAACGCAATCACTAAATGGCATCGGCGGCAACTACGCATTTACTGGTGGATCTTTTCCAGCCCAAGTTTGGAATACATATACCAAGCTTGCGCAAAAAGGCACACCGGCAACTTCATTTCCTGAACCAGCAAATGTTGGCGGAACCGATGCAGTTTCTTATTTAGATGCAGTACCAACTTTAGATCCCGCACTCGCTGGGAAATATGAATCTGGTGCAACCAAAAAGAAGAAACTCGCAGCCAAGCAGTGAGAACTCTTGCTAAGAGCGCAGTAGTTTTAGCGCTCCTTGCAGCCTTAATTTCCTTCACCAAATTTGATAATTGCAGAACCAATGGATGGGCGCCACCCGGTGATTACATTCATGCATGTTATTCCGACCTACCAGCTCTCTTTGGAGAGCGCGGGCTAATAAATCACAACTGGCCCTATAGCAGCGCAACCAATGCAGTGGAATATCCACCAATCACTGGTGTTGTCATGTGGGCGACTTCATTTCTTGCGAGTGATAGCGGCAATAAATACCGTAACTACTTCGATATCAACGCTCTCTTTATTGCACTTCTCTTTATCGGTTCCGTAATTCTCTTAAAGAGATTAAAACCCGAGTTCTGGTATTTATTGCCAATAGCACCTGCCGTCGTCGCATCCCTATATATAAATTGGGATCTTTGGGCAGTCATAAGTGCACTTGCTGCTATTTATTATTTCGATAAGGGTCAGAATAACAAGAGCGCAATTGCTCTTGGAGTTTCAATTGCCACAAAGTTCTTTCCTATTGTTCTGCTCTTGCCAATCACGCTTATCTTCTTCCGTAAATCAAAAATTAAAGATCTAATTTATTATTTGTTATTAACGACCACAATATGGCTGCTGATTAATTTACCTTTCATTATTACAACACCAACTGGTTGGTTTAGATTCTTTAAATTGAATTCTGAAAGAGGTGCAGACTGGGGATCAATCTGGCATGCACTTGAAATCTTTGGAATAAATGTTGTGCAATTAAATCTGCTTTCATTATTGGTTTTTGCGGTCGCTGCATTTTTCTTTGCGCTATTTGTATATGGGATTGCCGAAATTCCTTCACTTGCCTCAATAGCATTTTTTATTGTTGCTATCTTCGTTACAGCAAGCAAGGTGTATTCACCGCAATATGTTTTATGGCTAACTCCACTTGCAATTCTTGCGATGGTAGATAAGAGAGATCGTTTTGATTTCTGGGTTTGGCAATTTGCTGAACTTATTTATCACTTCGCAATCTGGCAGTACCTGGCAGAAGTTTCTGGCGCTAAATTCGCCATCCCTGCCGGGGCCTATGCCTTCGCAATATTGCTGCGAATTTCGGCTCTGACCTGGTTCTCCCTACGGATCATGCGTAAATCCACACCCGAATTTGCTCCACAGAACCTTGAATTTTTATCTAACGCGAGTCAGGGTTACGCTTAGCCTTCCTTCAATGAAGCCGCACCCGCGGATTTTTGAGAAGGAGCAATAACCCTCCTGCCGCGGAAATTCCGTGGCCGCTTTAGTCCAGAGGAGGTTGGGTTAACTTATGCGTAGATATGAAATCATGGTCATTCTCGATCCTGAATTAGAAGAACGCACAGTCGCACCAAGTCTTGAGACATATCTCAAGATCATCAAGGAAAGTGGCGGCACTGTCGACAAGCTCGACATTTGGGGCCGTCGTCGTATGTCCTTCGAAATAAATAAAAAACCAGAAGGAATTTACGCTGTCGTTGATATGCACTGTGGTCCAGACGCGATTAAAGAACTTGATCGCCAATTAAATTTGAACGAAGCAGTGCTTCGTACAAAAGTCGTCCGTCCAGAGTAAAAACTAAAAGCATCTAAAGTAGATAAAAGAGAAGAGAGAAAAAATGGCAGCAGGAGATACAACAATCACAATGGTTGGAAATCTTGTAAACGATCCTGAATTGCGCTTCACACCTTCTGGTGCTGCAGTTGCAAAATTCACGGTCGCTTCAACTCCGCGTTACCTCGATAAGAACACAAATGAATGGAAAGATGGCGACAGCCTCTTTCTTGCTTGCAATATTTGGCGTCAAGCAGCAGAGAACGTTGCAGAATCACTTACTCGCGGAATGCGCGTAATTGTTACTGGTCGTTTGAAGCAACGCTCATACGAAACCAAAGAGGGCGAAAAGCGCACTGTGTACGAAGTTGAAGTTGACGAAGTTGGTCCATCACTTCGAAATGCAACTGCAAAAGTCACAAAGACAACTCGCGCAGCGGGTGCCTCTGGTGGCAGCGGTTCATTCTCTACCCCTGTTACTGAAACTGCTTCAGCTGAAGATCCATGGTCTGCAGCTCCTGTCGGAGGTGGCTGGTCTTCAGCCGGTTCCGATGATCAACCTCCGTTTTAAATAATTTATCCATTAACCATTCCCGTCAGAATTGACGGGGCATCCTAAAAAGGAGCACCACAGTGGGCGCAAGAAATAATAAGACGCTGAAGCCGAAGCCAAAAGTAAGCAAGATGTCGGCAGCAGCAATGAAGAAGTTTAAGAAGAAGCCATGCTCTTTCTGTCGCGATAAGGCAACTTATATCGACTACAAGGACATCAACCTTCTTCGTAAGTACATCTCAGATCGCGGCAAGATCCGCGCTCGCCGAGTTACAGGTGCATGCACCCAACACCAACGTCAGATTGCCGCCGCGGTAAAGAATTCCCGCGAAATGGCGCTTCTGCCTTACACCTCAACAGCACGATAAGGGGAATAGAAAATGAAACTTATTCTTACTCGTGAAGTATCAGGTCTAGGACAAGCTGGCGATGTTGTAACCGTTAAAGATGGTTTTGCTCGCAACTTCCTATTGCCTCGCGGCAATGCAATCGCTTGGAGCCTTGGTGGCGAAAAGCAGATTGAAGGAATCCGTCGTGCTCGTAGCGCTCGCGAAATTCGCGATCTCGATCACGCAAAAGAGATCAAAGATTCTCTTGAAAAGACCGAGATTGTTATTAAATCAAAGGTCGGCGCAACTGGAGTTCTATTCGGTTCAGTGACAGATAAGGACATCGCTGCAGGCATTAAGGCTGCAACCGGTCTAGATATCGATCGCCACCGTGTAAAGGTTGCTGGACATATTAAGAAGCTTGGTAAGTACACCGCGAAGGTCTCTCTTCAAGGACAAATATCTGCATCCGTAACTATCTCGGTCGTAGCTATTTAATACTTCCTAAATTTAGAAGCCCGCCTCTATTGAGACGGGCTTCTTATATTTTGAGACAAAAATAAAAATCTTTACCCACAGCTTTTATGACATTTTTGAGCGTGGATGAGGGCTAGCCCTCCTACTTTTCCACTCCTTATACACACGTTATCCACCGCTATCCCCAACTTCTCCACACGCTCACACACATCAAAAACTCCTCGCCTAACACCTCTCACCCTCACCTTATTAAATTACGCAGGCAAGGGAAGATTTTAATTTCAGTTTTGTCATCTTTGTCATCTTTGTCATCTCTGTCAGTGGTCGTTGGGAGGCTATGTCTATGAGCATCGCAGAACTACCCAACCGCGGAAACAACTCCAACAACCGCGTTCCTGCAACTGTCGAATTCGAACGCACACCACCACAGGATCTAATTGCCGAACAAGGCGTTCTTGGTGGAATGTTATTAAGTAAAGAATCAATTGCTGATGTTGTTGAAATTATTCGTGAGCGAGATTTTTATCGACCAGCACACGAACTTATTTACGATGCAATATTAGATTTGTATGGTCGCGGCGAACCTGCGGATCCAGTAACTGTTGCGGCTGAATTAACAAAGCGTGGCGACATCGCTCGTGCTGGTGGCGCACCTTATTTACACACACTTATTAATTCTGTTCCGACCGCAGCTAATGCTGGTTATTACGCAAAGATTGTTCGCGACCATGCAATCATGCGTCGACTTGTTGAAGCTGGAACAAAGATTGTTCAACTTGGTTACTCCGGTGAAGGTGAAGTTGATGATGCAGTCGACCAAGCATCTGCAGAAATTTTCTCGGTAACCGAGCACCGCACAACCGAGGATTACATTCAATTATCTGAGCTTCTTCCAGCAGCACTTGATGAAATTGAAGCGATTTCAAATGGCGTCAAAGGTGAAGGTGTTAAGACTGGTTTCAAAGATCTTGATACTTTAACTAACGGTCTGCATCCAGGAAATATGATTGTTCTTGCAGCGCGTCCTGCGGTTGGTAAATCAACTCTTGGTCTCGACATTGCGCGCTATGCATCTATTCATAACGGCGATCCTTCAGTTATCTTCTCGCTTGAAATGAGCCGTTCTGAAATTACTATGCGTATGCTCTCAGCAGAAGCCAGAGTTGCACTTAACAACATTCGCTCTGGCGCACTTACAGATGAAGAGTGGGGCCGCCTAGCAAAGCGCATGGGCGAAATTTCGCAAGCACCGTTATTTATTGATGACTCACCAAACCTCTCACTTATGGAGATCCGCGCAAAGGCACGTCGCTTGAAGCAGCGCCACGGTTTGAAGTTAATAGTCATTGACTACTTGCAGCTGATGACAGCCGGCAAGCGCGTAGAAAATCGCCAACAAGAAGTATCTGAATTTTCCAGAAATCTAAAGTTGCTCGCAAAAGAGTTAGATGTTCCAGTAATTGCAATCTCACAGCTAAACCGTTCACCAGAACAGCGCGCAGATAAGAAGCCGATGCTCTCTGACCTTCGTGAATCTGGGTCGATCGAGCAAGATGCTGACGTTGTAATTCTTCTCCACCGCGATGATATGTATGACGGACAGAATAGATCCGGTGAAGCAGATTTAATTATTGCAAAGCACCGTAACGGACCGACTCGAACAATTACAGTCAGCGCGCAATTACACTTTGCAAGATTTAGCGATATGGCCCCAAGCTATTCACAATCTGGCGAGAGCTTCGTTAAAGATAATTAAATTACAGGAGTAAGTACTCCAGTTTCAACGCTAAATACCGCGCCCATCACCTTTATATTTTTTGCAAGCAATGGATAACTTTCAATTCTTTGAATGTCAGTAACCAGAGCCTTCATCTGATCCTTCACAGTTCTAATTTCAATTCCTCTGGTATCAACACCAGATTTTTCTAAAATTGCTGCATGTATTTCTGCCTCTTCGCCGCTAGCCATTCGACAATCAGTGTGTGGCATTACAAGGACTCGGCTTACGCCAAGTAGATGAGTAGCTAGAACCAAGGTACGAAGCACGTCGTCAGTTACACGAGCCCCAGCGTTGCGCAGAATTTTTGCATCGCCGGCCTCCATTCCAACGATATGAAGTGGATCAATTCGCGAATCCATACAGGTAACAATTGCTAAACCTTTTCTTGCTTCGCCGCTTAATCCTTGGGATTTAAAAGAGCTGGCATATTCTTTATTGGCGCCAAGCAGATCTGCAAAATTTTCCATGTGCGAAATTTACCTTAAACACTGGTTCGTGCGCGGTCGGCAAGATAAATACCAACGAGTACTACACAGCTGCCGATGAACTGCATAAAAGTAAGTCTTTCAAATAAGAAGAACCAGGCAAGAACACCACCAAAGACCGGTTCAAGCATTCCAATCACGCTTGAAGTCGCAGCGCTTAACCCTTTGAGCCCAGTAAGAACTAAGAAGTATGGAACTGCAGTACCGCCAATAATTACCCAGAGAACAAGCAACCAACCAGGGAGCGAATTACCGGCAAAGCGACCCGTGAGTTCAATTGATTTCGAAAATACTTCAAACGGGAAGTTCCACCAAGGCATCACAATCGCGAAGAATGCAGCAGAGACACCAAAGCCAAGAACCATAGTGACTTCACTACCTTTTTCTTTTACTAACTTCTCGCCAACAACAAAATAAAGCGCAAGGGCAAAGGCATCAACAAATGCAAAGATTAAACCAACCCCATCAAGAGTTAACCCTCGCCAAATTTGGCCGACCAACAACAATCCAGTAAAACCAATAGTTAAACCCCACCACATTAACTTTGAAACATCGCGCTTCTTTATAAAGCGCATCCAAAGCACGATCCAAATTGGCGCCGTAAATTCAATAATTAGCGCGATACTTACATTCAATCTGGCGATCGCCGAAAAATAAAGACCATTTACAACAGCAAAACCGATTACACCAAATGCGAGTAATGAAGGTATTTCTGACCTCGCAATGCGCAAACCTTTACGGTTTCGGAAAAATACATAGATAAACATGAATAGAAAAGCGCCTGTAATACGGATTTGGGTAAGTCGGAACGCACTGATTCCGCCCTCCATAACCAACTTGGCAGGGACGCTATTTAGCGCAAAGAAGAAGGCGCCAAGAATTAAATAAGCTTCATGACGAATATTTTTTGGCACAGCGAACCCTATCAAAAAGCGGATTCAGGAATCTCCATTATTTCGCCAGTCTCACCTAATACGATCTTTAATTCAGCCTTAATGTGTGGCAAAACGGTTCGCACAAAATATTTTGCTGATGCAATTTTTCCGGTGTAGAAATCAGCATCGCGGCCTGGATTAGCTGATTTAGTAACTGCAATATCGGCCTGTCGCAAAAGTAACCAAGCGATAATTACTTCACCAACAGACATTAATAATCTTGAGGTATTTAGCCCAGCCTTATAAATTTTTTCTACGTTCTCTTGCGATTCCATAGCAAAGCCGACAAGGGTTCCGGTCATTGCATTTAAATCTTCAAGAGTCTTGGCAAGTGCCGCCTTCTCGTCGGCAAGTTCGCCACCAGTTGCGGTAAATGCTGCGATCTCTTTTCCAAGCAGACCAAGTGCGCGACCGCCATCCTTAATAATTTTGCGGAAGAAGAAATCTAAACCTTGAATCGCGGTTGTTCCTTCATACAAGGTATCAATCTTTGCATCGCGTACATATTGTTCAAGTGGCCAATCTTGTGTGAAGCCCGAACCACCGAAAGTTTGTAGCGATTCAGTACCAAGCAACACCCAAGACTTTTCACTGCCGTAACCTTTAACAATTGGCAGCAATAAATCATTTAGCGCTTCCATATCGGCCACCTTGTCAGCATCATTCGCTGCTTTGGCCAACAAAATTTCGTCTTGGATTGAAGCGGTATACAAAATTAGTGCGCGCATGCCTTCTGAATAAGACTTCTGCACCATTAGCGAGCGACGAACATCTGGATGATTAATAATTGTCACGCGAGGACTCGCTTTATCTGCAGCCTTAGTTAGATCTGGTCCTTGAACTCGTACCTTGGCATAAGCAAGGGCTTGTTGGTAGCCAGCACTTAGCGTTGCAATAGCTTTAGTTCCAACCATCATTCGTGCAAATTCAATAACTTTAAACATTTGCGCAATTCCGCTGTGTACATCTCCGAGTAAATAACCAACAGCTGGCTCTTTCTCACCAAGGTTCATCTCACAAGTTGCAGAAACATTTAGACCCATTTTATGTTCCACATTTGTTACATAAACACCATTGCGTTTTCCAAGTGCGCCACTTTCAAAATCAAACATAAATTTTGGTACTAAGAACAAACTCAAACCTTTAGTACCAGGGCCAGCACCTTCGGGGCGAGCCAAAACATAATGAATAATATTTGGATTTAAATCAGAATCGCCAGATGTAATAAATCGCTTGGTTCCGGTGATGTGCCAAGTTCCATCACTCTGTTGCACAGCCTTTGATCGACCCGCGCCAACATCGCTTCCGGCATCTGGTTCGGTCAATTGCATCGTTGCGCCCCAGTCGTTATTGACCATTAGTTGCGCCATCTTCTTCTGATCTTCATTTCCAAGTGCATATGCAACATGTGCGAATGCGGTTCCTGATGCATAAATATGAATTGAAGGATTTGAACCCAGAACCATTTCAGCAATTGCCCAACGAACAGATGCAGGAATTAACGTGCCACCAATTTCAACCGGCGCATCAATTCGCCACCATTCATTGTCCATATAAGTGCGATAAGACTTTTTGAAACTCTCTGGCAATTTAATATCGCCGGTCTCTTTATTAAATTCAACACCAAGGCGATCGCCTTCGATAAATGAATTTCCAAGATCATTCTCGGCCAACCGTTTAATCTCTTCCAACATGCCCATCGCTGTTTCACGGTCGATATCTTTAAATATGGATTTTCCTAAAATTTCATCGCGCTTGAGTAGATCGAAGAGACAGAATTCGATATCTCGCAGGTTGGCGGTGTAATGGCTCATGGCGCAATAATGCTACCCGCCAGTAACTTAATCAAGCAGCCTAGAAGATATAGGGTCTGTCCGTGCTACTAAGTGACCGCGACATAAAGGCCGAAATCAGCGCTGGCCGGGTAAAGGTTGAACCTTTCGACGGCGCAATGATCCAACCATCAAGCGTCGACGTTCGACTAGACCGATTCTTTCGAGTCTTTGAAAACCATAAGTATTCAGTGATCGACCCATCTATCGAGCAGGCCGACTTAACTCGAGAAGTTGCAGTCGATGGCGGCGAAGAATTTATCCTGCACCCAGGTGAATTTGTTTTAGCGAGTACCTACGAAGTTATTACTTTGCCAGATGACATCGCAGGTCGTCTTGAAGGTAAATCTTCCCTTGGTCGCCTTGGATTACTAACGCATTCAACTGCCGGATTTATTGATCCTGGTTTTTCTGGACACATCACTCTTGAACTTTCAAATGTTGCAAATCTTCCAGTTAAATTATTTCCAGGAATGAAGATAGGTCAACTTTGCTTAATCAAACTCTCATCACCAGCCGAGAATCCATATGGTTCCGCGCTTTATGGTTCTAGATATCAAGGACAACGCGGCCCAACTGCAAGTAAGTCTTGGCTAAATTTCCACCAATCAAAAATTAATTAATCAGCTTTAATTGGGAAGTGCAAGATAAAGATTGCGCCATTTCCTAATTCAGATTTAACTTCAACGCTGCCATCATGAGCTTTCATAACAGCATCAACAATTGCTAAGCCAAGCCCACTGCCTTCACCACTAGCTCTAGCGCGCGATGGATCAGCTCGGAAAAATCTTTCAAAGATTCGACTCTGATCTTCTGCTGTAAGTCCTGGCCCGTTATCACTAACGCTTATCTTTGTTTCAACTTCATCTTGTGAAATGTCCACACCAATTTTTGTTCCGGAAGGGGTATGAGTTCGAGCATTAGCTAATAAATTGGCTATTGCTTGGTGGATTCGCATTGAATCACCAAGAACGAATATCTCATCACTTGCGCTGGAAACCGTTATTTCATACTCCGGACCAGCTGCCTGTGCAGAAGCGACGGCCTCTTTAACTAAATGATTTATATCAACTGGATCGAAAGTTAATTCACGAGATTGATCCAAACGGGCAAGAAGTAATAAATCTTCGACGAGGGAACTCATACGAATTGATTCCTTCTCAATTCTGGAAATTAACTCCTTAGTTTTCTCGGCGCCTTCAACTGCGCCTTGCCGGTGCAATTCAGCGAATCCACGAATAGCAGTAAGCGGTGTGCGAAGCTCGTGACTTGCATCGGCAACAAAGCGACGTAACTTACTTTCAGATTCAACACGAACCGCAAAAGATTCTTCAATGCGCGAGAGCATTGTGTTTAGCGAACCAGTAAGTCGACCCACTTCTGTCTTTGGATTTACCACAGGGAGCCGCGCAGATAAATCACCTTCGGCGATAGCAGCGGCAGTTTCCTCGATCTTATTTAATGGTTTTAGCGTTAATTTAATTAGGGATCTTGCTACAAAACCAATACTAAGTAGAACGAGCAGACCAATTAAAAAGAAGATGCCACCTAAACCAGCGACCGTTCTGTCAACACTGTCTAGCGCAACAGAAATTACGACTGTGCCTGCTCCAGATGGCAGTAATTTAGCGATCGCGCGAATATCTGGTTGGTTACCTATACCAATAATTGTGAATGGCTCGCCTTTACGCAAGATAACTTCGGCTGGAGTTAATTTATTAAATTCTTTAAAATCAATTGAATTTGAAAACTGGCCGCCGATTTGTCCAATTACATTTCCCTTTAAATCCAAGAGTGTTACTGCAGTAGTTGTTGGGACGCCACCAAGTGGTCGAAGGGGGCGGAAACTATTCTTATCATCAACTTCACTTGATAACTCAGATTCAATTCCAGCGCGATCTAGGCGCAACATAGAAGTTTGAACAACTTCAGTTAATTGATTATCTGCTTGGCTAATAAGAAAAGATCTAAGCGAATTCGTTGCAGCAAAATCGGAAGCAGCAATCGCAATAGTTGCGAGCGCCAAAGTAGCCAGAATTAATCGATTACGAAGCGACCACTTAGAAAGCCCGTATTTCATTGATGAAGTTTACTTCGCTTATTACTTACGTGCTGGTAAGCGCAACCGATATCCCACGCCGCGAACGGTATGAATTAGAGCTGGTTCGTAAATATCTATTTTCTTACGTAGGTATGAGATATAGGTTTCTACAATTCCAGCATCGCCGCGGAAGTCGTATTGCCATACGTGATCGAGAATTTGTGACTTGCTTACAACACGATCAGCGTTAATCATTAAATAGCGGAGCAATAAGAATTCAGTGGGAGATAAATCAACTAAATTGCCGGCTCGACGAACTTCATGAGTCGCCTCATCTAGTTCAAGATCTGCGAAGCGAACTTTCTCATCATCATTTTCAACTTGAATTACGCCTATGCGACGGAGAAGTGCGCGGAGGCGTGCAACAAGTTCTTCAAGGCTAAATGGCTTTGTTACATAATCATCGCCGCCGATTGTCAGGCCAGAGATTTTGTCTTCAACGGTATCTTTTGCAGTTAAGAATAGAACTCCAACGTTGTGGCCATCTTGGCGAAGCTGGCGACAGACCTCGAAACCATTTTGGTCTGGCAACATCACATCAAGGATTAGTGCATGAGGTTTAAATTCTTCTGCGATTCGCAGGGCTTCAGATCCAGTAGCCGCAGTGCGAACTTCAAAGCCGACGAAACGTAGGCTGGTAGCGATTAATTCGCTAATGCTATTTTCATCATCGACCACCAAGATTCTTTGGGTGGTGGCTTCAGTTGTATCTTTCATTTGTGGCTTCTCTTTCAGGATTGTCATAGGAAGCAGAGTTCCCTAACAAACTGGGGGTTTCCTGAGAGCCAGCATAATATGCGCTACGAGTTATCCACAACCTTTATCCACGATGTGGAGAATTACAAGCGTGTAATTAAGAAGTAATTAGCGCCAACGGGTTGCGAGGCTAAAACCAACCCCGATAAACCCAAAGCCGACGACCATATTCCAGGCCCCGATACCAGGGATTGGGTAAGCGGTCGCGCTTACATAGAAAATTACGATCCAAATTAAACCAAGGATGAAAGCTGTAACCATCGCTGGGGCCAACCACTTTGGGCTCTCTTCTGGGGCTGGAGCCGCGTGGGCTACCGCCTCAGGGATGTAGGCCTTTTCCTTCTTGCGTATTGGTGACTTAGGCATGGGCGAAAGATTACACCACAATCTCGGCAGGTTCGGCGCCTATAGACAATTAAAACTTATGGCTTCTTATTAACAGTAATCGCAACATCTGACCCGATTACCTGAGTCGTTCCGGCGGCAGGTGCTTGGGCCAATACGACACCGATGGGCTTTGCCTCGTCATAAGCGCTAATTTCTTTCACTAAGAAACCGGCTTGGGTCAAAATCGTTTGCGCTTCAATTCCAGTTAGATCTATAAGCATCGGAACTTTTACATTTCCACTTGCTATCTCTAGAACTACGCCGCTTCCGGCTTTAATAATCGAACCAGCATCAGGTGTAATTTTCAAAACAATTCCGGTCCTTGAATTTGAATCGACGGGAACGATCTGTGTGATCAACAAACCAGCCGCAGATAATTCATTTCTAGCTTCTTCCAAACTTAATCCAATAATTGTGGTCGGAATAGTTGTATCACCAGGACCATCTGAAATAGTCAGAGTAATACTGCTTCCTTTTGGTGCACGCGTTGTCGCTAGCGGAAGTTGGGATGCAATGCGATCTTTTGGAATTCTAGAATCAGGAGCGCGTTGAATATTTATCGTATAACCCACCAATAATTCTTCAGCTTGGCTCTGGGTTAATCCAACAACATTTGGAATTTGCAGCGATGGTGCAGGTGCGCTCGAATTGAAAGAGTTAACTGCTAATCCAATTAAAAGTAGAAATACCGCAGCGGCACCGCCCATTACGAGGAAATTTCGACGAGGAACAATTCGGCGAATTTTCGTTGTTACATTCTGGCCCTTCATTGCCCTGCGAATATCTGCCAACATCATGTCTGCGCTCTGATATCTATCGTCAGGACTCTTAGCCAACGCTACAGTAATTATCTTGTCGATATTTTCATCTAATTCTGGATTGATTGCACTTGGTACTGGGAAATCAGCTGACACATGTTGATACGCAATTGCCACAGGTGTATCACCGGTAAATGGTGGGCGACCTGTAACTAATTCATAAAGCAAACAACCAACTGAATAGATATCACTGCGCAAATCTGCTGCTTCGCCAGTTGCTTGTTCTGGTGATAAATATTGGGCAGTACCAACTACGTTCCATGTACTTGTCATAGTTGCACCGATGTCATCCATCGCGCGCGCGATTCCAAAATCCATAACCTTTACATCGCCAGCATCGGTCAACATGATATTTCCAGGCTTGATATCGCGGTGAATAATGCCATTTTCATGCGAATAAGAGAGCGCTTCCAAAACACCTTCAATTATTTCAAGTGAACGCTCGACCGTTAAGCCAGTTGGGTTCTGCAGTTCTTCCCGCAGAGTGTGGCCATTTACAAGTTCCATAACTATGTATGAATTAAGACCTTCTTCACCAGAGTCATACACCGCAACAATTCCTGGGTGATTTAAACCAGCAGCAGCAAGTGCCTCTTTGCGAAAGCGCGCGAGGAATGAGGGATCTCGTGCTAAATCACTTCGCAGAACTTTTACCGCAACTTTTCTCGATAATCGTTGGTCTTCGCCAATATAAACATCAGCCATTCCACCAGTACCAATCATCTGGCCAATTTGGTAGCGCTTGCCAAATATCTTAGCCATTTACCGCACCGATCAAAGATTTAGGGCTTGCATCTTCTTCCAAAACAACTTCAGCCCAAATAATTGTCACATTATCTGGCGCACCTTTTTCTTTTGTTTGTGCAACAAGATTTTCAATTAGTTCCTGGCCAGAATACTTCTTAACTATTTTT
>CAIQHM010000061.1 GCA_903871555.1 uncultured Actinomycetes bacterium | reverse complement strand
GATGCGGCAACCGTTAAAGATCGTGCAACTTACGAAGAACCAAGATTGCCAGCAGCAGGTTTTGAAAGCGTTTGGATTAGCGGGATTAAAACTTTAGATGGTGGCAAGCGCACAAGTGAATTGCCTGGTCGTTCAATTAGAGGAAGATCTAATTAGCTAAAGCGTTTGCAACCCAAGTTAAATCGCGTGGCCGCCAAGTATCAAGTAGGTAGAAATCAATATCTGTAGCACCTAATTTGGTTAAGACCGCAACTTTATCTTTCAAGGTTTGCTCATCAGTGTTATCTGGAAATGTTGGGCGCAGGATTGGCTTCAGCCGCATATCTAAGCGCTCTTTATAGTGTTTGAATATCGAAGCTACTTCATCGGCGCTCTTTCGATAAACCAAAGGCTCGAAAGCGGTGAGGCTCTTCTTAATAAGTTCAGGATCGATACCAACTAACCAACTTAGATCTAGGGGATTAGTTGTATTCATATCTAACAGAGTTGACTGATCAACATATGAAACTTGCACGCCAGCCGCTGATGCAATTCTAAATATTTCTGCGTATACATCAGCAAGAGTCGCTTCACGAACATTTAAATATTTCAGGATGTCATCGCCCAAAATTTTTGCCAAACCAGCCTTTGTAACTTCGGCGCCCAACCAAGGATCTTTATCGGTTAAGAATGGTTGAAGTGCGGATGCCACTTTGGCTTTAAGAGCTGCGCCATCTGCGCCGGTTGCATCAAAATTAGCGATACATGATTTGCAGAAGCAGAGTGAGATTAAAAATTCAGTTGTCACACTTAGCTCCATAAAGAAACGTTCGTGGTGTTCGCCGTGTCTTGCCCCATGCCAGTGCATAGATTCCATGGCAATTGATGTAATTCCGCGCGAAATTAAATCAGCAACTAAGCCATATGCATATTTAGCAACGCGTGGATTTGATGGACAGAGTTCAGATAAGAAGCGATTATCCAGAGCGTTCTGCACGCAAGCACTTGGTTCTACAACCCCAATGCCAGAGTTGTGCATGAAAACTGCCCAAGCATTTATCTCCATGCCAACACTCTTTGCTGCGGCCATTACGCCTTCAAGCATCTTGTTATCTAGTAAATGATCGGCGGCTGCGGGCTTTATCGAATCAAGCGCATATTTACTTTCATCTGGCAGGTAATAATGAAAACCATCGGCCAGGTATTCAAGTTGCGGGCCTTGGCGCAGTAGAAAATCACGAGAGCCATGATAATTAAGTGCCAGATTTATGCCGGTAAAACCCGATTTCGAAAGCTCGGTCAATACCTGTTCAGCGCCTTGCCTGAAAAAAGTATATGGAAAGGTAAACGCGTTGGCGCGCATCGCTAACTTACTTAACGCTGCCTGCTGTTAATCCACCCACCAAGTATTTTTCAATACTGATGAAGAGAATTACAACTGGAATAATTGCAATCGCAGTTGTTGTGAATAAATATTCCCAGGCAACGTCATATTGTCCAACGAATGTTGTAATACCTGTCGAGATTGGCTGACGTGCCGGTGAACTAATAATCGTTAGCGCAACCGTGAATTCATTCCATGTAGAAACGAAGGTGAAGAT
>CAIQHM010000060.1 GCA_903871555.1 uncultured Actinomycetes bacterium | reverse complement strand
TTGTGTGACAACTGCATTGTTATATGGCGCAGGTAATTCCAAACGTGCACGACCAGAACCAGTTTCTTCCCACGATGAAACAAAACCGTATCCATGAATCGCATGTGGTGGCAACCAATTTGTTGGCAAAGTATGTTCAACGCCTTTTGCATCGGTCATCAATCCATCGCGAACTCGACCAGCCCAAGGCGACATTGAATACCAGCCCCATGAAAGTGGTGTGCCGCGAAAGGGAACAACAAATTGCAAATCGCGCCATTGCAGCGATGCAATACGCGCACCTTGATCTAAATCAATTCCAACTGAAATTTCAGAACCGTCGATGTGTTGCATCTTTTATCCTTCGATTTCGGCACGAGTCGGAGGATTAGCACCCGCGCGCGAACAAGTTATCGATGCAGCTTTTGCTGCTCGAGTTAATACTTCACGCAAAACTTCACCATGTAAAGATGCAAGCCCGCGTTCCACAATTGCTTCTACAACAATCGCGCCCACGGTATCGCCAGCACCAACCGTGTCAGCCACTTCAACTTTCACACCAGGAACTGTTACTGAACCTTGCGCAGTAATTCCGATAAGCCCGTAACTTCCCTTTGTAATAATTACCAACGCCGCACCTTCACCAAGCCATTGCGCTGCAACATCTAATTGATCGCGCTCTGGAAATAACCAAGCCAGATCATCTTCACTGACCTTAATCACTGCAGAAATAGCGGTCCACTTTGCAACCGCGGCCTGATATTTATCGCGATCACTCATTACAGATGATCGAATATTTGGATCGAAAACAACTGGTGCAACTTCAGCAACCTTAAGCGCCCATTCGTGCAAAATACTTGCCGCTGGTTCCACAATTGTTGCAAGGGTTCCGATTTGCAATACAGCCGGCTTAATTTCTAAAGGATCAGGCAGCCAATCGTGCGAGAAATCAAAAGTCGCAGACCCATCGATTGTGAAAACATATGAAGCTACACCTTCAGCATCCAACGAAACATCTGCAGTACAAGTTGGCTTATCTGTGAAGTGTGCATATTTAAGATTCACGCCGTCATATAACAATTCCGCTTTTGCTTTTTGGCCATATGCATCGGTAGAAATTCCATCAATAAAATAAGAATCAAAACCAAGCAACGCTAAGGCCTTTGCGGTATTCGCCGGTCCGCCGCCTACGATTGCAACTTTCTTATCGCCGCGTGGGATTAGATCGATTAATACTTCACCGCAAACCCAAATCTCTTTACTCAAGCTACCTCACCTTTTCGTGCTAAATATTCGGTCAACACTTCCACCCCAAGCAAGTGATCTTGAATTTGTGGCAAGCCACTTACTAACAAAATTCCAGATAAACCTTTTCCAACAACATTTATCGGCAATCCGCCACCGTGAATCGCATATTGCTCTTCCTCAACACCGTGCTTTGCAAACCAATCAATATTTGTCTCTTCTGCCAAAACGCGTTCATGAATTGATGAGTGCCCAGTTAATAAAACAACTCTGGCTTTGCGTCCCATCCACCAATCATTGGTTGCATCCGTGCCTGGTAATGAAGCATGAAAAACTGTCCATTCACCAATTCGAACTTCGATCGCAGCTTTCAATTCTCGAGCCGTCGCAATTTCAAAAGCAATCTGCCCAATTTCAAGTGCGGCTGCAACGCCAAATGACGGCAATACCAACATCTCTTCTTCAGTTTTTAAACCAGCGCTTGTGAATCCGCCCGTTGTTCCATTTATCTTGTCATCAATCTCGGCCATGCCCCAACCTTATCTTTACTTTGGGGCGCTACTTTGACTGCCAG
>CAIQHM010000059.1 GCA_903871555.1 uncultured Actinomycetes bacterium | reverse complement strand
TCAGATGTGTAAATGGGCAAGAGGAGTTGCGTGGGTATCAGATGCAACAGTTTGCACAGGTGGAGCGATTAATACAGGATCAGGTGCATCTGGATTCGTGGAGGACTTCTACTGGTCCTCGTCTGAGTTCGATGCGAGCAACGCGTGGGTCCAAGGGCTGACGCGATTGTGGGTCCAAGGCTTCTCCACTAAGAACTCCGGTGGCTTCTACGTCCGGCCGATTCGGGTTTTCTAATTAGTAATTTCAATAAAAAAGCCCCGCTCAATATTCTGAGCGGGGCTTTTAAATTTAACCTATATTAACTTCGATCCTTGCGGCGACGAAGTGAATCTGTATAAACCGCGATGATGATAACAATTCCAACTACAACGGTCTGCCATTCTTGTTGGATTGCCATGATACGAAGACCATTAATCAAAACAGCCATAATCATGGAACCGATTACAGTTCCAAGAATTGAACCCTTACCGCCGAGAAGTGAAGTACCACCGATGATTACAGCGGCGATTGCTTCAAGTTCGTAACCGGCGCCAAGTGCAGGTTGGGCAGAGTTCAGACGAGATGTAAGCAGGATTCCGGCCATACCTGTGAAGAGACCACCGATTGTGTAGATGATTACGATCCACTTATTTACGTTGATTCCTGAAAGCTTTGTCGCTTCTTCGTTTGAACCAATTGCGAATGTGTAGCGACCAACAATTGTGCGGTTCAGAACGATCGAGGCTAGGAATGCTGCAACGAAGAGGATTAAAACGGCATTCGGCAGATTCGGTATCAGGTTGCCCAGAGCAATTTGATCCCAACCGCTAACAGTGTCTGTGTAGATAGGTGCAACGCCTGAGATAACAAGCGCTAGTCCCTTTGCAATCAACATCATTGCAAGGGTTGCGATGAATGGTGGCAGTTTAAGGATTGTGATTAAGAGTCCGTTAATAGCGCCCATAAGCGCACCAGAAGTTAGACCAACGATAAGTCCGACTGCAAATGGCATTTTGAGATCTGACAAGAAGTAAGCGGTCATAACTGCGGTAAGTGTTGTACCCGTTCCAACAGAGAGATCGATACCTCCCGTGATGATTACGAAGGTTGTTCCGATTGCCAACATTCCAGTAACCGCCGTTGAAAGCAAAATTCCAGAGATATTGCTCCAAGAATAGAAAGCACTATTTGCGAAGGCGAAGAATGCGAAGATGATTACAAGACTTGCAAAGGCTAGGGATTGCTCAGCCTGACGGCGAATTGCCGCGACTACTCCGCCTTTAGCTTTTTGATCATCGTGTTCTGCTGATGTTTTTGCTGCCATGACCTTCTCTTTCTATCTCTTTTTCTCGGACACTTATTGGTTTGTTATTGGTTAGTTACGGTATTTAGTTGCATATTGCATGATGATGTTCTGGTCCGCTTCCTTATTATTGATGATGCCAGTTACCCGGCCTTCACACATAACAACAATTCGGTCAGAAAGTCTTAGAACTTCTGGAAGTTCAGAGGAAATCATGATGATTGATTTGCCTTGTGCTGCGAGTTCACGGAGAAGTTTGTAAATTTCGTCCTTTGCGCCAACATCAATTCCGCGGGTTGGTTCGTCGAATATCAAGATGTCACATTCACGTGTAAGCCATTTTGCGATAACAACTTTTTGTTGATTTCCACCGGATAGGTTCTTAGCAGTTTGGTTAATTGAAGGGGTACGAATCGAAAGCGTCTTTACCGCAGCTTCTGAAACCTTCTTAGATTCCGCCTTCTTGAAGAAGCCTAGAGAGTTTGAATAACGCTTAACTGAAGAGAGAGTGATATTGAAATCAACGTTCTGTCCCAAGAGCAAGCCATAACGCTTGCGATCTTCAGATAGATATCCGATTCCATGGGCAACGGCGTCGGCTGGGTTGGCGATCTTTACAACCTTGCCATTAACTTCAACCTTGCCTGCAGTTATTGGATCTTTTCCAACAAGGGCTAGCGCAACTTCAGTGCGACCGGCTCCCATGAGGCCAGCAAAGCCGAGGATCTCGCCACGTTTTAAGTCGAATGAAACATCCTTAAGTAACTTCTTTGAACTCAGACCTTCAACTTTTAGAACAACTTCTGGGGTTGAGGTATTGGTTTCTGGGCGAAGATCTACTTGAACATCTCGGCCAATCATAAGAGCGATAATTTTTTCGATTGTTGTGTCTTTTGTTTTTAACGTATCAATGTATTGGCCATCACGAAAGACAGTGATGCGGTCAGAAATCTTTCCAAGTTCTTCCAGGCGGTGGGAAATATAGATGACACCTTTACCGGCCTTCTTGAGATTTTCGATAATCACGAAGAGAGCCGCAGTTTCAGTTGGGGTAAGTGAAGAGGTCGGCTCATCCATAATGATGACACTTGAGTTATATGACAGTGCCTTGGCAATTTCAACCATTTGCTGTTTAGCAACAGTTAGTTCACCAACAATTTGAGTTGGATTTAAGGGAAGTTTAAGAGTGTCCAGTAGCTCTTGGGCATCCTTATTTATCTTACGATCATTTAAGAAAATCTTTCCAAAAGTTCTTGGTTCGCGTCCAATAAAAATATTTTGAGCAACAGTTAAATCTGGCATCAAGTTAATTTCTTGGTGGATGATGCTTATTCCTAAGTGTTGAGCTTCAAGAGGGCCCGCTACATCAACGTGTTGGCCTTTAAATTTAATTGTTCCGGTATCTTTTTTGTATATTCCAGAGAGCACTTTCATCAAAGTTGATTTACCAGCACCGTTTTCACCAACGAGTGCGTGGACCTCACCGGCATCTAAATCAAAACGAACATTTTGAAGCGCTTGAACTCCGGGGAATCCCTTGCTTACTCCCTCTACTAAGAGCAGCTGTTCGTTAGACATATATAGGTCCTCCAAGTGATCGGCATTCAAATATCTGAAAATCTAGTGCCGATATTAGTCCAGCCGCGCCTTGGGCTCAACAAGAAAGTTCAAAACTCACCCTTTAAATGGGCGAATTCGGCTGATAGCAGATGTCCTATAACTAATTGTTACCTAACTCTCCAAGATATCTCTCGGAATATCTTTTCGATCAGGAAAACTTGATTGAGTTCCTTTTGCGCCAACGCTGATAGATGCAACTTTTACAGCTCTTGTTGCTGAATCTTTCAGTGTTAATCCCAAGGCTAAGAAGTGGGCAAATGCACCAACGAAAGCATCACCAGCACCAGTCGTGTCAACAACTTTTACTTTATCTGCAGGTATATGTATCGAACTATTTGCATCAACGATTAGGCAACCATTTTCGCCAAGTGTTATTAAAACCGTTTTAACTCCGCGCGTAAGCAATTCTTTCGCAGCTAGTTCAGCACTTTGAACTGAATCAATCTTCATTCCAGTTAAAATTTGAGTTTCAGTTTCATTGGGACAGAAGATATCTGTCAATTCGTAAATTTCTTTAGGCAATGACTCAACGGCAGGTGCCGGATTTAAAATTGTTGGAGTTCCAACTTCTTTAGCCAATTGAAGCGCTTTAAGGGTTAACTTCAAATCAATTTCTAACTGACAAACCAAGTATGCAGATTCTGCAATATCAGAACGAGCAGCATCGATTTCGGCATTAGTAAGCAAATTATTTGCCCCACTAACAATCACGATTTGATTCTGACCTTCTGGGGTTACTGCTATCGGAGCAACCCCAGAAAAAGCATCTTTAGTCGAAAGAACATGGCGGGTATCGATTCCATATTTGGCCATATTTTCTTTTGTGCCACCGCCAAATACATCTTCGCCAACTTTAGTAACCATCACAACTTTAGTTCCAAGCTTTGCTGCCATGACCGCCTGATTTGCGCCTTTGCCACCATAACCCATAACAAATTCTGAACCATGCAAAGTTTCGCCTACATTTAAAAAGCGCGGAACATATGCAATCAGATCGATCATATTTGCACCGACTACGGTGATTTTGCCCGAGTTATTTTTAGACATTTTTATGAACGAGGCTTTGCGACAAATTCTTCAACGAAGATATGGTCGCGGACGAAGGAGAATTCATCTGCATCTGCGCCAGCTGCGGCTGAAGCAGCAGAAGCAAAATCAGCCTTTGCATCTTCAATTGAATCCCAGAAGAGTTCAGCAGTTCCATCGTAGGGAAGTGGACCTTCTATTTGCTGGTATTCCTCAATAGGAATATTGATTAGATAACCTTTTAGGTTTGGAAATTTAAGAGTAAATGGTGCGTGCTCATCAACCCAACGCTTAATAAATTCATCACGTGTCATTCCCGGAGTGACTTTAAGGAGTGCAATCATCTTTACTTTCTTAGACATTTTCTTCCCTTTCTAGTTAGTGCTTATGGGTTAAAGGCTAGCCAATTTGCTGGGTTTGTAGTCAAGACTTTGCTGACTATTTCCTCACTTGTTCGCGCACGAAGTGCCGGAAGAAATGTATTTCCTAAATACTCAAGTCCTGGATTACCTCCATATTCGATATACCTGCTACTTCTTGCTACATCGGCTCCAAGTAAAATCTGTGACTGGAAACCTTGCTCAACCATATTTGCGAAGAGTTCAACTAAAACTTCGTCAGGAAAATATCTTGTCCGACCGGCGCCGTCATAGCCTAGAAGTGCGCCTCGGTTCGCAATCTCAGAATGGAATCTTGGATCCGGCCGACGATCTATATGTGCGACAACTACCTTGGATAAATCAACACCAAGATCTTCCAGTGAATCAAGTACCGGAAAAATATCGCTGGCAGCATCGGTATGAATCATTATTGCAATGCCGGATGCAACAGAAACCTGTGCCACTGCTTGAAGTGCTCTTTTTTCAAAATCAGTTAGCGGCTCATTAGAGATTCCAAATTTAATAAGACCAGCTTTAATCGCAGATGTATTTGAGGGGACCATTGCGAGTGATGAATCATTACTTAGAAGTCCAATGTTAACTTCATAATTAAATAGTTCTGCGAGTTCATTTATCCCCAGTGAAGTAATTTGCTGCTTACTCAAATAATGAGCTTCTTTGTGGACGCCAGTTGCGTGAACAATTTGTAGATTACTAATCCGAGCAATTTCCTCGATCTTATCGACGCGCCGACCCAATCCGATTGGTGTTGCGTCGACGTAAGAATCGAAACCCGATTTCGCTAACCGAGCAAATTCTTTCGCACTTTTCTCTAAGTTATCTAGCTCGTCACCTTTTAATAGCGGGCTTATTTGAAAGGCATGTTCATGATAATTCGTCCTACCCAGATTGGCTGGTGAAATATCACCTGCAATGGTTCTAATAATCATTGCTTTGCAATCTCTGCTGCATCCGAGAGCTTGACCAAAAGTTCTGGAGTTATTGCAACATCAAAGACTTCAGATACAACACTGCTCCAGCCGTGTATGAAGTAGCGCCAACCATCATAAACTTTTAGATTTGAAGCAACTGCCTCACTTTCGGCCTGATGCAAGAATTCAAGCGAGCCCCGATAATTGAGCTCCCAAATAATTGCATCAACCGGAAATTTACTTCCAGATGGCATTGGAGAACCAGGTATATCTTTGCCCATTCCGGTTGCATTTATAATTAACGAACCAGGATTTAACTCATTTAGAATTTTTGAAATGCCATTTGGCGTTGAAATATGAACCTCAACTAAATCACTTCCTGGTCGGGATTCAATAACTTTAGTTAGATGTTCAAGGCGATCAGAATTAATTCCAAAGAAGTGGATTTTTCTTGGGGGATTAGCTAATCCTGTTAGATACCAAGCAATTGCAGTAGCCGCACCACCATCACCAAAAATCAATACATCTGCGCTGTTCTTAAAATATCCACGAGGAAGAAATTCTTCAATCGCAAGCCCGGCAGTAATTGGATCCTTTGCCGCACCTTCAACATTTCCATTAACAATTTTTACAGAAGAAACTTCACCGCAAGCTGTTGCAAACTGATCGAATTTGGCAAACTTTCCATTTGCGTTGTTAAAGAGGGCAATCTTGTGAGTAGTAACAAGGGCTCCAACACAATTTGCGTCGCTACGCATTTCATCTATTGCTGCCCGATATTCATCGGCGCTTGCACCTATTGGAATATCAAGTCCTTTTAATTCCGCATTCAAACCTAGAAGATCAGACCACAAAGGGAATACTTTATTAATGGATGAGCTTGCGGTAGAGACCCCAATAAAACGCATTACACGTTTCTTATTTGCGGGCACTTAATTCACCAAATTTATAGCGGGGTTACCAACAAGAACTGCCAAAACATTTGCGGTCGCCATTGAACCCATGAGATCAATGGCCTCAACTGTTTGAGCACCTAAATGAGCAGTAATTGTTACCTTGCTGGCGATATCTTTTGCCAGAAGGGGAGAGCTCGCAGAATTCTTCTCGCCTTGCAAAGTATCGGCAGCATATGCAAATAATTTTTCACTTCTTAGACCATCAGCGATCGCGCTTTCATCAACAAGTTCAGCACGTGCACTATTTATAATTACCTGTCCACCAATCGCACTTTCAATCCAAGCCTTATCAACTATTGCGCCATCGCCGGGTGCATTCAGTGAAACTACGCTGGCACCAGCAGAAATATCTGAAACTGATTTTGGTATGTAGCCAGCAGAAGTTATCTCTTTTGAATCAATGAATGGATCGCTGATCCAAATCTGACAACCAAGGGCTTTAAATTTTGCTGCCAAGATACGCCCGATTCGGCCAAAGCCAATAATTCCAACGATTGAACCCTCTAATTGCTTTCCGCGAATAACTGTCCAATTCGCTTCTCGCACTTGAATTGCCGATGTTGATATGGCTCGTAGCGCATTTAGAGCAAGACCAATTGTGAGTTCGGCAACCGCTAACGAATTAGCGCCAGGAGTATTTGTTACGACAATTCCTCGTTCTTTCGCAGCATCTAAGTCAACTGATTCAACACCGACCCCATAACGCGCGATTACTTTCAAATTTGGGGCAAGATCTAAAGTAGAAGAAGTTATCTTTGAAGTTCCCGCAATCCAAGCAATGCAATTTGGCAGCTCCTTGGCAAGTTCGTCCAAATCATGTTTTGAATCTGCAAATATTGGATCTAGACCGGCAGCCTTTAGTTGTGAAATTAAATCAATCGCCCCACTTGAAAATGATCTTGAAGTTATTAAGACCTTATTCATTTGATAAACCTATTGGAATTCCAGGTTTCCAAACCTAAGTAACCCTTTAAGAAGATTTGATGTGCATTTAAATAATCTTGATGCGCGTTGGGGTTTGGCGTGTATTTGGAGGTAATTGTCGATAGTGATTTAACAATATTGAACTCGGCTTTCCCAAGACCAACGAGCGTTGTTACTGCAGCACCAAGTGAATTGGCTTCTTCAACAATAGAACGAGATTGGACTGGGATACCCCATACATCAGCAAATATTTGCAGCCACAATGCGCTTCCAGCGCCACCACCAATTACATCGACAGTTTTGACATCGGAACCATTTTCAGAGAATGCATTGATACAGGTAAGTAAATTAAAGGCCACGCCTTCAAGTACTGCTCGCACCATATGGCCACGGTTGTGATGCTTTCCAAGTCCAATAAATGCACCAGAAGCATCAGGATTCCAATATGGTGAACGTTCTCCCATGATGTGCGGTAGAAAGTAGAGACCATCTTCAGCTGCGCTCTGAGATTTGGCTTCTTCTAAAAGTATTTTGTATCTATCTGGGTTATTTTCTGGAATCAGAGTTTCGGTAATCCACTGCAAACTTGCGCCACCAGCTTGCATAGTTGCAGTAGGAACAAAATGATTTGGAACAACATGATTAAATGTCATAGAACGCATCTTTGGATCATGAAGTGGTTTTGTACTTGAAACCGAGACCCAGGATGAAGATCCCATGCAAACATATGCACCATCTTGCGGTGAAATAATTCCAGCACCGACAGCAGCAAGTGGACCATCTCCGCCACCAACAACCACAGGTGTTCCTGTTTTCAAACCGGTATGAGCGCTTGCCTCGTTAGTTATTTCACCAAGGATTGCAGTTGATGCCAATATCTCTGGCATAAGAGCGGGATTAATTCTTGCCGCCTTTAAAACTCTTTCAGACCAGATGCCATTTATTTGATCAAATGCATTTGTGCTTGATGCATCTGACGGATCAGTGGCCAAACGGCCAGTTAGCCGATAATTTACATAATCTTTCGCCAAACAAATATGTTTAACCTTCACCCAATTATCTGGCTCGTTATCCCTTACCCACATCGCCTTTGTTATTGAATATGTTGGGTTTAATTGGTGGCCTAGCTCTTTATATGCAGAAGCCATTCCAATTGCATCGACTAATTCTCTTGTTTGTGGCGTACTCCGATAATCTGCCCAAATAATTGCTGGCCTAACCGGCTTGAAGTCTGAATCTAAGAGAACGGCGCCCATCATCTGGCCAGATATACCTACGCCAGTTATTTGATCATTCGTAATCTTATTTTCAGCTAATAATTTTTTAGTCGCTGCGCCAATTGCATTCCACCAATCAAGTGGATCTTGTTCTGCGATTCCGCCAGCAGCAAAGTGGGCTGGATAATTTATTGTGCAATGCGCAATTATCTTCCCATCATCACTGTGTAGTGATGCTTTATTTCCGGTAGTACCGAGGTCATGGGCGATAATCATCAGATAATGAAATCTTTCAAAATTAGTTTGCCATTCTCAGAAAATCCGCGAAGTCCCATGCCATTCTTTAGAACCCACCCATAATCATGACCGGCAGATCCTGGATAAACAGCTAGAAATTTATATGGTGTTGTACCTGAATTAATAGAACGATGGGCCCAACCTGGTGGAATGTAACCAATTTTCCCGGGAGTAATTTCTACATACTTTTTCTCATTGCCATCAAACATAATGATTCCGCCGATACCTTCAAGGCCAAAGTAAATTTCGCCTTGTGGATCTGGATGTTGGTGGCCTTTAGTCATATACAACTCGCCACCGCAGGTACCCGCAAATATTGTTGTGATTGATTGCGGTAATTCTCTTGGTAATTCTGGAACAGTTGAGGAAATTACTTGATAAACAATTGGATTTGAAGCGGCAACTTCAGCTTCATAAGTTTCGGTGTTTTCAAAACAGCCAGCTAAATCAGAAAGTCTGCGAACTAATGTTGGCCCAGATGGTGTTAGCGAACCAGCAATTGCATCTAGCGAAATTTGGTGAGGGGATATTGGTGGGACTGCGAATGAAGTCATGCGAGAAGTTTACTTGCAAAAAAGAATCGGCGGTCAAGTAAGTTTTCACTCACCTGACCGCCGATCATTAACGGTTATTCAGCTATTACTGGTAAAGAACTGCTGCGATCTTTGGATCGGTTAGGTTCTTTGCGTTGTAGTAGTAGAAGCCTGTGTCAATGAAGTTCTTAGGAGTTGTGCCGTTACGAACTTTACCGACCAATGCAGCAACGGTCTTGTAACCGATACCGATTGGATCCTGTGTGATCGCACCGTTCATTAGTCCTGACTTAATTGCGTTGATTTGTGAAGCGCCTGAGTCAAAACCAATTAGCTTGATCTTGCCCTTCTTAAGCTTTAGCTCCTTGAATGCATCTACTGCACCAATTGCGCCACCTTCGTTAGTTGCGAATACGCCCTTTAGATCCTTGTTAGCAGCAATAACTGCCTTCACGATATCTGCAGACTTTAGGTGATCGCCTTCACCGTATTGAACAGGAAGTACCTTGATGTTCTTGTACTTCTTCTTCATTTGGTTAACGAAACCATCACGGCGTTGGATACCTGTTGCGTTTACTTGGCTGTGGCTGATTACGAATACTGTGCCTTTGCCACCGATTAGTGCAGCCATCTTGTCTGCAGCAAGTGCAGAAGCAGCAACACCATCAGTACGTGCAATTCCTAGAGCAATGTCAGAAGAAGTACCAAGTGATGCTTCGTTCTGTGTTGCATCCTTTGGATCTCCAGCAGCAGCATCGAACATGTAAACAGGGATGCCTGCAGCCTTTGCCTTCTTAAGAAGTGCAAGAGGTGCCTTTGGATCTAGTGATGCGTAACCAATTGCATCTGGCTTTGAATCGATAGCAGCTTGTAGTTGTTCTAGTTGCTTATCAACCATTGACTCTGATTCTGGACCAACGAAAGTAATCTTTGCGTTAAGTGCCTTACCAGCGTTTTCAGATCCTGTGCGAACTGCTTGCCAGAATTGGTGTTGGAAACCTTTTGAAACCATTTGAATGTTGAGGGTTGTGTCAGCTGCGTTAACTGCTGATCCTGTACCAACAACTAGTGCCATTGCTGAAGCAGCGGCAACGAGAGTTAGAACTTTCTTCATTTATTTCCCTTCGAGAGCAGCGGAATCGCTGTAGCCGAACTCTATAAAGGATGTGGGTTAGGCGTCCATGTGGATACGGTAAATACAGCCCAAATCGAGCCATTGTTACCAAATCGTTATTTGGAGGGTGATTTTCAGGCGAGGTTATAAGCAGAGATCGCGGTTTTGCTCCAGAAGTATTCACCCTCACTTGGTGAAAATTCCTTGGTCAACTCTTCGGCCAATTCGATTACTTGCTCGTATGTGCCACCAAGAGTTGCAACCGGCCAATCAGATCCAAACATTAATCTTTGCGGTGTAAATATTTCAATTAAGTGATCGACATAAAGTTTGAAATCTTGGGTTTTCCATTCGTACCATTTTGCTTCTGTAACAAGTCCGGAAACTTTGCAGACAACATTTGGAAATGATGCAAGTTCGGTCATTAAAGTTTTCCAAGGTTCCATAGTTCCCAATGAAATTACTGGTTTAGAAATGTGATCCATAATAAATTGCACATCCGGACAGGCCTTAACAAGTGCAACAGCACCGGCAAGTTCGGCGGTCTTACTTAACAAATCATAAGAAATTCCAAAGTCTCCCAGCTTGCGGACATTTGCGATTGTTTCTGCCTTACCCAAATAATTTGAATCTGGATGATCCTGCGCAACGTCTCGGATGCTCTTTAAATATTTTGCACCAGGCAAATCTAAATACCCACGCAAATGTTCAATCGCATCAGGGGCATCAATCTTTAACCAACCAACAACACCTGCAATAAGCGAATCGGATTCGGCAAGTGCCAGAAGTTCTGGAGTTTCGGCATAATCAGTAACAGTTTGAACCAATACAGTTTTATCAATTCCGTGACCTGCAATTGCCTCACGTAAATCTGTCATAGAGAAGTTTCTGCGAATCGGTTGCATGGCATCACCAGTAATCCAACCTTGGTCACGAACCGAAAGATCCCAAATATGATGGTGTGAATCGATACGCATGATTAGCCTTCGGCGACAATATTATTTAGCGGCTTGCCTTGCGCAAGTAGTGCAAGTTGAGATTCAACTAACTTGCGACCGCGGGGTTCGAAGGCGGTTGAATTTCCGCCAACGTGCGGAACAAGTAATAAATTCTTAGCACTCCACAGTGGGTGGCCGGCTGGAAGTGGTTCTGGATCGGTAACGTCGAGAGCTGCATGCAAACGTCCAGAATTTAACTCGGCAATAAGTGCATCAGTTTCAATAATTGGTCCGCGAGCAACATTCACAATCAGCGCGCCATCCTTCATCTTTGCAAGACGTTCTTTATTAAACATATGTCGAGATTCATTCGTGAGTGGCAGAATCAAAATTATGATATCTAAATCAGGAAGATGCTTATCAAGTTCATCAATCTTTACCGAACCATCACGCCCAGATTTCGAGAAACTTGTAACTGAGACATCGAAGCCAGAGAGATTCTTAACTACTTGCTTACCTATGGAACCAAAGCCAATGACACCAATTTTGCTATCAGAAAGCGAGGTAAATCGGCGGTGATCCCAAGTGCCAGCAATTTGGTCGCGAATGAATTCTGGAAAACCGCGACGCGAAGCAAGCGCAAGTCCAACAGCTAATTCCGCGGTTGATGCATCATGGACGCCACTTGCATTGCAAAGAGTTAGCCCTGGTCGAACAAATGCAAGCGCATCGTCATAACCGGCGTTTGGCATCTGCAAGGTTTTTAGGTTTGGCATCTTTGCGGCGTAAGAGAGCGCAGCTGCACCACCCATATAAGAAGGTACATAGAAATTTATTTCCGAAAGATCAGAAGTATCTAATGGAAAATCTTTAGGAGAGCGCAAGGTAACGCCTTCGGGCGCAGTTAAGTCCGACCATTGGGTCCACGCCACAATCTTGCTCATCTATTAACGCCTCTCTGGAATAACTTCAACAGTATTGATTAATTTACCAATACCAGCCACATTAATTTCGACAACATCGTTGGCTTCAAGTGAGATATCTAGCGGCGGAACTATGCCAGTACCAGTTGAAAGAATTACGCCATGCGGAAAGTCTTGGCATCTAAATAGATAGGTAATTAAGTCTTCGAGGGTTCGATTCAAAGAACCAAGTGATGTTTCTGCTTCCCAAGCAATCTTGCTACCGCGAATTATTTTTGCAGCAATAGCCATCTCTGCCGCTTCTGGTGCAAGCCAAGCTGGTGTTATGTCCGGACCAATTGCAGTAGAGCCGATATAAATCTTTGCTTGTGAAAGATAAAGCGGATTTTCACCTTCAATAGTTCGGGCTGTCATGTCATTGCAAATTGCATAACCAATAATTTCACGATGCTTATTTATATATATCGCAACTTCAGGTTCTGGAACGGAAGCGGCTGAATCGAAACGAATCCCTACCGGCGCATTAGTACCTCGAGCACGAACTGCGCTTGATTTAAAGAATAGCTCTGGGCGATCTGCTTCATAAACTCGTTGGTAAACATCAGGAACACCAGATTCTTCTTTGCGAGCATCGCGCGAGCGAAGATAGGTGACACCAGCACCCCACAATTCAATCTCGGGCGAAATTGGTGCGACCAATTCTCCGGTAACTGAATCTGAAGTATTTGTAACTGCTGACTTTAATTCAGCAAGCGTTAGATGCATTGCTTGAGTAAGCGTTGGGATATTTGGCACTGCGGCATGACCTGCAACAGTAGTAACCGCAAATTGATAATCATTTGCCGCAGTTTTTAGTATTGAAAATTTCATCATTAATCCAATCTAATCCAAATGGAATTTCTCGGGAATTGTGTGCCACCACTGACCATCTTTAACTTCAGCAACTGGATTTTGCATTGGTCCAGTAATTTCCCACCATCTTTGTGTTTCAGGATCGGCAGCAATCTTTGCCATGTCGGCTTCATAGTCGTCGCCTGTGTATTCCATATAAGAGAAGAGAAGATGTTCATACCTATATATTGAGAAGTTCTGGACATTAGCTTTCTTGAGCATCTCTAAGACGCTAGGCCAAACCTTTTCGTGAATGAGTTCATATTCCACAATATCTTTAGGTTTAACTCCAACCACTTGAGCAATCCGCTTTACCGCCATTACGAGATCCTTTCAATGAGGTTGGCATCTTCTAACTGAGTCCAGATATCTGCGGGAAGTTCTAAATCAAAGTCTGCAATATTTGAAAGTAATTCCTTACTATTACGAGACCCTGTTAGAACCGAAGTTACTGCAGGATGACGAAGTGGAAATTGCAAAGCTGCTGCCGTAAGTGGAACTCCAAGATTTTTCAAGAAGGCGCCGATATCTTGGGCACGCTTAATAATTTCATCAGGTGCCGGCAGATATTCAAAGGTGGCACCAGGTTTTGGATCTGCAAGAACACCAGAGTTGAAGACGCCACCAATAGTTATATCTACATTTCGTTCTAAGGCGTATGGAAGTAATTCATTTTGTGCACTTTGATCAAGCAGTGTGTAGCGACCAGCAATTAGAGCAAGATCAAGATCAACTGCCTTCATAATCTTCATAGCGGCATCGCAGAAATTAATTCCGATTCCAATTGCTTTAATAATTCCTTGACGCTTTAAGTCTGCTAAAACTGGATAAGCGTTATCAATTGCCTGCGGAATATGGTCTTCAGCATCATGCATGAGTGCAATATCAATATGGTCAACACCCAAGCGTTCTAAACTTTCATTAAATGAACGTTTAATTCCTTCAGCAGAATAATCAAAAACCGGTTGGATATGTGGATCAGCATCAGGAAACCAAGGAACTGGATCTGCTTTCTCAACTCGATTTAAAACTCTGCCAACTTTTGTCTCCAAAATAAAAGATTCAGAGACAGTTCGCAGTACTCGACCTAATCGCTCCTCAGATAGACCGTGTCCATAAAGTGGAGCGGTATCAAAGTAATTAATTCCTTGTGCCAGCGCGGTTGTAATAAGAAGGTCACTCTCATTATTTTCAACTGTTGTAAAAAGCCCAGCAAGCGGGGCTGTTCCAAGACTAAGTCGGGTAATTTCGACTGGAACGCGCTTCATTCTTCTTTTCTGGCTATGACGCGACATGAAATTTATCGTATAGGATTTTTACTAATAAGCGAAGAGTTGTATTCCCAAAATTGCAAAGGTAGAGCATGCCAAAGATCACGGGCTTTAAAACTGTAGATGTCAGATTCCCGACCTCGCGTGGATTAGATGGCTCTGATGCAATGAATAAGGAACCAGATTATTCAGCGGCGCTTGTGATTCTAGAAACCGATGATCCAAACCTTGAAGGACATGGCTTTGTTTTTACATGCGGTCGCGGAAATGATTTGCAGTGTGATGCAATTGCCTTGCTTGCGCCATATGCAGTGGGCCGTGATATCGCCGATCTTGCAACAAGCATGGGTGAATTTGCAAAGAGCTTAGTAAGAGATTCGCAGATTCGATGGCTTGGACCAGAAAAAGGTGTTACTCAAATGGCAGCAGGAGCTGTTGTTACTGCAGCATGGGATCTTGTAACAAAGCATGCGAAGAAACCACTTTGGAAATTCCTTTCAGATATGTCGCCAGAAGAAATTGTTGAATTAATTGATTTTCGTTATATCTCCGATGCACTTACTCCAGATGAAGCGCTTGATATTTTGCGTAAGGCCCAACCAAATCGCGCCGCTAATGAAGCAAAATTATTAGAAATTGGCTTACCTGCTTACACCACGACTCCAGGTTGGCTTGGATACACCGATGAGAAAATGGTTCGCCTTGCTAAAGAAGCAGTCGCTGATGGATATAAATTAATTAAATTAAAATGTGGTGGAAGTCTTGAAGACGATAAGCGCAGATTACGACTTGCTCGCGAAGCTGTTGGGCCAGATATCAAAATTGCTATCGATGCAAACCAAGTTTGGGATGTTAACCAGGCTATTGAATGGATAAAAGGAATTGGTGATGTAAATCTACACTGGGTAGAAGAACCAACAAATCCTGATGATGTTCTAGGGCATGCTGCAATTGCTAAGGCGATTGCACCAGTTCGAGTAGCAACAGGTGAACATGGCATGAATCGCATTATTTTTAAGCAGATGTTGCAAGCGAAATCATTTTCATTTATGCAGATTGATGCGACCAGAGTTGCCGGCGTAAATGAGAACTTGGCAAATATTTTGATGGCCGCAAAATTTGGAGTTCCAGTCTGCCCACATGCTGGCGGCGTTGGGTTATGCGAATTAGTTCAGCACCTTGCAATGTTTGATGCAGTAGCTGTTACGGGCCATCATTCAGATCGAGTTGTCGAATTCGTAGACCATCTCCACGAGCACTTCGTGGTGCCTACAATAATTAAGAATGCGCATTACATGCCACCGCTTAAACCAGGTGCTGGCGGCGAAATGTATGCCCAAACAATTTCTGACTTCACATTCCCAACTGGAAAAGAATGGATAACGACATGAGCACAGAGTTCGCAGGATTAACCGCAGTAGTTACAGGAGCAGGCTCGGGAATTGGACTTGCCACTGCAAAGATTTTGAACGATCGCGGCGCAACTGTTTATGGCCTTGATCTCGCCGAAGGGGGAATGTCTGGCATCGCAACTTGGGTTCAATGCGACCTGGGCGATGATGCTTCAGTCATTAAGGCTTTTTCAGGAATAACCAAGTTGGACATACTTATCAATAACGCAGCAATTAGTGCGGTCGGAACCATTGAAGCGAATCCATCTGAAGAGTGGCTGAAAGTTATGAACGTTAATGTTCTTGGAATTGTGCGCACCTCTAAATCAGCACTTCCACTTCTTCGTAAGAGTAAAAGCGCGGCAATTGTTAATACATGTTCTGTTGCAGCTACTGCTGGAATCCCAAAGCGCGCGGTCTACAGTGCATCGAAGGGTGCAGTGCTTTCACTAACTCTTGCAATGGCAAATGATCACATCGCTGATGGCGTTCGAGTTAATTGCGTAAATCCCGGAACCGCTGATACCCCTTGGGTACAACGATTGCTTGCACAAGCGGCTGATCCAGTTGCAGAACGTAAGGCACTCGAAGGGCGTCAACCACTTGGCAGATTAGTTTCACCAGAAGAAGTTGCTAGCGCAATCTGTTATTTAGCAAGCCCACTACAAGGTTCAACAACCGGAACTTCGCTAACCGTTGATGGTGGAATGCAAGGGTTACGTATTCCTAAGTAGTTCTATCTCTCTTCAAGAATTAATGAAACTGAATTAATGCACCAACGTTGATCTGTTGGCACGGCATATCCTTCACCTTCAAATACGTGTCCTAAATGCGATCCGCAATTTGCACATCGAACTTCAGTACGAACGCGCATGCCGAGAGAACGATCTTCGATTAATTCAACTGCATCATCTTTAGTTGGGGCATAAAAAGATGGCCAACCACATCCAGAGTGAAACTTTGTTTCACTCTTAAATAATTCGTGATTGCAGGCCTTGCATCGATAACTGCCAATTTTTTCGCTGTCGGTGTATTCGCCAGTAAATGGGCGTTCTGTTGCACCATGGCGCAGAACTTCAAAGGAGGTCTGATCAATTTCAGAAGCCAGTTTGGCATCATCAATCTGAACTGGGTACTTCTTATTCTTACCAAT
>CAIQHM010000058.1 GCA_903871555.1 uncultured Actinomycetes bacterium | reverse complement strand
GTTATTAGTCGGCGGCGAAAAGATGAGTAAATCTAAACTCACCGGTATTGCACCAAGTGATATCACCGATCATTTTGGCGTAGATGCATTTAGATATTACTTCTTGCGCGCAATTCCATTTGGCACTGACGGTTCATTCTCTTGGGAAGATATGTCAGCCCGTTACACAAGTGAGCTAGCAAATGACTTTGGAAATCTTGCATCTCGCCTAATTGCAATGGTTGAGAAGTATTGCGACGGCAAGATTCCGGCAAAGGCTACCGATTCCGACTTAGCAAAATTGCTTGAAGAGACGGTCGCTAAGGCAGATAAAGCAATGGTTGCACTTGATTTTCAAGGTGGAATTAATTCCATTATGGATTTCTGCAAGCGCGTCAATGGCTACGTAACCGAGAAAGAGCCTTGGGCAATTGCTAAAGATGAAACTCGCAGCGCAGAATTAAATGATGTTTTATATAACACCGCCGATGCAATTCGCGCACTTGCTGTTTTATTGCATCCAGTAATGCCCGCAACAACTCAGATACTTTGGGAGTCAATTGGCGCCCAAGAAACTTTAGGCAATATTGGCAACCAAAAGATTTCAGAAGTTGCCACTTGGGGCGTTCTACCAGCAGGCTGCAAAGTTACAAAGGGCGCAGTCTTATTCCCAAGATTGGAATAGCACGTGGCTGATCGTCATAATCGCGATATTGATCGCCAACCTGCACCACTTCCAGAAGCGCTAAACGTTAATTGTGTAGATGCGCATGCTCATATTGAGATTGTGACAAATACTGCGCCGGATTCACCTGAAGTAGGAAAAGTATTAGAAGAGGCGCGAAGTGTTGGAATCGATCGTATTGTGCAAGTCGGATATTCAGCCGAACAATCACAGTGGTGCCTCAAGATGGCCGAGAGCTGGCCTAATGTTTTAGCTGCCGTTGCACTTCACCCAAATGAAGCTCCGGTAGTTGCAGATTTAGAAGCGGACTTAAAAATAATTGAAGAACTTGCTAACCACCCAAGAGTGCGTGCGATTGGCGAAACTGGTTTAGATTACTTTCGAACTGAGCCACAACTACAAGAGCGCCAGAAATATTCCTTCCGCCGTCATATTGCTCTTGCAAAGCAAGTAAATAAAGCCCTTGTTATTCATGATCGAGATGCCCACCGCGATGTTTTGGATGTCTTAGCGCAAGAAGGTGCACCAGAAAAAACAATCTTTCACTGCTATTCCGGGGACGCCGAAATGGCGCGCGAATGTATTGAAAAGGGTTACATACTTTCATTTGCTGGCACGCTAACTTTTAAGAACGCACCAGCCCTGCGTGAAGCGATAAAACTTGTTCCGCTAGATCAATTGCTAGTTGAAACTGATTCACCATTCTTAGCGCCAATGCCACATCGCGGCGCGCTAAACACTCCGGCCCAAATTCCGACAATTTTACGTTTCATGGCCTCCGAACGTGGCGATGATTTAGATGAACTTACAACTGCAATATCTAATAATTGTGAACGCTTATTTGGATCGTTCGCCTAAATGAACAATTTACTTGGCGCAGCAGAAATTCGTGAGATTGCAGAGAGAATTGGCGTTCGCCCTACAAAGAAGCTTGGCCAAAACTTTGTAGTCGATGCAAATACTTGTCGCAAAATAGTTAAGAACGCAGATGTTGGTATCGATGATGTGGCACTTGAAATTGGCCCAGGGCTTGGTTCGTTAACACTTGCAATGTTGGAATCTGCAAAAGAAGTAATCGCAATTGAAATTGATGATCGCTTGGCCGCTGAACTTCCACTTACTGCAATTCGCCATGGTTTTGATGCCAGCAAATTAACAATTATTAATCAAGATGCAATGGGAATTTCAGAATTACCAACTGACCCAACAGTCCTTGTAGCAAACCTTCCTTATAACGTTTCAGTTCCTGTGCTGTTGCGATTTCTTGAACTATTTCCAACGCTTCGATCTGGCGTAGTTATGGTGCAAAGTGAGGTAGCAGATCGCCTGGTTGCTAGACCGAATAACAAAGTTTATGGAAGCCCTTCTGTTAAGGCCACTTGGTGGGCAGATTTAACTTCCGCCGGAACTGTTAGCCGTTCTATTTTTTGGCCAGTGCCAAACGTTGATTCTTCGCTTGTTCGCTTTGTTCGCCACCAAAGTGCTGGTGATGAAGAGCTACGTAAAACAACATTCAAAATTATCGATGCTGCATTTTCGCAACGTCGCAAAATGATGCGGGCCGCACTTAGTGATCTCTGTGGTGGCAGCGCCGGAGCAAGTGCAATCATTGAAGCGAGCGGGATCGACCCAACAATTCGCGGAGAAGCGCTAGAACTAGCGGATTTCATCAAGATTGCGATTACCCTTTCTAAATGAGCACGCGCGGAGTAGTAGTTCGGGTTCCGGCAAAGATAAATTTGCAACTTGCCGTTGGACCACTTGGTAGTGATGGTTTTCATGAAGTCACATCAGTCTTTCAAGCGATCTCACTTTTCGATGATGTAACTCTTAAATTTGCGCCAGATAATTCTGGAATTAAATTAACCCTTTCTGGTCCGACATCAAATGGCGTTCCAGTAGACGACGAAAATCTAGCGGTGCGCGCTGCAAAGTTGATGGCAGATAAATTTGATTTATCAACAGACTTGGCAATCCATTTAAAGAAGGAAATACCAGTTGCAGGCGGTATGGCTGGTGGCAGTGCTGATGCAGCCGGAATTATTGTTGCAATGGATGCCCTCTTTGAAATTGGATTATCACGAGATGAAATGGAGATAATCGCTGCGCAATTAGGAAGTGATGTCCCATTTGGAATTTCTGGCGGAATCGCAATCGGTCGAGGTCGCGGAGATCAATTAACGCCTGCGCTAACTCGTGGAAATTATCACTGGGTACTTGCGCTATCGGGACAAGGACTTTCTACGCCCGCGGTTTATCAAGAATGTGATCGGCTTCGTGAAGGTTTAGATGTTGCAAGCCCATTAGTAAGTGATCCGATGATGCAAGCACTTCGTGCAGGTGATGCAACTGCGCTAGGTCTGGCACTTTCAAATGATTTACAAGCAGCAGCTTGTTCACTTCGCCCAGCACTTCGTTTAGTTTTAGATGTTGGTAAGGATTACGGAGCACTTGGTGGAATCGTTTCTGGTTCTGGGCCAACTGTTGCATTCCTGGTTGAGGATGAAGAGAAATCCATGGATTTAACAGTCGCCTTAAGTTCTAGCGGTGTTGTTGCGGGAGTGGTGCGGGCGAGTGGTCCGGTGCATGGGGCTCGGGTAATACAAAGCATCTAAAGTTTGGTGGTATCGATAGTTATAGGGGACAATTCAGGTTCCGCCATTGTGTAGTGGCTAGCACATGGGCCTTTGAAGCCCAGGGTCCAGGATCGATACCTGGTGGCGGAGCCACCAAGATAAACAGGACGGGAGCCAAACTTGGGCAAGTCACTTGATGCTCTTGATGTAGCAATCGTGCTGGCAGCTGGCGAGGGAACTCGCATGAAATCCAAGACTCCAAAAGTTTTACATTTTATTTCTGGCAAGGCAATTATTGATCACGTCCTATCTCAGGTAATTAAATTAAACCCTGGCGAATTGCGGGTAGTCGTTGGCGCCGGCCGCGAAGCAGTTGAATCCCATGTCAAACAAGTTGCGCCAAAAGCAATTCCAGTTTTCCAAGCCGAACGAAATGGCACTGGCCATGCAGTTCAACTTGCGCTCGCAGATTTGAAAGTAAGCGGAACAGTTTTAATTTGCGCTGGAGATACACCGTTGCTTCGAAGTGAGACTTTGGCGCAATTTATTGCAGCGCACAATGAAGCCAAGAATACGGTTTCAGTCTTAACTGCAGAATTTCCGGACCCAACTGGATATGGCCGAATCTTGCGCAATGAAGCGGGAGAAATTGTGGCTATCGTTGAAGAGCGCGATGCTTCTGATGAAATTAAAGCGATTGATGAGATTAATACTGGCGTCTACCTATTTGATATCGAATCACTTCGCTCTAGCGTCACAAAGTTAAAGAGCAATAATTCACAGGGCGAACTCTATTTAACCGATGTAATTGCCGATATAAAAGCTACTGGTGGCAAGGCTGCTGCAATTCTCTCAAATGATTACAGCGAAACCCTTGGTATCAATGATCGTTCGCAACTTGCTGAATGTGCCGCGATTATGCGCGATCGTATTAACTATGAACATTTATTAAATGGCGTAGAGATAATTGATCCAACAACAACTTGGATTGATTCAAGCGTGAAAATTGAAGCCGATGCCACTATTTTTCCAGAGAGCTGGCTAGCAGGAACAACAACAATCGGTGCAAATTCGATTATCGGACCACGCACAACTCTGATGAATGTAACCGTGTCGACTGGTGCCTCAATTATTGAATCTAATTGCGTTGATTGCGAAGTAGGTTCGGGCGCAAAAGTTGGACCATATTCATATCTGCGCGCAGGAACAAAGCTAGGTGCAGGTGCTAAAGCTGGCGCTTACGTAGAAATCAAGAATTCAACAATTGGTGAAGGAACCAAAGTCCCACACCTTTCATATGTCGGAGATGCTGAAATTGGCTCTGGTTCAAATATCGGAGCTGCAACAGTCTTCGTAAATTATGACGGTGTTGAAAAACATAAGACCAAAATTGGAAATGAAGTCCGAATCGGAAGCGACACTATGTTGGTTGCCCCAGTTTCAATCGGGGATGGCGCTTACACTGCGGCTGGGTCGGTAATTACCGACAATGTTCCAGCTGGAGCAATGGGTGTTGCAAGATCTAAGCAACGTAATATTCTTGGCTGGGTACTTCGCAAGAGATCCGGAACCAAGTCAGCACAGGCAGCAAAAGCTGCAGGTGCGAGTGAATCCTCGGAATAAGGGAGCTAAGACATGAGCGAACTTCGCCTCACCTCGGAGAAACGACTAAGAATTTTTACTGGTCGCGGATATCCAGAGTTGGCTGAAGGTGTCGCCGCAGAGCTTGGTATTCCAATCACACCAACATCGGCATATGACTTTGCCAATGGTGAAATTTTTGTTCGCTTCGAAGAGAGTGTTCGCGGAAGTGATGCCTTCGTAATTCAATCGCATAGCGCTCCGGTAAATAAACAAATCATGGAGCAATTAATTATGGTTGATGCCCTTAAGCGCGCATCAGCAAAGCGAATCACAGTTGTTGCACCATTTTATGGTTATGCCCGCCAAGATAAGAAGCACCGTGGTCGTGAACCAATCTCTGCAAGACTTATGGCAGATTTATTTAAGACTGCTGGCGCAGATCGCTTAATGGTTGTTGATCTTCATACCTCACAAATTCAAGGCTTCTTCGATGGACCAGTAGATCATCTCTTTGCACTCCCACTACTTACAAATTATGTCGGAAGTAAAGTTGATCGAAGCAAATTAACAATTGTTTCACCAGACTCTGGTCGGGTACGTGTTGCCGAACGTTGGTCAGATCTTCTTGGTGGATGTCCAATTGCCTTTATTCATAAGATGCGCGATCCCCGTATTCCAAATGAATCTGTAACTGGAAAAGTTGTTGGTGATGTTAAGGGGCAAACTTGCGTAGTAATCGATGACATGATCGATACCGCGGGAACAATTACGAAAGCTGTAGATGCACTTTATGCAGATGGTGCAAAAGATGTAATTATCGCAGCCACCCACGCAGTATTTTCTGGCCCAGCCGTCGAGCGCCTTAAGGCTTCAAAGGTCAGTGAAGTTGTCGTAACTGACACTCTGCCTATTCCTGAAGATTCTCGCTTCGATAATCTAACCGTGCTTCCAATCGCACCACTCCTTGCCCGTGCAATCCGCGAGGTATTCGAAGATGGTTCTGTAACCAGCCTTTTCGATGGGCTCAGCTAAGTAATTTTGTCTTTTTGGCAGAGGTTGGATAACCTAGCCACTCGTTCCGGCGAGGGATTTAAAAATCCGTAATCGACGGCTTGGCTCTCCTCGGACGTTGCTATATTGACGATTTAGATAGAGAGAGAAGCAAATGGCCGAAATTACAATTAACGCAACCAAGCGCACTGAATTTGGTAAAGGCGCATCACGTCGCGACCGTCGTGCTGGAAATGTTCCAGCTGTTATCTATGGCCACGGTGAAACCCCACAACACGTTGCACTTCCACTTCGCGAACTTGGCGCAGCACTTAAGAGCGCAAACGTTCTACTTGACGTTGTTTTCGATGGCAAGACCGAACTAACACTTCCAAAGTCAGTAACTCGCAATCCACTTACCGGTGTTCTTGCACATATCGACTTGGTAATTGTTCGCCGCGGTGAGCGCGTTAGAGTTGAAGTTCCAGTTCACACAATTGGTAAGCACGATGTTGATGGAATTCTTGAACACATGCACAACACCGTTGAAGTTGAAGCTGAAGCAACATCTATTCCACAATTCCTAGAATTGAATATGGATGGATTGATGGCTGGCAATTCACTTTATGCATCAAATGTAATTCTTCCTGCTGGCGTAACTCTTATTTCAGATCCACAAATGCCAGTTATTCACCTTTCAGAGCGTTCAACTGCAGCCGAAGAAGTTCCAGTTGTTGCTGAAGGTGCTGCTCCTGCTGAAGGTGCTGCTGCTCCTGCCGCTGACGCTGCAAAAGAGTAAATAAAGAATTAAAAAATGGCAGATGATCGCTGGTTGGTTCTCGGACTCGGCAACTCAGGCGATCAATATGCAACGACACGTCACAACATAGGCCAGATGGTTATCGACTATCTGGCCTCTGACGTTAAATTTTCAAACCACAAATCCAAAACCCAAATCGCAGATATTCGCGTTGCAGGTCATCCGGTAGTTCTCGCCAAAACACTTGGCTATATGAATGAAAGTGGTGGGCCAGCGAAAGCTCTTGCAGATTTCTATAAAGTTTCTCCTGGAAATTTAATTGTTATTCATGATGAATTAGATATTGATTTCAATACAATTCGGATCAAGCAAGGTGGCGGAGACAATGGCCACAATGGGTTGAAATCGCTAACCACACATTTTGCAACAGCAGATTACTTCCGCTTACGCATGGGAATCGGTCGACCACCAGCTCCAATTGATCCTTCAGATTTTGTCTTAAAACCATTTAGCCAACCAGAAAAACGGGAGCTGCCTGATTTTATTGCTAGAGGCGCACTTGCTATCGAACGGCTAATTGAAAAGGGCTTGGATTATGCCCAACAAGAATTCAATAAGTAAATCAACCAGTATTTCGCAAGCCTGCAGCAACGCCATTAATAGTTAGTAGCAGTGCTCGTCTAATCAGCGGATCAATACTCTTCTCGCTTCTAACTTTTTGTAGCAGATTTACTTGCAATAAATGGAGCGGAGCAAGATAAGCATCACGCACTTGCAGCGTGCGGGCCAGAATCATTTGATCTCCTAGTAGTTCACTCTTCTTAGTGAGCAGAAGAATTTCAGCCTTCGTTAATTCGAATTCGGCTTCTATTGTGTCTAAGAAATGATGAAGTGAAGGATCAACCAGAGTCTTTACATATTTACGAGCCATAATTAAATCTGTTTTAGCAAGGGTCATTTCGACATTGCTTATAAAAGTACGGAAGAAGTGCCAGTCACTTAACATTTCAGCAAGCACATCGGATTTACCGCTTTCGCGTGCTGCTTTCAGGCCAGATCCAACACCAAACCAACCAGGAACAATTTGGCGAGATTGGGTCCAACCAAATACCCATGGAATCGCACGAAGTGAAGATAAGCCACTTGATGCATCGGGTCTGCGTGATGGCCTTGAACCCAAGAACATTTCACCTAACTGTTCAACTGGGGTAGAGGCATAGAAATATGCTGGAAGATCGGGATGATCAATTAACTGGCGATAAGTCTTAAATGCACTTTCGCTTACCGAATCCATGCACGAACCCCAGCTTGAAAGTGCTTCTGGTGATTGGCGAGGCGCACGATTCAAAACAGTTGCTTCAAGCGCGGCGGCAAGTGCTAGTTCAACATTTTCGCGAGCAAGTGAAGGCAGCGAATATTTATCACTAATAACTTCACCTTGTTCGGTCATCTTTATCTGGCCATCAATAGATCCCCAAGGCAATGCGATTAGCGCATCATAGGTTGGGCCACCACCACGACCTACAGAACCACCACGACCATGGAACAAACGCAGTGTCACACCATGCTTCATAGCAATATCGCGAAGTTTGCGTTGCGCTTTATGAATTTCCCATTGTGAAGTTGCAATACCTGCATCTTTATTTGAATCAGAATAACCAAGCATTACTTCTTGCACATTGCCCCGAATAGTTACAAGTTCGCGGTAGCTTTTATCGCTTAATAAATTATCTAAAATTGTATCCGCCGCCTGTAGTTCTGCAACAGTTTCTAAGAGCGGGGCAAATCCAACCTTGCCATAAAGCCCAGTTATTCTAGAAAGTTCGACCGCTGCCAAGACATCTAAATGCGATTTGGTCATAGAAATTATGTAAGTTTCAATGACTTCTGGGCCAAAGCGTTCGATTAATTCGCGGATTGCAATAAAGGTATCAAAGGTATTTCTAGCAGCGGTATCTAGGTTCTGCAGATTTTCTAGCCCAACACTTTGAATCTGAGCCAGTGCGTGATGGTGCGCATCTGAATGTTCGCGGATATCCATGGTTGCGTGCGTAATTCCAAAGCTTGCAACAGTTCGAATGATTCGTTCCAGCAACCCGGTAGCGATTAATTCACCACGATGAGCAAATAGAGAGTCGCGCATTAAATTCAAGTCAGCCAGAAGTTGTGCGGTGCTCTCATAATCTCGCCCCGAAACATGTGGACCACCAACTGCATGTCGGCGTTGGGTCAGTATTAAACGATGGCGGATTGCAGTCGCTTTCAGACGGTAAGGCTCTTCAACATTTAATCTACGGAAGCGATCTTCTATTTCCGGCAAGAGTTCTAAATCTTTAGCTACAGATGCATCTAATTCTTCAGTTGTACCCGAAATTCGAGTTGAAACAGATAGTGCTTGACGAAGTTGATCAAGAGCGGCCGACATTGCACGAATGAAGTGTCCAGTTTGCAGAGTTATCGCAGCAGTCGTGACGCTTGCAGTGATATTTGGATTTCCATCTCGGTCACCGCCAATCCAAGTTCCGAAGCTAAGTGGTCGAGATGTTGGCGAGACAGTGACACCAAGGCGCTTAAGTTCTGTTGCAAAGTCATCTAAAACTTCTGGGATTGTTAATTTGAAGAGATCATCTAAATAGAAAAGGGCATTTGTTGCTTCATCAAGTGGTTCTGGTTGGCCCAATCGAAGTTCATCTGTCTCCCAGAGTAAATCGATAGTCTCTGAAAGTCTGCGGTCGCGTCGCGGTGTTGCTGGTTGATCTAATAAATCTGCAATCGTATTCATTTTGCTAAGTACCGATCGACGCGCAGCTTCTGTTGGGTGCGCGGTAAAAACCGGACGAACTGAAAAGTTATCGATCCAACCTTGAATATCTTTAGTCGTAAACTCTTTACTAGTTTCCTGTACTTCAATTATTCGATCGACTGCGCGAGTCAACCAAGAACCACCACCATTTCGCTCACCTGCCAGAACTCTTGCGCGGTGAACTTGTTCTGCAACATTTGCTAAGTTGAAATAGTTGCTAAAGGCGCGCACTAATTGCACACTTTGATCAACTGAGATATTTTCTAGAATTTCTTCACCGCCACCTTCGCGGACTGCTTTTCTTACTTTCTCTACTAATTCCAGAAGTTCGGCGCCCTCTTGGCGGACCAATGAATCACCAAGTAATTCACCAAGGCGGCGGACATCACTTCGTAGTCCAGCATCATCAGCCTGGAATTGTGTTGTCTGCTCGCTCACTGGCTAATCATTACAGGTCTTGGGGTGTGGTCGAATCCAATTTCACTTATCAATATAATTTCCCATAGAACACCCCCATCCAAATTGGATGTGGGGCTTTTGGCGTTGTCACGCAGATATTGGGGGCAGATAAATGGCACTTCTGCCAGCCTTCCTCGATATTCCTGTTGATTCACCAATTGATGGTGGCGAATTAATCTGCATAAATTCAATGCGATCACTTGTGATTTCAAGGCTAAGTCAGAAATCTCCATTACTTGTGATCGCACCTTCAACTCGTATCGCCGATGAACTTGCCGATGAAATCCGTTCTTATTTGGGAGATGTCGTCATTAATTTTCCGGCCTGGGAAACATTGCCCCATGAACGGCTAAGTCCTAAGAGTGACACCGTAACAACGCGCATAAAAGCACTGCACCAAATTAATTCATCGAAGCCGCCGAAAGTAATCATTACTTCTATCCGAGGTGCACTGCAACCAATTGTTGGTGACATCTTGCAAGAAGAACTAATTCAAATTTCAAATGGTAGAGAGATTTCTATGTCAGTGCTAACTAAGCGACTTTCCTATTTTGGTTTCACCAGAACAGACTTAGTAGAAAAACGTGGCGACTTCGCTGTTCGTGGCGGCATTCTCGATCTCTTCCCGTCTGATCGCGAACACCCAATTCGAATAGATTTCTTTGGCGATGAAATAGAAGATATTCAATATTTTCTCGTTGCCGATCAACGTACTTATGCACCAATCACTAATGAAGTAATTATTTATCCGGGGCGCGAATTATTAATTTCAGAAGCTGTGCAAGAAAAGGCTAAGTATCTCGTAGCTGAATTTCCACAGCTTGCCGAAATGGCAAGCAAGATTAGTGAAGGAATCTGCGTTGAAGGAATGGAATCGATCGCTGCGCTTTTGAAACCAGAATTCAAAAACCTCTTAGATTTTCTACCACCCAATTTTCAGGTTGCAGTTATTGATCAGCCACGGCTTAAATCTCGAGCCGCAGATTTAGTTTCAACAAATGAAGAATTTCTTGAAGCCTCATGGTCTAACGCCGCATTTGGAAGCGCAGCACCTATTGATTTAACAGGTGTTATATCTAAAGGTGGATATTCAAACTTTGATTCATTGCGCACTTTGGCGCAGAAGTTAGATTTAACTTGGTGGGCGTTAAATCCATATGCGCAGAACCCAGAAAACCTTGAAAATGTTGCAGGGGTTGATGAATTGGCCGATTTTCAGGCCATTCCAATCTATAACGGCAAGATTGAGAGCGCGATTGCCGATATTTCAACCTGGCTTGCAAGCGGTTTTAAAATAGTTTTTAGTGCAAGTGGCCCAGGTATTTTAGAGAGATATCAAGTTCTCTTTCGCGAAGCCCACTTAGATGCCGTTGAATTAACTACAAGTTCTATCGAACATGGATATATCAGCCACGTAGCAAAACTCGCCTTGATAACTGAGAAAGATATTTCTGGCCAGCGTACGTCAAGTAAAGATCAGGCGCGCATGCCTTCGCGTCGAAAGAAAGCCATCGATCCACTTGAATTAAAACCTGGCGATTATGTCGTGCACGAACAACATGGTGTCGGAAAATATATTGAATTAGTAAATCGAACCGTCGCAAATGTTTCCCGTGAATATTTGGTAATTGAATACGCAGCATCAAAGCGCGGGCAACCGGCAGATCGATTATTTGTGCCAACCGATACTCTCGAACAAATTACAAGGTATGTGGGTGGCGAGGCGCCATCAGTTAATCGAATCGGTGGCTCTGATTGGCAGAACACAAAGCGTCGGGCCAGAAAGGCAGTTAAGCAGATCGCTGCTGAATTAATTCAACTTTATGCCGCACGAATGAGTGCGCCCGGTTATGCATTTTCGCAGGACACTGCTTGGCAACGTGAACTTGAAGCGGCATTTGCTTATGTTGAAACTACAGATCAATTGGCAACAATTGAAGAAGTTAAGGCCGATATGGAGAAATCGCATCCAATGGATCGCGTGGTTTGTGGTGATGTTGGGTATGGCAAAACTGAGATCGCAGTGCGCGCTGCATTTAAAGCGGTGCAAGATGGAAAACAAGTTGCAGTTTTAGTTCCAACGACGTTATTGGTTCAACAGCACTTAACTACATTTCATAATCGCTATACCGGTTTCCCGGTAAAGGTTGCTGGACTTTCTAGATTTAATACGCCAAAAGAGGGGCGCGAAATTCTTGAAGGAATTAAATCTGGTTCTATTGATGTCGTAATCGGAACTCATCGCCTGCTTTCAAAGGATGTGCAATTTCGAGATTTAGGACTTGTGATTGTCGATGAAGAACAACGCTTTGGTGTCGAACATAAGGAAGAGTTAAAGAAGACCCGTACAAATGTCGATGTGCTTTCGATGTCGGCTACTCCGATTCCGCGAACCTTAGAAATGGCAATTACTGGCATCCGTGAAATGTCGAATATAACTACCCCGCCCGAAGAGCGACACCCAGTGCTGACTTATGTCGGTCCTTATGATGACAAGCAAGTTACGGCTGCCATCCACCGTGAACTTTTGCGCGATGGTCAGATTTTCTATATTCATAATCGCGTTGAAAGCATTGATGGCGTTGTTGAACACTTAAAGAAATTGGTGCCCGAAGCAAAGATTCGAGTTGCCCATGGCCAAATGGGAGAGCGCGAACTTGAAGATGCAATCCTTGGTTTTTGGGAGCGAGATTTTGATATTTTGGTTTGTACCACAATTATTGAAAGTGGAATTGATATTCCAAATGCAAATACTTTAATTGTTGATCGCGCCGATACTTTTGGGCTTTCACAGTTGCATCAATTACGTGGTCGAGTTGGTCGTTCTCGCGAACGCGCATATGCCTACTTCCTTTATTCTGCGGATAAACCACTTACCGAAGTTGCACATGATCGCCTTACAACTATTGCTACTAATACTGATCTTGGTTCTGGCATGCAGGTCGCACTCAAAGATTTAGAGATTCGCGGCGCTGGCAATTTATTAGGTGGCGAACAATCAGGACATATTGCTGAAGTTGGTTTTGATCTTTACATGCGCATGGTTGGTGAAGCTGTTGAAGAATATAAAACAGGTTTCGTGCCTGCGAGTGAAGATGAAAGTAAATTTAAGGAGTGCAAAGTTGAACTTCCAGTTACAGCCCATATTCCAGTTGAGTATTTAACTTCCGAAAGGTTGCGTCTCGATATTTATCGCAGAATGGCTGATGCCCAAAATCCGGCAGAGCTTGATGCAATTAGAGCCGAACTTGTAGATCGCTTCGGTCAACTTCCTGAGGAAGCAGAGAACTTAATGTCTGTTGCCCATATGCGAACAATGGCGAAGAGTTTTGGCTTAACAGAAGTTGTGTTGCAAGGAAAATTCTTAAGACTTTCGCCACTGAATTTGCCAGATTCAGCCATCATGAGATTGAACCGAATTTATCCTGGATCAATCGTGAAAACGGCCACATCTACCGTATTAGTGGCCCGTCAGAGCTCCCCAAATTGGATTGCTGGCGGGGAGATAGGGGATACTTCAGCTCTGCCGTGGACGATCGAAGTTCTTACCTCAATCGTTGCACCGGTTAAGAAAATTAATTAAAGAGACCTGAACGGGGATTTCGTGAATAACACAAAGAAGATTGTTGCAGTAATCAGCGCTGGACTTCTGTTGGTTTTGACTGGATGTTCTAGCTCGAATTCAGCGGCAACAATTGGCAAGACCGTGATTCCAAATGCAACTGTTCAAGGTTCGATAAATGACATTTTGAAAGAGCGCACCAAGGTGGACACCAAGGGAATGAATCTTGTAACTGGTGTTGAACTAAATACCAATGCGATTCGCTTTCATGTCGTATCAGTTTTATTCGATGATATTGCCGCAAAGATTAAGATGAAGGTTACGGATGCTGAAATTGCTGCCCGCCGCAAGGGCATCATTGAACAAGTTGGTTCCGAAAAAGAATTAGCACCAGCCTTGGTAAATGCTCAAATTGCAAAGAAAGATTTCCCTCGTTACCTTCGCACTGTCTTGCTAGCTGAAAAATTCGGTAACGCTCTTAAAGCCCAAGGTGACACCAGCACTGATGGCAGTGGAATTCAGAAATTACTTGTGGCAATCGGCAAAGAAGAGAAAGTAAAGTTAAATCCGCGCTACGGTGTTTGGGATTACGACAATGCCAACATCGTTCCAGCTGCAGATAACGCTGCCGTTAAGAAGTAATAAAATATGACGGATCCAACCTCACAGTTAGAAGCGCTACGTGGGGTAATGGATCAACTGCGTTCTCCAGGTGGCTGTCCTTGGGATGCTGAGCAAACTCATGAAACACTTTTAAAATATCTACTTGAAGAATCCTACGAATTTATTGAGGCTGTAGAAGAAGACGATCGAAGTGCAATGCGCGAAGAATTAGGCGATGTTTTACTTCAAGTTTTCTTTCACGCAAGAATGGCAGAAGAGCATCCAACTGATCCATTTAACGTAGAAGATGTTGCAAAAACTGTCGCTGAAAAGTTAGTGCGCCGTCACCCACATGTATTTGCTGATACAAAAGTTTCCGGAAGCGCCGAAGTTTTAGAGAATTGGGAAGCGCAGAAAGCTGCAGAAAAAGGGCGCGTATCAGCCACTGAGGGAGTCCCACTTGGTCAGCCAGCGCTTGCACTTGCAACAAAATTAATTTATCGGGCCCAAAAATATGGTCATCAAATCGCAATCGAACATCCACTCAAATTGGCTCCAGGCACAACAGAAAAAGAATTAGGTGCAGTTCTACTTGGGGTATTAGACCAAGCCCTTGCCCTTGATATCGATCCAGAAGCGGCCCTGCGCTTGGCAATCAAGGGCTACATCGAGCAAATCAAGAAGTATGAGTCCAAATAGCCCGTTAGAATTAGCAGCATAAACATTAAAAATAAAGGAGCACCATGGCACTAATCGAGGCAGTCCACGCACGCGAAATTTTAGATTCTCGCGGAAACCCAACTGTAGAAGTTGAAGTAGTTCTCGAAGATGGTTCAAGTGCTCGCGCTGCTGTTCCAAGTGGTGCATCTACTGGCGCATTCGAAGCAGCAGAACTTCGCGATGGTGGAAAGCGTTACCTCGGTAAAGGTGTTGAGAAGGCCGTTGAATTTGTTAACGATGAAATCGCACCAGCAGTATCTGGTTACGATGCCCAAGATCAACGTTTAATTGATCAAGAGATGATTGACCTTGACGGTACGAAAAATAAGAGCCGGCTTGGCGCAAATTCAATTCTTGGAGTTTCACTTGCAGTTGCACGCGCAGCTGCAGAATCTTCTGATCTCTCATTCTTCCGCTACATCGGTGGGCCAACAGCTCACACACTTCCAGTTCCAATGATGAACATTCTCAACGGTGGTGCGCATGCAGATACCAACGTTGATATTCAAGAATTTATGGTTGCACCAATTGGCGCAGAATCATTTAAAGAATCACTTCGCTGGGGCGCCGAGATTTACCACAGCTTGAAATCAGTTTTGAAACAACGTGGACTTGCAACAAGTATTGGTGATGAAGGTGGCTTCGCACCAAACCTTGAATCAAACCGTGCAGCTCTCGATTTAATTCTTGAAGCTGTAACTGCTGCGGGCTTCAAGCCAGGAAAAGATATTGCACTTGCAATGGATGTTGCTGCTACTGAATTCCACAAAGATGGAAAGTATTCCTTCGAAGGCAACAAGCGTTCAGCAGATGAAATGATCGCTTATTACGCTGATTTAGTTGCTTCATACCCAATCGTTTCAATCGAAGATCCACTCGATGAAGATGACTGGGAAGGTTGGGCAAAGATGACTGCGCAACTTGGTTCCAAGATTCAAATCGTTGGCGATGACCTTTTTGTTACAAACCCAGAGCGTTTAGCAAAGGGAATTAAACTTGGCACAGCAAATGCACTTCTCGTTAAGGTAAACCAAATTGGAACACTCACCGAAACAATTGATGCGGTATCACTTGCACATCGCAGTGGATATCGTTCAATGATGAGCCATCGCTCTGGTGAAACTGAAGACACAACAATTGCCGACCTTGCTGTCGCACTTGAATGCGGTCAAATCAAAACTGGCGCACCTGCGCGAAGCGAGCGAGTTGCTAAGTACAACCAACTACTTCGCATCGAAGAAGAACTCAGCGATTCTGCGCTATATGCCGGCCGCGCTGCATTCCCACGCTTTAATGGCTAGTAAATGGCTAAACGTAAAAGCAATATTTCAGTCCGCTGGTTAGCGGTTGTTACTGTTGCATTTATTTTTGCCATAACTCTCGCACCACCTCTTCAACATTATTTTGCCCAACGCGCACAAATTAATTCACTTCGGGCGCAAGTTAATGACAGCAATAATGCACTTGAAAAAGCGCGCGCAGAATTAGCAAAATGGAATGATCCAGAATTTGTTGCAACCCAAGCAAGACAACGACTGCACTTTGTTTTTCCCGGAGAGCGCCAATATGTTGTTCTTGACGTTCCCAAATCAGATTCGCAAGAAGCAGGACCAGCCGCTCCCATATCTTCACAAATTCCAAATGGCCTTCCTTGGTATGGTCGGCTAATTGCATCAATTACAACTACCAATGTGATTAAATGAGCAGCAAACCAACACAGGACGATCTAGATGTAATCCAAGTTCAACTAGGTCGCACACCACGTGATGTTCATGCGATCTCATATCGCTGTCCTTGCGGAAAGCCAGCAGTTGTCGCAACCCCACCAAGACTTTCAGATGGAACACCATTTCCCACTTTTTACTACGCAACTTGCCCACGACTTACCGGTGCAATTTCAACCCTTGAAACAACTGGGATGATGGCTGAAATGCAAGACCGATTAGCAACAGATAAAGATTTAGCTGACGCATATCAAAGTGCGCACGAGCAATATGAAGCTGCTAGAAACGAACTTGGGATGGATGTTCAAGAAGTAAAAGGAATAACAGCAGGTGGTATGCCAGATCGCGTTAAATGTTTACACTCACTCGTTGCTCATTCGCTAAGTGCTGGCCCAGGTGTTAATCCACTTGGCGATGAAGCACTTGCAGCGCTTCCAAAATGGTGGCTTTCTGATCCATGTAAAACAGACGAAGAGGAAAATAAATGAGTCGCGTAGCCGCAATAGATTGTGGAACAAACTCCATTCGCCTCTTAATTGCAGATATCACCGGCGATAACTTTCAAGAGATTACTCGCGAGATGGAGATCGTAAGACTTGGTCAAGGTGTCGATGCCACTGGGAAATTTGATCCTGAAGCTATTGAACGCACCCTTGAAGCAACAAGAAAATATGCCGAAATCATTGCAAGCAAGGGCGTAGAAAAAATTCGTTTCTGTGCAACATCAGCAACGAGAGATGCAAGCAATCGCGATTTATTTATCGATGGTGTGCGCGAAATTCTTGGTATCGAACCAGAAGTCATTCCTGGCACTGAAGAAGCAGAACTCTCATTTATCGGCGCAACAAAAGGCTTAGTCCATACCGAATCCCCATACCTCGTCGTTGATATTGGCGGGGGATCAACTGAATTCGTTCTTGGCACAACCGAAGTTACATATGCAAAGTCAGTAAATATTGGTTGCGTCAGAATGTCCGAACGTCATCTAAACAAAGCACCACAAGATCCCTTGGCTGTTCAAAAAGCAATCAGAGATATTGATGATGCAATCGCCGAAGCCGCTTACATAGTTCCGTTAAAAGAAGCAAAAACTTTAATTGCAGTAGCAGGCACCGCAACAACAGTTGCAGCGGCAGCACTTGGATTAACTGAATACGATCGCCATGCAATTCATTTATCGCGAATCCCAACAGCAAAAGTTATTGAGATTGCACAAATGTTCGCACTTATGTCCCGCGAAGAAATT
>CAIQHM010000057.1 GCA_903871555.1 uncultured Actinomycetes bacterium | reverse complement strand
GGCATGCAGGTACGCATTTCTGACGCTCCTGCGAGTTACGAATTAAATGGAAAGATGTATTACTTCTGTATGCCTGGTTGCAGAGATAACTTTGCAGTAAATCCTGAAAAATTTATCTCGGTGGACAAGTAAACCCAAACTCACGTTGTACTGCAGTCGGAACGCTTGAACAACCGACTGTCGCTGTTCCAAAATCTACGATCTTCCATTTACCGTTGACTGACTCGGCAAAGCCATATGCCGGATCAGTGACTGGAAGATATGGAATCGTTGTAAAAACAATCCATTTGCTATTAATATTTGAAATCCTCAGATTTACTACCGCAGCAAAAAAATTGCTCCCAAAATCATCTTGTTGCAATTTAGTTATTTGCATCGCAATACCGGTAGCTACTGGACCGCCACCTTTATAGGTGTTTACATCCAAAGCGAATTTAGTTGGGTACTGGGCAAGAATTATCCAAGGAACTACAACGCTACTCAATTCTCCAGCCGCGTAATCAGGCCACTTAAGTGTCCAACCAGCTTCCGTTGCAATACCTTCTGGCAGGCGTTGTGATATCTGCGCTTTAACTTTGGCGCTATTCCAGTTGATCGATTTCGGATATTTAGATTCAAATTGAGTTAGCAGAAGTTTGATGCCATCTCTAAGTTTCGTATCATCTGGACGTTCATTTCCAGTTGGAAGACCACAACTTGTGAGCAAGATTGCGCCTATTAAAAATAGTGAGAACTTAGCAATTAGAGATTTACCCAGTTTCATATGTTGAAGGGTAGCGCCATTTCCTACTTCGAATTGAATTTGTTGAAGATTCAACTAATATAAGGGAGTAGATTCCAATCATTAATTTTTGAACTCGCTAAGGAGCCACGAATTGCCTGCAGTTACCGTCGCTGACATAACAATCTTGCCAAGAGTTATCGCTGATCCAACAGCCAGAGCTCGAACCGTAATTAGCGTTACAACAGCGCCGCAAGGTTTTGAAGGTGAAGGCTTTCCAGTTCGTCGGGCTTTTGCTGGTGTTGATATGGCAAAGCTAGATCCTTTTATTCACTTAGATCAAATGGGTGAAGTTGAATATGCCCCTGGTGAACCAAAGGGAACACCATGGCATCCACATCGCGGTTTTGAAACTGTTACATACATTATTGATGGAATTTTTGATCATAAAGATAATCATGGCGGCGGCGGAACAATTACAAATGGCGATACCCAATGGATGACTGCGGGAGCCGGAATTTTACATATCGAAACTCCACCAGAACATTTAGTAATGAGCGGCGGACTATTCCACGGCTTTCAACTCTGGGTTAATTTGCCTGCGGAGAAAAAATGGTCAAAGCCGGCATATCAAGATCTACGTGCATCAGATGTAAAACTTCTAAGTTCGAGTGATGGTGCAACTTTAATTCGAGTTATCGCTGGTGAAGTTGCCGGACTTGTTGGTCCTGGTTCAACACAAACTCCAATTTCTATTGTGCACGCAACTCTTGCACCTGGCGCAAAATTGGTTCTGCCATGGAACAAGGGTTACAACGCACTTATCTACACCTTAAATGGGCACGGAAGTGTTGGTGAGGAGAAGCGTCCAGTTCAAATGGGACAACTTTCTGTAATGGGCGAGGGCGATACCTTGGTTGTTCAAGCAGATTTAACTCAAGAATCTAGATCTCCACAGATGGATGTACTAATTCTTGGTGGTCAACCGATTAAAGAACCGGTTGCATGGATGGGGCCATTTGTGATGAATACCAAGGCTGAAGTTTTAAAGGCCTTTGATGATTTCCAAAAGGGGCTGCTCGGAACTATTCCAGCAGCAGAT
>CAIQHM010000056.1 GCA_903871555.1 uncultured Actinomycetes bacterium | reverse complement strand
GGCGAGATGCCAGCAAAAGAACTTTGGGACACAACAATGGATCCCGCACACCGCGTTCTGATTCAAGTAACTCTTGATGACGCTGCAGCAGCCGACGATCTCTTCTCTGTTCTTATGGGTGAAGATGTTGAACTTCGACGAAACTTTATTCAGCGCAATGCTAAAGATGTTCGTTTCTTGGATATCTAGGTGATCACAAATGGCTGAAAATATGAATCCAGATAAAACGGCGGCGCACGATCGCATCGAATCCGTCGATCTTCAAGTTGAGATGGCTCGTTCTTATTTAGATTATGCAATGTCTGTAATTGTTGGCCGCGCACTTCCAGATATTCGAGATGGATTAAAACCAGTTCACCGCAGAGTTTTATATGCCATGTATGACGCTGGTTATCGACCAGATAAGGGTTATTACAAGTCTTCTCGCATCGTCGGAGATGTTATGGGTAATTACCATCCACACGGTGACACCGCAATTTACGATGCAGTTGTTCGGCTTGCACAATTTTGGTCACTTCGTTATCCATTAATTGACGGAAATGGAAACTTTGGTTCACCAGGAAATGATCCAGCCGCAGCAATGCGTTATACCGAAGCCAGGCTTGCACCTCTTGCTATGGAGATGATGCGAGATATCGATGAAGACACAGTTAACTTCATTCCAAACTATGACGGTAGATCACAAGAACCAACAGTTCTTCCAAGTCGTTTTCCAAACTTATTAGTTAACGGCAGCGCTGGTATCGCTGTTGGTATGGCCACAAACATTCCACCACACAACCTAAATGAAGTTGTTGAAGGCGTTGTTTGGTCGTTAGAAAATCCAGATGCAGATCCTAAAGATTTATTAGAAAAACTATTAACAATTGTTAAAGGCCCAGATTTTCCAACCAAAGCTTTAATAGTCGGCCGCCAAGGAATTGAAGATGCTTATCGCACTGGTCGCGGGTCAATTATTATGCGCGCAGTTGTTGAGGTTGAAGAAATTAATAAGCGCACATGTCTTGTTGTTACCGAACTTCCCTACCAAGTAAACCCAGATAACTTGGCGCTAAAAATCGCGGAACTTGTGAAAGATGGCCGGATCAAAGGCATCGCCGATGTCCGCGATGAAGGTAACGAGCGTTTAGGCCAGAGACTTGTAATTGTTCTGAGAAACGACGCCATCCCGAAAGTGATTTTAAATAACCTTTACAAGCACACCCAATTACAAGATTCATTCGGCGCCAATATGTTGGCACTTGTTGATGGCGTACCTAGAACTCTTCGCATTGATGAATTCATTCGTTATTACATCGAGCACCAAGTCGAAGTAATAGTTCGTCGCACAAAATATAGATTGCAAGAGCGCGAAAAACGTGCGCATATCTTGCAAGGATACTTAAAAGCCCTTGATGCCCTTGATGCCGTAATCGCATTAATCCGTGCATCTCGAACACCTGAAGAAGCCCGGACTGGCTTAATGAAACTCCTTGATGTTGATGAGATTCAGGCCAATGCAATTTTGGATATGCAACTGCGCCGTATCGCAGCCCTCGAACGCCAGAAGATCAACGACGAATACGAAGGCTTAATGGCCGAGATTGTTGAACTAAATAGCATTTTGGCATCAGAAGCGAAGCAACGCGAGATTATTAAAGTCGAATTACAAGAGTTAACAGCTAAGTATGGCAACGAGCGACGTACCCAAATTATTGCTGGAGATTCAGGTATGTCGGTTGAAGATTTAATCCCAGATCAAAGTGTTGTTGTAACTATTACAAAAACCGGTTATTCCAAGCGCACAAAAGCAGATTTATATCGATCACAACGTCGCGGCGGCAAAGGCGTAAAGGGTGCGGCCCTAAAGCAAGATGATTTAGTTGAACATTTCTTTGTTGCCTCAACTCATGATTGGCTCTTGTTCTTTACAAACAAGGGACGAATCTATCGAGCAAAGGTGCACGAATTACCAGATGCCGGACGTGACGCGCGCGGACAACATGTTGCAAATTTATTAGCATTCAAACCAGATGAAACCATCGCGCAAGTAATTGCAATTTCAGATTACAAATCTCATCCATATCTTGCAATTGCAACACGTGGTGGAATCGTAAAGAAGTCTCCCCTTGTTGAATATGACTCACCACGATCTGGTGGGCTAATTGCTATAAACCTAAAAGAGAACGATGAATTAGTTTCGGCCGCTCTTGTAAGTGAAAAAGATGAAATCCTTTTGGTATCTCGAAATGGAATGTCACTTAGATTTGGTGCTAACGAAGAATCAATTCGTTCAATGGGTCGATCAACAAGCGGTGTTATTGGAATGAAATTCCGCGGCAAAGATCAACTATTAACAATGGCAGCAATTACAGATATTTCCGCGCCAAAATTTGTTTTAACTGCAACTGATGGTGGTTATGCAAAGCGCACACCACTAGATGAATATCGTCCACAAGGTCGTGGCGGCCTCGGCGTTAAAGCAGCGAAAATTGATGAAGATTCTCGTGGCGTATTAGTTGGTGCAATGATTGTTGAAGCAAGCGATGAAATTCTTGCAATCACATCTGGTGGCGTTGTCATCCGAACTGCATGTTCTGAAATTCGCGAAACCAGCCGTGACACCCTTGGTGTTCGTTTAGTAAATCTTGACGAAGGCATTTCGGTTGTTTCGATCACACAGGTTAAAGAGTAAGAATTCCGCGCAGATTTTCGAGCTTTTGGCTCAGGCTTTAAAGTCGGGTAGCCTTCACCAGTTCAAATATCGCGTTTGGGCCTTTAGCTCAGCTTGGTTAGAGCGCTTCCCTGATAAGGAAGAGGTCAGTGGTTCAAGTCCACTAAGGCCCACCAATCGCGTTATTTAACTAGCTTTACAGATTTAATAAGTTAGCAATCTTTAGATAAGGTTGCGCCACTTACCCGTTAATCGCGGGGACCTAGCTCAATTGGTAGAGCACCGCCTTTGCAAGGCGGGGGTTAGGGGTTCGATTCCCCTGGTCTCCACAAAATTATTATTAGATTTATTTAAGACCAAACTTATATGCCCGCTGAAAGGGAAAACATGTCAACAGCAACTCTTCACACAAGTATGGGTGACGTAATAATTGAATTATTTCCGAACCACGCACCAAAAACCGTTGCAAACTTTGTTGAACTAGCAACTGGAAAGCGTGAATGGGTGGATCCAATCACTGGCGAAAAAACTTCTAAAAATCTTTATGACGGAACAGTTTTTCACCGCGTAATTGCAAACTTTATGATTCAAGGTGGCGATCCACTCGGTAATGGAACTGGCGGACCGGGCTATCAATTCGCAGATGAATTTCATGGCGAACTAGCATTTGACCGTCCTTATATTCTTGCAATGGCAAATGCTGGACCAGGAACAAACGGCTCACAATTTTTTATTACTGTTGCTGAAACAGCTTGGTTAAATCGCAAGCACACAATCTTTGGTGAAGTTAAAGATGAAGCTTCAAAGAAAGTTGTTGATGCTATTGGTGCAGTAAAAACTGGTGGTCAAGATCGCCCAGTACAAGCTGTAAAAATTAATTCTGTAACAATTTCAGAGTAATTACGTGAAAGAGAAGCAATCACTCACAACGAGTCTGATTGTTGTAATTTCAGGCACTTTTCTCTTAACGCAATATGTTTTTCCAAACTTGCAGACAGAACTAGCGCTCTTCTATGGTGGGAATTATTCAAATGGATATTTCCCAGGAGTATCTACTGGCCAGTGGTATCGACTTCTAACTGTTGCACTTACGCACGCGGGTTGGTTGCACTTGGTATTTAATATGTTGGCCTTGTTCTCAATTGGAACCCCGGTCGAGAACTACTTAGGCCGAGTTCGTTACGGTTTCATATTTATAGGCTCACTTTTAGCGGCTTCTGCAGCATCACTTTATTTTGGCCCACACAATATTTACGCAGTCGGAGCATCAGGTGCGATTTATGGCTTATTTGGTGCGCTCTTTGTTATCGGTAAGAAATCCGGTGCTAATTACCAGAATATAACTGGCGTAATAATTGTGAACTTACTTATTACTTTTACGGTTCCCGGAATTGATTGGCGCGCACATCTAGGGGGACTAGTAGCAGGAGTAGTTCTTACTTACCCTTTAACGTTTCGCAAAAGAACTTGAGCAACATCTAAGACTGCGATATCGGATTCCCGCGCGTTCATACCATCGCTCACCATTATGCGACAGAATGGGCAAGCTACTGCAACCTCTTTAACTTGGGTGGCAATCGCTTCATCAACTCGATTTAAATTAATTCGTGTCCCAATCGTTTCTTCCATCCACATGCGACCTCCACCAGCACCACAACAGAATGAGCGATCCTGATTTCTTGGCATTTCGGTAACTTCAACACCAGTTGATTCCAAAAGTTCGCGCGGAGGTTGGTAAATCTGATTGTGGCGGCCAAGGTAACAAGGATCATGATAAGTAAGAGTTGCATCGCTCTTATGCGGTGAAGTTTTCAACTTCCCCTCTTTGATTAATTGATTTAAAAGCTGAGTGTGATGGACCATCTGTAATTCAAAACCTTGTTGTTTATAGTCACGACCAATTGTTGTAAAGCAATGGGGGCAAGTAACAACAACTTTCTTGACTCCGCGCGCTCCGAAAGTTTGTTGCAGAGTTTCAATATTTTCACGCGATAAAACTTGGTACAAGAACTCATTACCAGCACGACGAGCCGGATCACCACTACAAGTTTCTCGTTGTCCAAGAACTCCAAATTTTGTGCCCGACATATAAAGAAGTTCCGCAACAGCTTTAGTTGTTTTCTTTGCGCGATCTTCAAAAGCGCCGGCGCATCCGACCCAGAATAAATATTCAATATCTTCAGGAATTTCACCATCAATAATTGTTACAGGGAAGTCGCATTCAGCAATCCACGCATTTCGATCAGCGCGATTTGCTCCCCATGGATTACCGGTTTTCTCAAGGTTTCTAAAGGTGCCGCCAAGCTCGGATGGGAACTCTGATTCAACCAACACTTGAAAACGGCGCATATTAACTATGTGATCAATATGTTCGATATCTACTGGGCATTCATTTACACAAGCTCCGCAAGTAGTGCAAGACCATAAAACTTCTGGCGAAATTATATTTCCAACTATAGGTTCATCACTTCCAACTTTTGTAAGCGCGTGATCGCGCATTGCCATAATTAATAGCTTGGGTGATAAAGGTTTATCGGTATGCCAGGCAGGACATTGAGATTGACAACGGCCGCATTCGGTACAGCTCGCCATATCTAGCAAGCCCTTCCAAGAAATATCAGCGCTCTTACCAATTCCAAAAACATCATCTTCTTTAGGATCTTCAAAATCAATCGGCTTGCCGTGGGAAATCATTTCCGGTAATTCACCTAAAGCAGGTTTGGCATCTAGATTACGTTTGAAGAAAATATTTATTGGTGCCAGGAATCGGTGCCAAGCAACGCCCATAGTTAAGTCATTTGCAATAACAGCAAACCACAACATTGAAACCCAAATTTTAATGCCGGCGATTGTTTGTACCGCGGTGATATTCACATAAAATTGGTGCTCAAGATAATCTAAAGTTATTACACATATAACGACAACAAGAATTGTGGCTTCAACATAATAAGCTTTTAATGATTTAGAACCGAGAAATCTTGAAGTGCGACTCTTATGGAAAAACCTTGTAACTTGGCGAATACCAATTAGCGCGACTATTCCAACTCCAGTAGTCCAAGCGATTGCTAAAACAAAATAACGGTACGGGGCCCATTCACCAATTTTTGGCAGAACAAAAGAGGCATCTATTAATTGACCATAAGCAGTAATCAAAGTGCCAAATAGGGCAACGAAACCGATCATGACAAACCAGTGAGCGATTGCAGATCCAGTGAAACGGAGCATCTTTGTGTGAAGCAAAATTTCTTTGACCATTGCTTTGGCGCGATCGCCCTTATTTAAGAATCGAGCGGGCTCGCTCTGGCCAGCCGAGATTCGCTGATACATCTGTCGAAGGCGAAGCACGAAGCTGCCCACAGCAAAGAGTGAGAAGACATATAAAACAATGGCCAAATAGCTCATGCGAGAAGGTTAAGGGGGTCTTGGCCAGGTCGCGGGAATATCTACTCGAATGGAGGCGTTACCTGACTAACTCAACTTGAGTCCGCTCGGCTCAATCTTTTGACATCGGGCGACTCAAGGACGAGAATTCGACCATAGCCGGTCAAAAATCAGGCTGAAAGAAGAAAAAAAGGAGCAATAAATGGCTAGAGCAGTCGGAATCGACTTAGGAACAACAAATAGTTGCGTATCAGTATTAGAGGGTGGCGAGCCATCTGTAATTACGAACGCAGAAGGCGCACGTACAACCCCATCGATCGTTGCCTTTGCTAAGAATGGCGAGGTTCTTGTTGGTGAAGTTGCGAAGCGTCAATCAGTAACAAATGTTGAACGCACAATCCGTTCTGTTAAGCGCCACATGGGCACAAGCTGGAACGTGGATATTGATGGCAAGAAATACACACCACAAGAAATAAGCGCACGTATCTTGATGAAGTTAAAGCGTGACGCTGAAAGTTTTCTTGGCGACACAGTAACCGACGCAGTAATTACAGTCCCTGCATATTTCAATGATGCACAACGTCAAGCAACAAAAGAAGCTGGCGAAATTGCCGGCCTAAATGTTCTGCGTATTGTTAACGAGCCAACCGCTGCAGCACTTGCATATGGTTTGGACAAGGGCGATGCCGAACAAACAATTTTAGTATTCGACCTTGGCGGCGGAACATTCGACGTTTCACTTCTTGAAATCGGCGATGGTGTTGTTGAAGTTAAAGCAACCAACGGCGACAACAATCTTGGTGGCGATGATTGGGATCAATTACTTGTCGATCACCTGGTTAAAACATTC
>CAIQHM010000055.1 GCA_903871555.1 uncultured Actinomycetes bacterium | reverse complement strand
TCTAATTGAACGACCAGGCAATTCACTTGTGCGCTTGCCACCATCTAAAGTTTTAATCCCGCTAATCCAAACGCTTTCAAAACCTGCTGCTGGCAATCTTGGTTCTTCGTAAGTTGCACGATCTTTAACGGTTGCCGCATCAAAAAGGGTTAGGTCTGCGATAAATCCAGGACGAATTAAACCGCGATCTTTAAGTGACAACCGCTTTGCTGGGCGACCAGTCATGCGATTGATTGCCCCTTCAATTGTCAGAATTTTCTCTTCGCGAGCATAAACACCTAGGTATCTTGCAAAGGTTCCGTAGCCACGTGGATGCGGGCGATTTCCGGTCAAGATCCCATCGGTACCGACCATATGTTTTGAATGTTGCATGATTGCGCGAACATTTGGTTCGTATCCCGAATGCAGGATGCAAGAGATTTTGAAATCTTCATCAACGATTAAATCAAGATAGAACTCGACTGGCTCTTTGCCTTCAGCCTTCGCCGCTTCAATCAAGTAAACCCCAACATATTTCTCATTATGTTTCTGTGTAACGCCCGCGATAACAATGCAAGACCAATTTACAACGCCACCTTGATTGCCATCAGATCCTGTGACATTTAGATTATTGATTATCTTTAAGCGATTCTGCGGATCAATAATTCGAGAGCGCATGGCTTCTTTGCTGCCAGCTTGGCACCATGATGGAAGCAGCGCATGCAAGTAAGTAGAGCCTGCTAAGTATGGATAGGTATCGAGGGTTACATCGATGCCATCAGCTTCAGCCTTCGCTAATTTCTCAAATAGTAAATCTGTCTTGTCGTGGAATATTGGAGCGCTCATATGGCAGTGTGTAAGGTTTAGCGCGCACTTTGAAGAGCGAGAAATATCAATACATTCCTCAACTGCATCTAGAAAGTTAGCACCGTAATTTCGGTGATGCGGTGAATAGAAGCCGCCATACTTTGCGACAACTGCAGCAAGTTTTGAAATCTCTTCATTGCTGGCATACATCGCTGGAACATAGGTAAGGCCGCCAGACATTCCGACTGCGCCTTGGCGCATACCTTCATCTACTAAAGCGAGTTGATGTTTTAACTGTTCTGGTGATGCATCGCCTGGTTCATTTCCGCAGGCCAACATTCGGACATTGCCATGTGGAATTAAATAGGCGACATTGACTGCGGCGCCGCGATCAACCACGTTTAAGTAATCTCCGACTGATCTAAATTTCCAATCTATGCCAGCAGGATCTGCGTTCCAACCAAATAATTGATCGCGCAAGATTGCAAGAGTTGTGTCATCAGATGGCACATAGCTCAAACCATCTTGCCCAACTACTTCAAGGGTTACGCCTTGAGTTACTTTTGCTAAATGTTCGTGATCAGAAATAACTGCAAGATCAGAGTGAGCATGCATATCGATAAAGCCTGGGCTCAGTGTTAAATCCGTGGCATCAACAATCTTGCCGCGTTCATTGCCCTTAATAAGTTTGCCAACTTCAGCGATCTTTCCTTCAACAACAATTACATCGCTTTTAACACCAGCAGAACCAGAACCATCAATTACTGTGGCACCGCGAACTGTAAAAGTGTTATCAGCCATTCTTAATCAGAACCTTCAACCAGTGGATACATCGGTGAATAGCCCGCAAGTAACCCGCCATCAACTACGAATTCGGTTCCGGTCATCCAAGCAGATTGATCTGATGCTAAGAAGAGAACTGCTGCTGCAATATCTGAAGGCTTACCAACGCGACGAAGTGGATACCAAGTCTTTAGCTTTTCGAAAATTTGTGGGTTGCGATCGATGCGCTCTTGCCAAGCATCGGTTGCTACTGTGCCCGGAACCAAAGTATTGCAACGAACGCCATCTGGGCCATATCGCACTGCAACTGTTCTGGTCAGTGCATGAACTGCAGCTTTTGAAGCCGAGTAAGCATCGCTTCCAATCATCATCTTGGAATTAACTGTTCCAACATTAATGATGCTTCCAAAACCGTTTTTAATCATGCCCGGCAATAAGGTACGGATACAAAGAAATGGCGCGGTTAGATTCACCTTTAGCGTCTGATTCCAGATATCGAGCGAGGTATCTAGCAGATCACTTGGATCATGGAACATCGCGTTATTTACTAGAACTTCAATCTTTCCGAACTTCTTGGTGACTTCGGCGAAGGTAGAAATTACAGCTGCTTCATCACAGAGATCTACCTGATATCCAGTGACATCACCGCCGGTCTTACTTATAAGCGCAACGGTGTCATCTAAGTTCTTCTGATCTAATTCAAGAATTGCAACTTTCATCTTTGCAGCAGCTGCTGCGGTAGCCATTTCTCGGCCAATACCGCGGCCCCCACCAGTAATTACGATAGTGCGACCGGCGAGTTCTGCTGCAAATTGATAAGTCATTTTAAAGCGCAACCACGAAATCGATTTCAACCAAGATATTAATTAGGTCTGAACCAACAGTTGTGCGAACTGGGAATGGTGCAGTTAAGAATTCGCGGTAAACCTTGTCGTATTCTGCAAAGTCGGCAACGCAATTTTGTAGATGCGCTGTTGTCTTAACTACTTGGCTGAAATCAGCACCAACTTCATCAAGGATTGCCTTTAGGTTTATCAAGGTCTGACGGGTTTGTGGACCAACGCCACCTTCAACAATTTTGCCGGTAGCTGGATCAACTGGACCCATTCCGCAGGTGTATAGAAAACCATTTGCGATAACACCGTGTGAATATGAACCACCTGGTGCTGGCGCGCCTTTTGCAGTTACGTGCTTGATTGTTGAGTTAGTCATTATGACCTTTCGGTTAGAAGTGGGTTAAAAAAAGGTATGGACTAAATCTATTACATCGTAATCGTCATTAACTAATGGCAGAAGGCGCCATTTATCGAAATTGGTGCAAGGGTGCGATATTCCACAGCCAATGACATCACCAACAACTACCGAACCAGGAGTTATCTTCATGAATGCATGCTGATCATTTAATTTCTCAATCTTTGCGGCAAATGGTTCTGGCTTGCCAGCTAATTTGAGAATCGGAAGTGGTTCATCTAAATCATTTCCGGCATCGCGCTTACCGAAGTTAAGGATTGCTAAATCTGGTTCTGGGATGCTCAAGACCCGTGCCCAAAGTTGAAGGGCAGGATAGAAACGATCACTATCTGGCGCGCCCATAAATGGATATAAATCTTCGTAATGAATGTGGTCGTGGCTCACATAACCGCCACTGCGCAGAATGAGGTTCGCATCGCCTTCGTACTTTGCAAACTCTTCGGCTACATAATCAAAGAATGAACTTCCGCCGGCAGAAATAATTATTTTGTCACTGCGAACATGTGGTTCAGTAATTCTTGCGGCCGCAACAATATGGCGCAAGAAGAGTCGAAGTTTTTCTATTCCTTCACCTTGGCGATCGCCACCAGGAACCGCGCCTTCAAATCCGGAAACTCCACGAACATAAATGCGATCATCTTTCGAAATTTCTGCCAAAATTTTCTTCAATAATTCTAAATCGCGAATACCTGCGCGCCCACCAACTGCGCCAATTTCCATGAAGACATTTAGTTTGGCATTTGGAACCTTATCGATTGCGTTCTGTGCAATTTCCAAACCAGCAAGGGAATCGATGTAGAAAATGATATCGCCAGCACCACTGCCATTTATTTTGGCAATTTCGGCAATTGATGTTGGTTCCATTACTTCATTACCAATGATTAATCTTGTGAATCCAGATGCAAACATAATCGAAGCTTGGTTAAAGTTTGCAACTGTTAAGCCCCATGCGCCTGCAGCTAATTGACGCTTTGCAATTTGCGGCGCCATCGGCGTTTTAACATGCGGAGCTAATTCAAATCCGAGTGATTTGCAGTAAGCAGCCATTCTTTGAATATTGTGTTCAAGCGCGCTTTCGCGAAGCACCATGATTGGGAATTGAAAACCAGCGGTGAATAAATTTGGGTTTGTGGCTAGGAATTCTTTATCGCTCATACCTTGGGCTGCAATTGGCATTCCCTTGTGGAATATCGATATAAGTTCCTCGTGAAGCACGTGCTCACGCTACCAAGTAAGGCGGCTCTCCGCTAGGAAAGTTTAAACTTTCATGCGAAAATATGACGTGAATCAAATCGGGTCAATTATGCAATCAGAGATTGCCGAGATCCCAACCGTATTTACCAAATTAATTGATTCTGGCGCCCAATTCACGGCCCTAGCAAACCTTCTTAAAACCAATGAGATTCAATCGGTTTTGGTCCTTGCACGTGGCACTTCAGATAATGCCGCCCACTTCTTGAAGTATTTAATTGAGACCCAACTTGGATTACCTGTAGGTCTGACTTCACCATCATCGGTAACTATCTATCGCTCAAAATTACACTTCGAAAAAACTCTAGTTGTTGCTATCAGTCAGAGCGGTCAATCAACCGACTTGGTGGAATATGCAACTGCGGCGAAGGCTGCTGGTGCCAGGATAATTTCCATTACAAATGATGGCGGATCTCCCCTAGCAAAACTGGCAGATCACCATTTGGATTTAATGGCAGGTAAAGAGATAGCTGTTGCTGCAACAAAGACTTATGCTGCCCAACTTCTAGGTTGTCTGCTTCTTGTAAATGCCTGGAGTTCAACTCTTAATAATTATAAATCGGTAATCGCTGCAGGTGAGAAACTTCTTGCCGATACAAAATCAGTAACAGCCGCAGTTGCTAATTGTGATCGGGCAAATGAAATAGTTGTTCTAGGTCGCGGTTTCTCTTATCCAAATGCCCGTGAAGCAGCTCTTAAGATTCAAGAGACCAGCAAGGTTTCAGTTCAGGGTTTATCAATTGCTGATTACATGCATGGTCCGATTTCTGCTCTTACAAGTGCAACGCAAGTTTTTATAATGGCACCAAACGGAGCGCCGCTGGATTCACTCAAAGGCGACCTTGAGAAGATTCGCGCAAAATCACCAAAGATTTTCTGGTTCGGTACCGGTGAACTAGCTGTTGCTGGTGAAACGGTAATCCCTGGCGCGGTATGTGAGAATGAAATTTACTCCAACGTTGTTGATTCAATAATCTTGCAATCATTCGCGCTGGAATTTGCTCGTAAGAATAAGTTAGATCCTGATAGTCCTGCCGGACTAAGTAAAGTAACTCTGACTCGCTAATGCTAGAGAGCGTAATTTTTTTTGACGGTGGTGGCTCTGGAATTCGAGCTAAATCTGCAATGAATAAGGGCAGTTCAATTACCAAGAATTATCCGGGCTTCTCCCCTGGCGAACTTCCACTTGTCGATTATTTGGCAAACTTAATCATTGATTTTGCCGCGCAAGTGGGCGGTTCTATTGATCGCGCAGTCCTTGCGGTGGCCACGCTTCCGGCAGATGATAAACAATATGGCGACATTGCTAAATTAGTTCTGGCTTCATCACAAGTAAAGGAACTTTGGATCTGCAGTGATTCGGTAAGTGCATGTGCGGCAGCAGTTGAAAAAGATGGAGTTGTAATTGCTGCAGGTACCGGAATCACCGCACTTGCAGTCGGTAAGAATCGCACAATGGCACATTCACTGGCTGGCGATGGTTTTCTAGTTGGAGATGAAGCTAGCGCTTATTGGATTGGAAAGATGGCTTTAAATTCTGCGCTTCGGGCACGCGATGGACGCGGTGGCGATCGTGAATTACTGGAAGTTGCATGCAAACATTTTGGTGCCGAGCCTTACCAACTTACTCACACTGTTCACCAATTAGAACGTCCAGTGCATGCAATTGCCTCATTTGCCAAGGTTGTAAGCGAACTCGCAGATGCAGGCAACACAACTGCACATGCAATTTTAGATGCCGCGGCTGATGAAGTTGTCCTACTTGCCACTACTGCAAAGCGCGAATGCGCCGGCGGACCAGATTTTCAAGTTGCCCTTATCGGTGGCGTGCTTGCACCAGATAATTTAGTAACCAAGTTGGTGGCTAAGAAGTTAGAGAGCCATGGTTTAGCAATTCATATTTCGGGTAAGAGCTCACTTGATGGTGCTGGTGTTTTGGCACAGCTTGAAAGCCCTGGAATATTTGCACCACTGATTAGAACTTTTAAAAAAATATGAAGCCGATATATGTAGATCTACAGGTCAATGGCCATGGTGGCATCGATCTGTTATCCGCTAAAAGCGCCAATGAGGTTCGCGCAGTTTCTAGATCGCTCTATGAAAATGGCGTAGTTGGTTATCTGCCAACGATAATTACTTCGGCCCTTAGCGATGCGGTAAGAGCAATTAAATTGATCGAGGAAGTTAGAACTAATCCGCTTTCAGGTGAAGCAAGAATTCTTGGTATTCACTTAGAAGGCCCATTTATTTCTGAAGCGAAGCGCGGAGTTCATCCGATTGAACATATAGCTGCGCCCGATCTAAACCATCTAAAGGCCTTATTAAACGGTGGTCTGATCAAGATTGTGACTATCGCCCCTGAACTTCCTGGAGCTATTGAATTGATTCAATATTTGGTTGCTAATGGTGTGGTTGTCTCGCTGGGACATACAAATGCTAATCGCGCAGAAGCAATCGCTGGCTTTAACGCTGGTGCCAAAACTGTTACGCATATATTTAATGCGATGCCCAAGCCGCCCCTTGATGGAACCGCCCAGGTTGCACTTGAACGCGATGATGTAGTGATCCAATTAATTATTGATGAAGTGCATGTGCCAAATGATTTAGTGAAAGAAACTTTAGCCAAAGTAAGCAAGCGCTTCATTGTTACAAATGATCCAATTGCCGCCGCTGGACTTGGTGCTGGAACATATCCTTTTGGTGGCATGGAAATTACAATCAAAGATGGGCAGGCGCGCAGAACGGATGGCACGTTGGCTGGTGGGATTGGAACTCTTGGTCAGTCGTTAGAAATTATGAAAGCAATTGGGATTGATGATGGCGATGCTCTTGCTAGTGTTACTACACGTCCATGTGAATTAATTGGCGTGGATTACCAAGAATTACTTAGCTAAAACTTACTTGGGTCGACCAGAATCTTTGGTCCGATTCCTGCGCCTGCAGGACGCTTGCCAAGAAATACTTCACCAACTTCATTTAGCCCAACTGTTGCGCCAACAATTATTCGCGGATCGATGCGCCCACTCTTTATAAATTCAATTGAGTGTGGCAAGCCAGGTGATCCAGAGAGAATTCCAACAACTGTTACATCTTTGAAGACAAGTTTGCGGGAATCTATTGGCGCCGAATTATTATCTACTCCGATGAGAACAATTCGGCCACCTGGTTCAACAAGATCAACTAACTTGGCCGGAACTTCACGGTCAAATGTTGCATCAATAACTACGTCATAACCACCAGCTATTTCCAGAACGCTCTCTCCCGCTGATGCAGCGCCGATCTGGGTTGCCAACTTAATTGTCACCGGATCTTTTCCAACCATATGTACCGTCGCACCCATTGCAATACAGAATTGCGCGGTCAATAAACCGATAGTTCCGGTGCCCCAAATCAATATCGCCTTGCCTGGCTTTGCTTGTGCCGCATCTGCTACGCGCCAAGCATTTGCCCCTGGTTCTACAAGAGCGCCGATTGTGTCATCGAAAGAGTCTGGGATTTCATGAAGAAAGCGCGCTGGGATTGCTAATTGTTCGGCGAGTGCCCCGCTCCAACCATTTCTAATTCCAACTTCAAATCTATCTGCGCAGGTATGTTGGCGGCCAGTTGTACAGCGTTTGCATTTGCCGCATCCAAGCATGACATCACCAATGAATCTGCGACCAATCAACTTTGAATCCACACCTTCGCCAACGCTTATGACGGTGCCGGTCCATTCATGACCAAGGCGCATCGGATATTTGGCCTGGCCATCATGTAGATATGGCATTGATCCATTGAAGAATTCAACATCGGTACCACAGACGCCGACGCGATTTACTTTTACAACTACTTCACCTGAAGTCGCAACGGGTTCTGGGACATCTTGAATTTCAAATTCTTTTGGGGCGGTGACTACAAAGGCCTTCATAATCCTGCGATTCTATTTGATATTAGCTCTAGAACAGAAGAGCCTCGTATGGTTTCTAAATCAGCCGCGATGGCTGCAAAGTAACTTGGGTCCAATTTTCTTGTGAACTCGGCGAGAGTCAATGTGTCTGTTACTGCTGCAAGTGGATCAGCGTTCTGGGCAAGCGGCGATAATTTAAAGGCTAATGGATCATCGATTTCCGAGTTCGTAGCCAAGAAGTGAATCCAGATTGCAATTGCAGCTGCATGCAATGGAGCTGGGCGACCTAACTTTTCTAAATCATTTGCGCCATCAAAGATACGTTGCTGCATCTTCTGTGAACCATCCATCGCAATTTGATGTGCCCGATGGTGCAGGGTTGGATTTGAAATGCGCTTTCTAATCTTCGCGGCATAAGAGAGTAAATCGATTCCACCCGTATCCTTAATTGAGGGAACCATTTCACTTTCTTGTAACAATTTTATAAATGGTGCAATCACTGGATGAACAATTGCGTTCGCCACAAATTCAATACCTTCAACTTCACCAATGTAAGCCAAGGTGGAATGCACCCCATTAAATAGGCGGATCTTGGCTAATTCATATGGCTTTATATCAGGAACAAATTCGACCCCAGAGCCAACAAAGAGCGCGTGAATCGGATCGTTCTCAATTACCCATTGATTAAAGGGTTCGGTCGTAATAGCAGAACTTGTCATCGCTGGAACGATGCGATCAATCATGGAATTTGGAAAGCGAATATTCACCGAAACCCATTGCAAAAGTTCGCTATCGCCATTTGCAGCGATTACCTCTAGAACTAAGCCACGCAAGAATTGGCTATTGCTTGGAACATTGTCGCAAGAAATTATTGCAATTCCGGGAGCACCAGCGGCAAATCTTTCAGCCAATAAATGCGCAAGCCGTGCAGGGACACCTTCAGCACCATCGTTCTTGTAAGCCTTTTCGGTAACAGTTAACGTGATTGCTTGTAGATCCGGACTGCGCACAATCTCGGTGATTCGCGCGATATCACGGGGATAGAAGAGTGACTCCTTAATTGATTCGATAAGCGTTGTAGTTTCGCCACTTGCATCCCTTGCAATAACTTCATACTTATTTCCCTGTGCAGTCAAAGCATCTGCTACATCGGATTTTCGCATCGAAACGCTGGCAATATTCTGCTTGATAAATACCGCTTGGTGCGCGCGATGAAATGCGCCTAGCCCAAGATGTAAAAATTGAATTTGATTCGGCATTACAAATTGAAGAATTCTTTAGAGAGGTTGTAGGCCAAATCCCCTGCTAGTTCCATCGCTTCATTTTCAGTAATGCGGTGACGACTAACTTCACGTGCCAAATATCCAGCATCAAAACGCCGTGCAACATCATGTCGAACTGGAATCGAAGCAAATGCACGGGTGTCATCGATAAAGCCAACAGTGTTGTAATAACCAGCAGTCTCAGTAACTGCTTCACGCCAACGCTCTAAACCATTTAGCGAATCATGGAACCACCAAGGTGGACCAAGTCGAAGTGATGGATATGCACCTGCAAGTGGTGCAAGTTCTCGGGAATACGCTGATTCATCAAGAGTAAATAGGACCGCTCTGAAATTTGGGTGCTTACCAACAGCGTTTAGAAGGGGTTGCAGCTCTTTGGTATAGGTCGTTGCAACTGGAATATCAAAACCTTTATCAGGGCCAAATTTTGTAAATATTTCCGCATCATAATTACGCAGCGATCCAGGATGTATCTGCATTACAAGGCCATCATCAGCAGCCATCAGTGCATGTTCAAAGAGAATTGCTGCACGAAAATCATCAATTTCTACTGAAGTTGCTGTGCCTGCAACTGCTTTAGCAAACAGCGCTTCAACTTCGCTGCTTGAAAGTTTTAAAGTGCGTGGAGTAAATACGCCGTGATCAGTTGCAGTGGCGCCGTTATCTTTAAAGTGGGCACGTGCTTTACGCAGTGCGGTAAGTAAATTGGCAAAGGAGGTAATTTCAATTCCATAACGTTTGCCCAAAGCAGTTAAATTGCTCTTCCAATCAGGACGTTCTGGATCAGAAACACCATCTGGTCTAAAGGTTGGAATGACTCGACCACCAAGATCTATTTTAGAAAGTTCGATATGGGAATCTAATGGGGCATCGGTTGCATCTGTAGTGGCAAGTAATTCAATGTTGAAAGTTTTAAATAGCGCTTGCGGTGCAAATTCTGGGCTCTGCAATTTCGCATTGATCTGGTTATAAATCTTGCTCGCATTTTCTGGGGCCAAGATTTCACTGACATCAAAGAGCGTTGCCAGAATTTCTTGAAACCAAATACGTGAAGGTGTAGATCTAAATAACTTCCAATTCTCGGCTAGCACGCTCCAATTTGCTTCAGGGGAATTTGCTGCCAAAGATTCATACGTTATTCCTTGGCTGTGCAGCATCCGCAAGATGTAATGATCAGGTGCCATCAATAGCGAAACTGGATCGGTAAAGTTTTTATTCGACAAAAGCATCTCGGCATCAACGTGCCCGTGTGGCGAGATGATTGGATACTTGCGCATCTCGGCATAAATCACCCGAGCTAAAGGTAGGTGTTCACTCTCCCCTAAATATCTATTTGCATAAGGGCTAGACATTTTCAACCAACCAATCAAAAGCCGAGTCCTGCATTTCTACGGTAAAGGAATGTCCAACCGGATAGGTATGAGATTTGTAATTACCTTCACTCTTTGCAAAGGCACTCTTCAGCGCAACATCTGCATCATGCATTCCATCTTTGGTAAACAATTGATCCTCACCACAATATTGCACATAAAGCGCGGTGTTATTTATCGTGCAGAGCCCTGGCCAATCAGTGTGTGCAGCCAAGCCCTGCGGAAAGAACATCCATGAATGCGGCGCGATATGCGTTGGAATCATGGAGTTATAAGTTGCCATTGCCCCCACAGAAACTACGGCAGCAAGCTCTGGTGTTGTTGCATGGAGGTAAACCGCACGACATCCGCCACCAGATAACCCAACTGCTGATATTGAATCTGAAATTTCAGGTAGTGATTTCGCAACTTCAAAGGCGATGCGATCATCAAAGTTTAAAAGGCCGGCAAGTGTTGTTCCAAATAAACTTAAGTATTTTGAGAGCGCCATTGATTCGTGCATAACTGATAGGCGCTCATAATCTTTTTCACCAAGCAATTCGATTAATCGTGCTGGCATATCTGCCAATTTAAATCGGCGAGATCCCCACATAAAACAATCAAAGGCCAGTACAGCGAAACCTTTTTTGGCTAGTGCATTTGCGGCGCCGCGATTTCCATAATGATCGCGTTTCACCCAGGCCGCGCTCTTTGGTAAATCTCCGATTCCATCAACGACTTTTTCTTTACCAAATTCTTTTACATCATCATGGCTATGCAAGAAAAGGGCGCCAGGTAGAGGGGTGGTGATATTTTCTGGAACCAATAAGAAGGCTTCGGTCCTTGGCCCGTATCCGGTGCTCCAACTAATTTCAGTAATTATTACGCCATCGTGGCTAAGACTTTTACCGCGTTTGATTTCAAAGTCTTTTGGAAATTTTGGAAGCCGTCCAAATAACTTTATTAATCCAGCCGTATCAATATTTGGAATTTCTGGCGGGGAAAACTCGAGCACTTTTTCTAAGTCGGCGAAGTTTCCCAAATTCGTGAACATCTTGTGAGTATCTAACCAATAATCTTTCGCTAAGGGAAGGGTCAATTTCCTAGATTTGAACTAAACTTCAAACATGAAACCAATTGTGCAAGTATCACTCGATCTAACCGATATCAAAGAAGCCCTAGAAATGGCACATACCGCCGTTAGAGCCGGTGTTGATTGGCTAGAAGCGGGCACACCATTAATTCTGGCTGAAGGTTTGCATGGTGTTAAAGCGCTTCGTAAAGAATTTCCAAATCATCCGATCATCGCTGATTTAAAAACGATGGATGGTGGTTATCTCGAAGCGGAGATGATGGCAAAAGCTGGTGCAACGCATGTTGTTGTTATGGCGAGATCTCATCCCGAAACAATCAAATGTGTCGTGCAAGCCGGAAAAGATTACGGCGTAAAAGTTATGGGAGATAACTTAGGTTGTCCAGATATGGTTCAAGGCGCGCGCGAATTAGAAGAACTTGGTTGCGACATGGTTATTCACCATATTGGTTATGACGAACGACGTGGCCTTGCAGCGGCCGGCAAGCCATGGAAGAACCCACTTGATCAATTACGTGAAGTTGTTGATGCGGTAAGCGTTCCGGTGCAAGCAGTCGGTGGTTTATCTCTTGAACAAGCAATTGCATGTCCTTCGTATGGCGCTCCGCTAGTTGTAATTGGTGCACCACTTGCTATCGATGCTGATTCATTTAGCCAAGGCGCTGGCAATGTTGAAGAAGTTCTACGAAAAATTTGCGATGCGGTTCATGGCTTTGGCGATGTAAAAGTTAAGGGAGAGAAATAATTGAAATCCGCAGCGGTCGTTAACTTTTCATCTGAGCCACACAGCGTTGAGGTTCGCGAAGTAGATCGCCCAGTATGCGGCGATGACGATGTGATTATTCAAGTAGAAGCAGCAAGTGTTTGTGGCTCAGATTTGCACCAATGGGAGGGCACAAATTCTTGGCCGGTTAATTACCCAGTTGTTTTGGGGCATGAATTCGGTGGCCATGTAGTCGAACTCGGTAAGAACGTTGTTGCCGATGGCAGATGGCACGAAGGCGATCGTATTGTTAGTGAAACCGCTGCAGTTGTAGATATGTCAGGTGTGATGTCGCGCCAAGGTTTATATAACTTAGACCCAAGTCGCAAAGGCTTTGGCTACGGCGTAAATGGCGCGATGACTAGATATGCCAAGGTCGCATCGCGATTACTTCATAAGATTCCAGATAACGTCTCATTTGATCACGCTTCAATGACAGAACCTTGTGCTGTTGCATATTCCGCAACGATTGCACCGGGACATGTTCGCCCTGGAGATCGCATTGTGATTTTAGGACCAGGACCAATTGGAATTTTATCTGCCGCAATGGCAAAACTTGCTGGCGCAGATGTTGCAATCGTTGGGTTAGAACGCGATAAAGCACGGCTAGAAGTTGCTAAAAAATATGGCTGCGAAGTTGTTATAGGCGATGTTAAAGATTGGGCGATGGAAGTTGATGGCCTTGGCGCTGATGGTGTTGTTGATGCCGCTGGAGTTTCTGCAACGTTAAAGATTGCGCTAGATGTTATTAGACCTAATGGTTGGATCTCAAAGGTCGGCTGGGGACCACAACCAGTTAACTTTTCACTTGATCAATTAGTTCAGAAGAATGTGCGACTTGAAGGATCATTTAGCCATAACTGGCCGATGTGGGAACGCGCACTTCGGATGTTGGGAACTGGAAAATTAGATCTGACACCAGTACTTGGTGGAACGTTTCCAATTGAGCAGTGGGAAACTGCATTTAAGAAGATGCACTCTGGTGAATTTATTAAATCTGTAATTAAGCCGGCTTAATATGCGCCTAAAAGATAAAGTAATAATTGTTACAGGTGGCACCTCTGGTATCGGCGCTGCTATCGCAACCGCTGCGATTCGTGAAGGTGCAAAAGTTTTGGTGCACGGGATAAATGAGTCCGAAGGCAAAGCTACTGTCGAACGCCTAGGTTCAAACGCAGCTCTCTGTATTGCAGATTTGATGAAAGACGATGCCCCGCAAATTATTGTTAATAGCGCACTTGCAGCCTTTGGCAAGATTGATGGCTTAGTAAATAACGCAGCAATATTCGGCGGTACAAATATTTCGGATCAAGAGATTGAACACTTTCGCGCAATGGTTCAGGTGAATTTAACGGCTCCGCTATTTCTAATCCAGGCTGCCTTTGAAGAGCTTAAGAAGTCGAGTGGCGCAGTACTAAATATTGGTTCCATCAATGCATATGCCGGTGAATCAAAGCTTCTCGCCTACAGCATCAGCAAAGGTGGAATGCAGACGATGACTCGAAACCTTGCCAATGCAAATGGCATTCATGGTGTTCGGGTAAATCAGATTAATCCTGGTTGGGTTCTAACCGAACGCGAAGAGCGCGACAAGATAGCTGCTGGTGCAAAGCCAGGTTGGCCAAAGACTTTATCTCGTACCGATATTCCATCCGGCACGATGTCAACACCAGAACAAATTGCAGAGGCCGCAATTTATTGGTTGGGCGATGAATCAAAACCATTTACTGGTTCGGTTGTTGAACTTGAACAATTCTCGATCATTGGAAGAAACCCGGAGAAATTAGGATGAGTGCAAAACCAAAGATTGCCGCATTTCCTAAGGGTTGGATCCGCGATTTAGTTGAACCAGGCAAGTTAAGTATTTACGAGTGGATCGATATGTCCCAAGCAATGGGCATCGAAGGCCTTGAGATGTATAACAACTTCGCAGATTTCAAAGATGAGGCGAATTGGCCAAAGATTCGCAAGTATGTCGAAGCCACTGGAATGGTAATTCCAATGATGTGCTGCTCACCTGATTTCACAATTCCAGATCCCGAACTACGCAAGAAACAAGTAGATCATGAAATCCATAGCATCCGAATGTCAGCCGAACTTGGTGCGAAATACTGTCGTGTGCTTTCTGGCCAACGTCGCAAAGATATTACCCACGAAGAAGGCATGGGATATGTCGTTGATTCAATTGAGAAGTGTTTAGTTGAGGCTGAAAAG
>CAIQHM010000054.1 GCA_903871555.1 uncultured Actinomycetes bacterium | reverse complement strand
TTTGTTGTGCCACCAGTCGTAACTAAATCAAAAGCAGTGACCGCGTTATTGCCAGCGGCACCAGCCGTTCCCGTATCGCCTTTACTTCCTGTATCACCCTTATTTCCTGTATCACCTTTACTTCCTGTTGTTCCGGATCCTGTTGCACCTGTGTTTCCAATTGGACCTTGTGCTCCTGTTGATCCCGTTGCGCCGGTTGCGCCAGCTGGACCGGATGAACCAGCTCCGGATGATCCTGATGGACCGGCAGGACCGGTTGCGCCATCGATTCCGTTTGTTGCAGTTCCTTTTGCTCCGGTTGCGCCTGTTGCGCCCGTATTTCCATTGGTGCCATTTGTTCCATTAGTTCCTGCTGCTCCCTTTAATGGAACTGCAGTGGGCCACTTGCCTTTTGTTTTTGGGCCATAAATATTCATGGTGTTTGTGTCTATATAGAAATCACCATCGATTCCTGTTGATGCTTTGGGGGTACCTTTCCCATTTAATAAAGTATTTGTATCTGTTGAAGCCACTCGCCCAGCTTTATTAATTACTATTTTCTTAGGAGAGTTTGCCTCTGCAGAACTTGGAGAGCTGATTAATCCGAGGAGTAAAAATGAAGCAAGTGCGGACGCAAGAAATCTTGCTTGCTTAGGGGAATTCATTTCGGGCCGCGATTCTGGGCCTATTTGCCCCTTGAATAGGGACGATGTAATTAGAGCATCTGCGCAATACGTTGTAAATACAAGAAAATAGATAGGTGCGACCTCTCATCCCTGCTTAAATGATTTGTAGTGGGCTCAATATTCACAGATTAATTTCAGGTTTATTCATTACTCTCCCCAGCCTAGGGATGTTATCTACGGGTATCTGGAAGCAATTGCTTCTAGGACCGGGACGGATTGAGTATTACGAAAGTAATAATCGAGTTAAGGGAGTCAGATAAATGAATAAGAAAATTGCAGCCGTTGTTCTAGCAACAGCGCTATCACTTGGAACTATCGCAACAGTTTCAACCGCACAGGCTGATCCAGGACACGCAGTTGGAGTTCCACCACAAGTCGCAACAGTACTTGCAGGTTTAGTAACAAAGGGAACAATTACTCAAGCACAAGCAGATGCAATCACTGCAGCAGTAACTGCACTTGCACCAACGATGCCGATGGCTGGCCCAATAGGAAAGAATTCTGCAGCGCATCAAGCAGTTATTACATCAACACTAGGAATTACTGCAGCTGATTTAAATACGGCACGTCTTGCAGGAAAGTCACTTGCAGTTCTTGCTGGCGATAAGAAAGCAGCACTAATCACAGCACTCGTTAATTTTGAAACTTCTCAAATCGATGCAGCCGTTACTGCTGGAAAAATGACAGCGGCACAAGCAACAACTGCAAAGGCTGGGCTTACAGCTCGCGTAACTGCTGAAGTTGAAAAAGTTCCTGGCGCAAAGATTGCTGGTATGGGCAAAGGAAAGCACGGATCTGACGATGATGATCGTGGCACAGCACCAAAAATCCCTACAACTACTACAAGCCTAAAGAAGTCAGTTTCAAAGCCAAAAGTTAAGTAATAAGAAATAGCAATTCTCTACGGAATTCATACGGCTCTCACTAGAAATAGTGGGGGCCGTTTGGCTTTTCTGCCATTATTACGAAATGAGAATTCATATCGGAAGCGACCATGCGGGTCTGGAATTTAAGGGCGTAATCATCAAGCACTTGCAGGGAAATGGCCATGAGGTCATCGACCACGGTCCAATTGAATATGACGCTTTAGATGATTATCCGGTTTTCTGCATTCCGGCAGCACAAGGTGTGGCAAATGATCCTGGTTCACTTGGAATTGTTTTGGGTGGTTCTGGCAACGGTGAACAGATGGCGGCAAATAAAGTGAAGGGAGTTCGCGCAGCGTTGGTCTGGTCACTGGAAACTGCTGTGCTTGCTCGTGAACATAACAATGCAAATGTAATTTCTATCGGTGGTCGTATGCACAGCGAAGAGTTCTGTTTAGAACTTGTAGATAAATTTATTGCTACGCCATTTCCTGGAGATGAGCGCCATGTGCGCAGAATTAATTTGATGGCTAAATTTGAAGAGACTGGAAAGATTTAAGCCCTAACGTATTTTAAATCTGTAACAAGGTGTCCCTTGCCAATGCCTTTTCCTTCAAATCTTGTTAGCGGGCGAAAATCTGGTTTAGGGATTATTCCTCCGACAAATCTTGTATCGGCACCAAATTTGGATTGCGCCCATTCTGCATACGGAACCCAATCGGTAGCGATATGAATGTGACCACCTGGTTTTAACTTTCTAAAGATTAAATCTACAAAATCTTCCTGGACTATGCGTCGCTTCCAATGTTTCTTCTTATGCCATGGATCTGGGAAATATAGATGGACTGCATCTAAACATTCATCCGGCATTTGTTCTTCGAGAACGATTCTGGCATCTTCATTTATCAATCGCAGATTTGATAATTCAAATTCATTGATGCGTGCAAGAAGTGATCCGATACCTGGGCGATGGACTTCAAGTGCAAAGAAACCAGTTTCTGGAAAGGTCCGTGCGATTTCTGCAGTCGCCTCGCCCATGCCGGTACCGATTTCCATAATCACTTTCTTGCTTGCGGGAAATATTTCAGCTGGGATTATTTTGTGATCTGGCTCGATTCCAAATTGATCCCAAAACATTTGGGTGGCCTTTGCTTGGGCTTCTGTGATGCGGGTTCCACGAAGGCGAAAGGACCTATTACTAAGGTTATAAAGGTGGCCCTTATCGCTCGAACTCATGTGGGTATCTTAGATAAGGATAGATAAGGTTGGCTCATGCCTGGATTAAATATTTCAAGAGCCGAAGCCCGCGAACGCAGTGCACATCTATCAGTTGCCTCATATGTGGTGACAATTGATGTCTGCCATGGCCCGGAAAATTTCATCACCAAGTCAACCGTTAAGTTTGCTTGCAACAAGCCTGGATATGACACATTCATCGATGCCGCAGGAAAGCGAATTATTTCTGCAAAACTAAATGGCGCTGATGTTGATGTTTCAAACTATGACGGTGAGAGCGTATTTCTCAAGGGCTTAGCAGCAGAAAACGAATTAGTAATCGAAATCGAAGGCGATTATTCAAAGACTGGTGAAGGTTTGCAATATTCAGTTGACCCAGCCGATGGTGAAGTTTATTTATATTCTCAAGGCGAGACTGCATACATTCGTAAGATGTATCCATGCTTTGATCAACCAGATCTAAAAGCAACTTTTCAATTAACGGTTACTGCGCCAAAGCACTGGGAAGTAATCTCAAACTCCCCCGTCAAAGCAGCAAACGAGATTGCTGGCGATAAGAAAGTCTGGGAATTTCTGCCAACTCCAAGAATTTCAACTTACATCACAGCTTTAATTGCTGGTCCCTATTATCACGTGCATGATGAATACGTTGGACAGAAGACTGTGCCACTTGGAATCTATTGCCGTAAATCACTTGCAGATTCACTAGACCCGGAAGATATTTTCTTAGTTACCAAACAGGGCTTTGCTTATTTTGAAAAAGTATTTGGTCTTGCCTATCCATTTGAGAAATATGACCAGATCGCTGTGGTCGATTTCAACTGGGGCGCGATGGAGAATTCTGGTGCTGTTACATTCCTAGAAAATTTGCTTGTGTTCCGCAGCAAGGTAACCGAGCGCATGTATGACGCCCGTGCAAACACAATCCTGCATGAGATGGCACATATGTGGTTTGGAAATATGGTCACGATGCAATGGTGGGATGACTTGTGGCTTAACGAATCATTTGCTGAATGGTCTTCACACTTGGCATCAGCCGAAGGAACTCGCTTTGTAAACGCTTGGACGGGCTTTAACTCAGAGCGAAAGAACTGGGCTTATCGCCAGGACCAACTGACTTCTACTCACCCAATCGTTTCTGACATGATCGATATCGAAACTGTAAATGCCAACTTTGATGGAATTACTTATGCCAAGGGCGCATCCGTTCTGCAGCAGCTTGTGGCCCACGTAGGTCGTGACAACTTTATTGCTGGATTGCAGAAGTATTTTGCAAAGCATGCTTTCAAAAATACAACTCTTGATGATTTGTTGGTTGAACTCAGCGCAACAAGTGGTCGCGATTTAAAGCCTTGGGTCTCAACTTGGTTACAGACTGCAGGTGTTAATACTTTGCGTCCGAATTTAGAGATTGCGGATAATAAATATTCAAAGATTGAAATTCTGCAGGAAGCACCTCTTGTGCCGGAAGGTTCAAAGGAACTTCGACCACATCGTCTCGCTGTCGGTCTCTATGACGTAAAAGGCCCAAATGTCGTTCTACGTAAATCCGTTGAACTCGATGTTGCTGGTGCAAGCACGCAGGTCAACGAACTTGTTGGCGAAAGTGTCGCTGATCTACTACTTATTAATGATCGTGATCTTTCATATGCCAAGGTTCGCTTGGATGAACGTTCTATCGCAACCTTGAAATCCCATTTAGGAAATATCTCTGATGGCTTAACGCGTGCAATGTGTTGGGCAATTTCTTGGGATATGTTGCGAGATGCTGAAATAAGTGCGACTGACTTCATCGAGATAGCCCTTGCTGGACTGCCTGGTGAAAGCGACATTACTGTCGTTACTGTTATTGGAAATCAATTAACCACTGCGGTCGAACTTTATGCAAACCCAGTAAAGCGTGATGCCCTTCGCATCCAAGTTGCAGATTCAATTGCTGGATTACTCGCATCGGCAAAGGCTGAGAGTGATCATCAATTGCAGTTCGCCAGAATCTTTGCCGGACTTGCGGTTACCGAATCTCATGCGACTCAGCTTCGCGCGCTACTTGATGGAAAACTTGCTGGTCTTAAAGTAGATGCCGATCTTCGTTGGACATTTGTTTTGGCACTTTGTGAACGTGGGTTATTTACTCGAGCCGAACTCGATGCGGAACTAGAACGTGACAACACAATTAATGGCCAACTAGGTCATGCCACATGCGTTGCCGCATTTCCAACTGTCGAGGCAAAGGCTGCCGCTTGGAACTCTCTTACCAAGGAAGATTTAACAAGTTCGATTCGAGCATCAATACATCGAGGATTTATGCGATCAGGACAACGAGATTTACTTGCTAAGTATGTTGATCCTTATTTCGATTCGCTTCTAACTATGTGGGACAGCGCTTCATTTGATATCGGAAGCTCATTTGTTGAACTCTGCTATCCAACATATATAACTGATAAGGCAACGCTTGATAAAACTATTAATTGGCTAGAGACAACTGGAAAAAACTCTGCTGCTGGTCTTCGTAGATTAGTTTCTGAAAGCCGTGACGCTCTATCCCGCGCTCTTACAGCGCAAGGAAAAGACGCCTAAGACTTTTATTCGATGCGAGTAAGTGTTGAACGTTTTGCTTTGCGATCTGTGGTTGCAAGTAGAACAACCGAAGCAATCACGGCAAACATTAACGTTGGCAGGCCAACGAAATAAATTAGCGCTTTAAAGGTTCCGAGCGGATCGCCTGGAAGAGATCCATCTTCTTGAACTATGCGATTTAGTATTCCAACAGTTAATGACATATGCGTATCTTAGGCAACGCCGTGTTCGGCGCCAAATGGTCGAAGGTATGAGATCCATCTCGTATCTGGTTTTCCAGTTCCGAGAATGCGCCAGGCAGCACCAGCTGGTTCACGCGGCAGAGTCTTTAGCTTCCAACCAATTTCCTTAAGTGTGCGATCTGCTTTCTGATGATTGCACTTATGGCAAGCCGAAACAACATTCTCCCAATTATGGGCACCGCCGCGACTGCGCGGAATTACATGATCTATCGAAGTTGCAGGGGCTGTGCAATAAACACAGCGGCCACCATCACGGGCAAAAAGTGCGCGTCTTGAAAGTGGAACTGCATGACGATATGGAATCCGAACAAATTTAACTAATTTGATAACTGCGGGAAGAATTAATTCTCCACCGGAATAGCGCAACACGGTGTCTGATTCTTCAATCGTTGTGGCTCGCTGATTTAAGACGAGGATCAACGCTCGTCTCTCTGATACGACACCTAGTGGCTCATAGGTGGCGTTCAGTACCAAAGTCTGTGGCACTAACTAGCTCCCTTTTTGTGGATAAAGCTTCAACGCGTGGCTCGTGTTGTTGGGTAAATAGTGCCGTATGACAGGCAAAAAATCGCGTATTTATGGCGGCTAATCTAGTGAATAGAAGGTTTATTCTTCGCTTATGACCCTTAGTGAGAATGCCCAAAAGATTTATGACTGGTTTATCGGTGCGCCTTTCCACATAATTTTGATACTTGCTATTGCCCTGGTCTTCCAGAAAATCGGTGGACGTGCTGTGGCAAGGGCAATTAACCGAATTGCAGATGCAGATTTCGTTCCCGGTCCAAAGCGCGGTTTAGAACGGCAACGTGAGCGGGCTCGTACCGCGGGAACAGTTCTTCGTTCTGCACTAAATGGAATGATTTGGTTAATAACTTTAACGATGGTCTTAAGTGAACTTGGATTTAATCTTGGGCCACTTGTTGCCTCTGCTGGAGTAATCGGTGTTGCACTTGGACTTGGCGCCCAGACGCTTGTTAGAGATGTTTTGGCCGGAATGTTCATGTTGGTTGAAGATCAATATGGTGTTGGCGACAATATTGAAACTATGGAGACTTCAGGTGTTGTTGAATCTGTAGGACTTCGCATCACAACCGTTCGATCTACCGATGGAACTCTGTGGTATCTGCGAAATGGTGAAATACTAAAAGTTGGAAATAGGTCTCAACCTAAGAGCAATTAATTATCTGGTTGATTCTTCATTGAATGCGCGGCATATTGGAAATATGTCCATAACTCTTCCTTAAGTTCTTCCGTAATTTCAAGATCAATTACTGCTGTATGCATGCATTGCAGCCAAGCATCGTGCTCTGGTGAAGCGATATGAAATGGTGCATGACGCATTCTTAATCTTGGATGACCGCGCTCTTCGGAATAAGTAGAAGGTCCGCCCCAGTATTGTTCAAGAAATAATTCAAGCCGTTGCTCTGCCCCGGCCATATCTTCATCCGGATACATTGGTTTAAGAATTGGATTGGTTGAAACGTTTTGGTAGAAGCGCTTAGTTAACTCCTTAAATGTTGCTGAACCACCAGCGCGTTCATAAAAAGTTGCTTCGCTCATGCTTTAAACCGCTTCTTTAACTTTGCTTATTTGCAGTACGAAATATGAAGTAATAATGCACATAAAGCCGCTGATATAGAAGGCTGATGCATAGTCACCGAATTTGGTATGCAGCAGCGCTGCGCCAAATGCTGCAGCAGAACCACCAACTTGATGAGCGGCAAAGACCCAGCCATAAACAACAGTTGCGCGATCCGGGCCTAACACCTGGCGACAGAGCAGCAATGTTGGGGGCACAGTCGCTACCCAATCCAGTCCATAGAAAATTACGAAAACTAGTGTTGAAGGATGTACCGTTGCAAAAAGAATTGATGGCAACAAGAAGAGTGACAGCCCGCGGAAGAAGTAATAAATAAAGAGCAATTTGCGTGGGTCATATCTATCGGTTAACCAACCAGAGAAGATAGTTCCGAGAACATCAAAGACGCCAACCAATGCCAGCAAACTTGCTGCGGTAACTTCACCCATTCCGTGGTCATGTGCCGCAGGAATAAAGTGAGTTCCGATAAGTCCACTTGTTGAAAGACCACAAACAAAAAATGAACCAATTAAGTACCAAAAATCTCTGACTTTGCTCGCCTCTTTTAAAGTTTGGATTGCTAGCCGTCCAGCATTTGTCTTGTTCTGTTCTGGTTCGGTCCAATCACTTGGCGCACCGTATGGAGTTACGCCCGCAGAAGAAGGTTTCTCTTTCAAGAAAATAAATATCAATGGCACCATTACAAAAGCGCCACAGGCCACTGTTACTGAAACTGATTTCCATCCAACATTAGTTGCAAGTGCCGAAAGACCCGGTAAGAAAATTAATTGCCCAGTGGCGGTCGCTGCAGTCAGTGCGCCAATTACCAGGCCGCGACGAGCAATAAACCAGCGATTCACAATTGTTGCGGCAAATACCAGAGCCATTGAACCAGTTCCGACGCCGACAACTACTCCCCATAGCCCAATTAAGTGCCAAGGCTTTGTCATAAAGATTGTAGAAAACGCACCAGTTCCAACAGTTGTAAGTGCGGTCATAACAACTCGGCGAATTCCGAACCGTTCCATAAGCGCTGCGGCAAATGGAGCAGTCAGACCAAAGAGCAGAACATTTATTGCAATTGCAAGTGAAATATCATCACGAGACCAACCGAAGGATTCTTCGAGTGGAACTACGAGAACAGAAGGGGCTGATCTAAAGCCAGCAGTAGCTACCAAGGTTAGAAATGTGACTATCGCAGCAAACCAAGCTGGGTGAATCTTTTTAAGCTTCATTAAGCCTCAAGATATTCGTTTAAAAGTTCTAACTCTTCGGCATTCAATGGACGTGATCTCTTCGTTTTCTCATCTACCGCTACTTGTACAGTCATCGCCTTTGCGTGCAAGCCCGCCTTTGATTTCATTTCATACTGAACTACAAAAGATGAGTTACCAATCTTAGAAACCCAGACATCAACATCGAGTTCAAAGCCACCTTCCATGATTGGTTCTAGGTAATCAATCTCGGTGCGGGCAACAACCATCTCTTTGAAAAGTGGTTTTAAGCCGCGTGCAATTCGCGAATACCAAGTGAAATCAGCGCGCACTTCTTGCATAAAAGTTAAGTAGCTTGCATTGTTAACATGGCCAAAAGCATCCATGTCATCCCAACGAACTGCCATCTTTCCGTGGTGGCGCATTATCTTGTTAACTTTCGGTAAGTAACGCGATGTGGACGTGAAGCTTCGATGCCAAGTCTTGCAACTTTGTTCTCTTCATAAGATTCGAAGTTTCCTTCAAACCAGAACCATTGCGAATCACCTTCATACGCCAAGATATGTGTTGCAACGCGGTCAAGGAACCAGCGATCGTGAGAAATAACCACAGCACAACCTGGAAATTCTAGAAGTGCATTTTCTAGTGACCCAAGTGTTTCAACATCAAGATCGTTTGTTGGCTCATCTAGTAGCAATAAGTTGCCGCCCATTTTTAACGTTAATGCAAGATTCAAACGATTTCGCTCGCCACCAGAAAGTACTCCTGCAGCTTTCTGTTGATCCGGACCTTTAAATCCAAATGCAGAAACATAGGCACGAGATGGCATTTCAACTTGGCCAACTTTTATATAGTCCAAGCCATCAGATACAACTTCCCACAAACTCTTCTTTGGATCGATACCACCACGTGACTGATCTACATATGAAATCTTTACAGTCTCACCAATCTTTACCGTGCCGCTATCTGGTTGTTCCATTCCGAGAATAGTTTTAAATAACGTTGTTTTACCGGCGCCATTTGGCCCAATAACTCCAACAATTCCGTTGCGTGGCAAGGTAAATGAGAGATCATCAATAAGTAGGCGATCGCCAAAGCCCTTCTTTAAATGTTCCACTTCAACAACAACGTTTCCAAGGCGTGGACCCATTGGAATTTGAATCTCTTCGAAATCTAATTTGCGAGTCTTCTCTGCTTCAGATGCCATCTCTTCATAACGCGCAAGTCGGGCTTTTGATTTAACTTGGCGACCCTTTGCATTCATGCGAACCCATTCAAGTTCTTCAGTCAGACGCTTTGCGCGCTTTGCATCTTTCTGGCCTTCGATCTTAAGACGAGTTGATTTCGTATCTAGATAAGTTGAGTAGTTTCCTTCATAAGGAAATGCACGACCGCGATCGAGTTCGAGAATCCATTCGGCAACGTTGTCCAAGAAATATCTATCGTGCGTGATTGCTACAACAGTGCCTGGATATTTACTTAAATGTTGTTCCAGCCATAAAACTGATTCAGCATCCAGGTGGTTTGTTGGCTCGTCAAGTAATAATAAATCTGGTTGTTGCAATAACAATTTACATAAGGCAACGCGGCGACGTTCTCCACCAGAAAGTACCGATACATCGGCATCTCCCGGAGGACAGCGAAGTGCATCCATTGCTTGTTCAAGTTGTGAATCTAAATCCCAAGCATTGCGGTGATCTAGTTGTTCTTGCAGGGTTCCCATCTCGGCCAACAACTTGTCATAATCAGCATCAGGGTTTGCCATCTCGTCACTGATTTGATTGAAGCGAGCAAGAAGCCCCATAGTTTCAGCAACACCTTCTTGCACATTTTCTAAAACATTCTTTGTCTCATCAAGTGGTGGCTCTTGTAACAAAATTCCTACGGTGTATCCAGGTGATAAGAATGCCTCACCATTTGAAGGTTGTTGTAAGCCCGCCATAATTTGTAGGACTGTTGACTTACCTGAACCGTTGGGACCAACAACGCCGATCTTTGCGCCCGGTAAAAACATCAGGGTCACATCGTCGAGAATTACCTTGTCACCATGCGCTTTACGCGCCTTTTTCATCGTGTAAATGAACTCAGCCATGTGCGAAACCTTATCGGTTCAAATCGGTAGACTCGCACATGTATTTCAAGATATGCGCCTGTAGCTCAGTCGGATAGAGCAACCGCCTTCTAAGCGGTAGGCCGCAGGTTCGATTCCTGCCAGGCGCACCCACATAAAAAAATCGGGCCCATTTTCATGGACCCGATTTCTTACTATTTCTAGAGTTTAGAAAGTATTAGTTTCCAAGCTTTGCAGTTTGAGCAAGAATCTTCTTACCCAAAGCTGATGTCTTATCAACCTTGATGAAGCCATCGTTTGGTGCAACATCTGGACAGCTAAATGCGTGCCATTCGATTGCATCCTTAACAGCCTTACCCTTTGTTGGGCTCTTATAGTCTGTTAGAGCTAGAGCATAAGTAACAACTGAGAATGGGTAAACACCAGGTGTCTTGCTTGTGTAGTCAAGTGTTACTACACCGTTAGCAGCAATTGCAGCATCTGCTACAAGTGCGCCAACAGCAGCATCGCTTGGAGAAACTACGTCTCCGTTAGCATTGATGATATCTGCAGTACCTAGATCGTTAAGAGCCGCGTAGTTAATTTCATCGTAGGTGATTGAGTACGCTGACTTCGCTGCTAGTTGAGCAACACCGGCAGATGTATTTGCACCTTGGAAGTGAATTGGATCTTTTAGAACTGCAGCCTTTGCATCTGATGATGCGAATACCTTAGTTCCGCCAGTTGCTGAAGCGGTTGGCCAGTTTGCTGGATCAATCTTTCCGAATGCAGCAAGAAGGTTTCCTGTTGTACCTGAAGAATCTCCACGGTAGATAACAGTGATTGGCTTGGCAGGAAGTGTGAAGTTAACCTTTGAAGTCACTGTCTTTAGAACGATTGGCTTTCCAGCCTTGTCTTTAACAGCATTTCCGGCACCATCTGTCTGGAAAATTTGACGTGTGATTGTGCGCTTGTTATCAGCCTGAAGTAGTGGATCGTTCCACTTTGTAATCTTTCCTGCGAAGATTAGTGAAGCATTCTTTGCAGAAATAATTATTTTATTTGTGCTGAACTTCTTGTGTAGAAGACCGATTGGCCAAACCATTGCTGGGATGTGAATTTCAGATGCAGGAATTGCTGTTCCTGATTGTGATGTTAAGTGAGCTGAATCTGAGAATGCGAAATCATTTTTTGCTGATTCCATATCCTTCTGGCCTTGGCCTGAAGATGAAGATGCATACGCGAAAGAGTCGCCAGTTGCAGCTGTGTACTTAACTTTGCAATCGCCAACAATTGTCGCGACTGAGGAAGCGCCGCCGACTACTAGTGTTGTTGCAGCTTGTGCAGTTGGAGCAAAAGCAAGAACTAATGCAGAAACAATCGCAGTAGCTGTTGCGAGTGAGCGTGATAGCTTCATGTGAACCTTTCAATAAATACAGACATTGTCGTCTTTGTGAAAGGAACTCTATTTTTTTAAACTAATTGCAGGTCTGAAATTACTTAATGGCTAACAAACTAAAAGTGAACAATAGGTTAACCAAATCGTCCTGAAACGTAATTTTCCGTGCGCTCATCCTTTGGTCTTGAAAAGATTTCGTTAGTTGGTCCAACTTCAATCATTGAACCTGGCCCACCATCAGATAGGAAGAATGCCGTGTAATCACTTACCCGGGCTGCTTGCTGCATATTGTGGGTAACGATGATGATTGTCATTGTCTTTGCCAGTTGGCCGATTGTGTCCTCAATGCGCAAAGTTGAACCTGGGTCAAGAGCCGAACATGGTTCATCCATCAAAAGAACTTTTGGATTTACCGCTAACGAGCGAGCGATACATAAACGTTGTTGTTGACCACCGGATAGACCACCGGCATGAGCGCCAAGGCGATCTTTAACTTCACTCCACAATCCAGCACGAGTTAGGCATTCTTCAAGTAAATCATCGTTGCTCTTAGGGCTTTTAATCTGTGCAAGCTTTAACCCAGATAAAACATTTTGACCAATAGTCATTGATGGAAATGGATTTGGCTTCTGGAAAACCATTCCAATTTGCAAACGAATCTTCGTAACATCGACGCCCGGTTGGTAAATATCTTTTCCATCAAGCAAAACTTCGCCAGCCATTGCGGCTGAAGGAATGAATTCATGCATGCGGTTAAGTGTTCTAATAAATGTTGATTTACCACAGCCAGATGGTCCAATTAGCGCGGTCACTGTGCCAGCTGCAAAATCGAGTGATACATCTGCAAGTGCATGGTGTTTCCCGAACCAAGCATGAATCTCTCGCGCTTCAAGGCCTGATCCAAGTGGAGCAGTTCCTGGTTGACGTTGCGCTGCATGTTGCGCGGCAACGCTCGAGAGTGAATTAGTTGCTGATGTTGTTGACATATCTTCTCCGTTGTTATCGTCGCTAACGTTGCTCATTATTTAACCTTCCGACTTCCAAAAATTCGGGCACTTACGAATAGCGTTAAGACGAGCATCAACAGCACTAATATGCCAGTCCAAGCTCGCTGAAGTCCACCCTCTGTACCATCTCGCAACCCAGACCAAACGTAATATGGGAGTGCATTTTGTCCGCCAGAGAAAATATTCCAGTTAATTTTGTCTGAAGTGCCAAGAGTGAAAAGCAGCGGCGCGGTTTCGCCAGCGATTCGAGCAACTCCGAGAATTACTGCAGTTATTAGACCATTGCGTGCGGCCGGAACCACGATGGTTGCAACTGTTTTCCATTGAGTTGCGCCAAGAGCTAAACCAGCTTCACGCAATTCATTTGGAACTAAAAGTAAAACTTCTTGTGCGGTTCGGGTAACGGTTGGAATCATAAGAATAGCAAGTGGTAGCGCACCGATAATTGTCGATCCACGCAGATTTGTTGTTAGTAATAGGGCGGCATAAATGAAAATACCTGCAACTACAGATGGCACACCTGACATGGCTTGAACTAAGAATTGAATAAATCCGGAAGCCTTGCCTTTAATTTCTGTTAGATACAGCGCAGTCAAAATTGAAAGTGGCAGGCTAATTACGGTTGCAATAGCAATCAAGAAAAGAGTTCCAATGATTGCGTGCAACAAACCACCGCTTGTAAGTGGATCGCTGTATGAAGTTGACTCCATTGTGTGCGTAAAAATTTGTGGGCGAAGTCCTTTAAAACCTTTTACGACTGTCGTGTAAAGCAAACTTACGACAGGCAGAAATACAAGCATTCCACCGGTCATCATTATTGAAGCGGCAAGGGTGTCTACTGCGGCGCTTTTACCCCGCTTGCTCCAACTAAGTGCAGCTTGAAATCCAGTTCCGAATATAAAGAACAAGAGAACATAGGCAAGCTTGCCTTTCATAGGGGTTAAAGCAACTACTAAATAAGTTGCTATAGCAGCCGCAATCAAAAGTGAAAAGTTTGGAATCAATTGGCGCTTTGTTACTTTCCAAGGTTTAGTTGGTTTCACTGAATTCGTAGATGCAAATGTTGTCATAATTATTTACCAGTCTTCACGGTTCGACGGACAATAAAGTTTGCCAAGAGATTCACAACTAGAGTCATAACGAAGAGCACGAATCCAGCGGCTAGAAGTGCCTTTGATTCAGTAAGTGATGCCTCGCCCCATTTACCAACAATCATTGATGCAATATTTCCGCCAAAACCATAAAGCACCTGGAAGTTAACTTTAAATACAATGTTTAAAACTGAATAAACCGCAACTGTTTCACCAAGTGCGCGACCAAGTCCAAGCATTGCGCCACCAACAACACCAGATGCGCCGAATGGAAGCACTACCGCTTTGATCATTGCCCAACGAGTTGCACCAAGTGCATATGCAGCTTGAATACGGTCGAGTGGAGTTTGATTAAAGATCTCACGCGAAACAGATGTAACAATTGGAATAATCATGATCGCCAGAACAAGTCCCGCAATAAATGGCGAGCGCGTATAAGCAGGTGATGGCATTCCAAAAATTGGAATCCAACCTAAATATTTATGAATTAATTGCGCCCAATATTCGGCCATCGGCATCAGAACAATGAATCCCCAAAGTCCAAAGAGGATCGATGGGAAAGATGCCATAAGGTCAACGAGTGTTACTAAAGCTCGTTTCAATCTTTCTGGAGCATAAAAAGTTAAGAACAGAGCTGTTAGCACTGATAGCGGAACTCCAACAAAAAGTGCAGTTGCAGAAATAATTAGTGTTCCAATTATCATCGCACCTAGACCGAAAGTGTCTGGACTTCCATCAACGCCAGCAGTCCAATCAACTTTTGTTATGAAACCTATTCCCTGTGTTTGAAATGCTTGAAAGCCGCGCAGCGAAAGAAATAATCCGATTAAGGTTAAAATCAAAAGTGATGACATGCTCATGACAGTTAAAACGCCACGAAAAATTTTGTCCGAAACTCTTGGTTTTGTAGTGATCTGCCGCTTTTCCGGAATTGCCTTAGGCGGATTGGCGGTAAATGTCATGAGGCGATTGTTGTGCCAGGCGGGCTTTTCAATGTGGAACCAAGGTGAACCCAAGGTGAACGACTGGTGAAATTACATCCAAGCACCCCTTCTGGTTTAGGCTCCCCCAATGGCCAGTAAAAATGAATCTCCGAACCTAATTTGGGTCGATTGCGAGATGACCGGCCTTGACCTTGGTAAAGATGTATTAGTTGAAATCGCCGTCTTGGTCACCGACTCCGAACTAAACATTCTGGGCGAGGGCGTCGATCTAGTTATCAAGGCCACTGAAGATCAATTAAAAGGCATGAATGAATTCGTAACCAATATGCATACCGAATCTGGCTTAATCACCGAGATTCCAAGCGGTGTTGAACTATCAAAGGCTGAGGAAGAAATAATCGCCTACCTCGAAAAATACGCACCAGGCGCAGGCAAATCCCCACTGGCCGGAAACTCTGTCGGCACCGACCGATCATTTATTGCTCGTGATATGCCACTTCTAAATGCCTACCTGCATTATCGGACCATTGATGTTTCATCCATCAAAGAGTTGGCCCGTCGTTGGTATCCCCGCGTTTATTTCGCCGCCCCGAAGAAGACCGGCAACCATCGAGCCCTCGGAGATATCCGCGATTCCATCGAAGAGCTCGAGTATTACCGCAAGGCAATCTTCATCCCCAACAATTAGATTAAATCTACATATTTATTGCCGTAGTATTAGGCACTCATGGTGGTCGTAGCTCAGCTGGTAGAGCACTCGGTTGTGGTCCGAGATGTCGCGGGTTCGAGCCCCGTCGATCACCCCAATTTTTTACAAGTGACTTTGCTTTAAGGAGACCTGCAATGGAATCGATGGTCTTCGACGTCGTAATTGAAATCCCTGCCGGATCACGAAATAAGTACGAGATTAATCATGAGACTGGTGAAGTTCGCTTAGACCGAATGCTCTTCACTGCAACTCGCTTTCCTCACGACTATGGCTTTGTAAAGAACACCCTTTCAAATGATGGCGATCCGCTCGATGCACTTGTCATGTT
>CAIQHM010000053.1 GCA_903871555.1 uncultured Actinomycetes bacterium | reverse complement strand
CAGGTGCTCGGCAAGGAAACCTAAGTGATATGCGCCAGCACATATAACTGCAAGGTCTGCCGATACTTTCTGTCCTGAAATATCACGGAGGTGGTGTCCTGTTTCTGTGCTTGAAATATCCACAACTTCAAAGTTAGGCAGCCACTGATATTTACTATTTTCTAAGAGAAATTCTCGTAAGCCAGCTAAAAGTAGATGTGGTTCAACTGCAGCATCATTAAAACAATGAAGTGAACCTAAATAATTACCGGCAAGTGCAGGTTCTAATTTCAAAGTTTCTTCTGCGGTTAACAATTCAAATCCTCTGGACTTTGAATCTGGCATTGAAGCTGCCTCTTCAAGAATTCCAAGTTCTTCGTTATTTCGAGCGATAGTTAACGAACCATTTGCTCGAAATCCAATAGTTCCGACCCCTATTCCAATATCGCCCCAGAGCTCGCGGGCACGTAATGCAAGTTCTAATTCCGCGCCAGATGCACGACCGGAAACCCAAACTAAACCAAAGTTTCGCACAGATGCAGATTGCGCAATCGGATCACGTTCTATTTGAACAACTTCATGCCCAGCTTTTAGCGCCAAATAGGCATGCATCGTTCCAATTATTCCGCCGCCAACTACAGTTACCTTTGACATATTGTGAGTATAAGAACACATCAAAAGTTAACAATTGCGAAAATAAAGTGAGCGGTATGTGAATTTTAAGTATTATTTGAACTTTCAAAACTCTTACGGGGCTAGCACTCAAACAATTTTTAAAATCAACATTTTTACGCTCAAGTTATGTAGCTGTGCGCCGCTCCACATAAAAAGAATTGGAATTTTTCAATATCCATAGTGGAAAATATGCACCAAGAGATAGGAGAGTGCCAATGAACGCACTTGATCTGGCAAGGTGGCAATTCGCCATTACAACCGTGTACCACTTTATATTTGTACCAATCACAATTGGATCTGGTTTCCTTGTGGCTGGTTTACAAACTGCTTGGTATCGCACAGCAAAGGAAAAGTATTTCCGTGCAACCAAGTTCTTTGGAAAATTATTCTTAATAAACTTCGCAATCGGAGTCGTAACAGGCATTGTGCAAGAGTTCCAATTCGGTATGAACTGGTCTTCTTACAGTCGTTTTGTTGGTGACATCTTCGGAGCCCCACTTGCAATGGAAGGTCTGCTCGCATTCTTCCTCGAGAGCACATTCCTTGGCTTGTGGATCTTCGGATGGGATCGCCTATCAAAGAAGGCGCACCTAGCAACTATTTGGCTAGCTGCAATCGGAACATTGCTATCTGCATATTTCATTCTCGCTGCAAATGCATTCATGCAACACCCAGTTGGATACGTATTTAATCCAGACACTGGTCGTGCGGAATTGAAATCAATAGTCGCTGTTCTAACGCAAACCACTGCAGTATCTGCTTTCTTCCACACAATCCCTTCAGCCTTCTTAACAGCAGGCGCACTATTTGCTGGGGTTGCAGGTTGGATGGTTCTTAAGGGTCGCGATCCGGAAGTTGCTCGTCCAGTTATGAAGACTGGCTTGATCGTAATGATCGTTGCATTCCTATTTGTTGGCTTAACAGGAGACTGGTCAGCACGAGTTATGACAAAGCAACAACCAATGAAGATGGCAGCTGCTGAAGCGCTTTATGACACTAAGGCAAATGCCCCATTCTCACTCTTTACAATCGGAACTCTTGATGGAAGTAAATCTGTATTTCAGATTGGCCTACCTTCAGTTCTCTCCTTTATGTCAACAGGTGATGTAAATGGAACTGTTGAAGGTGTAAACGACCTGCAAAAGACTTATGCCGAGAAGTACGGCGAAGGAAATTACACACCAAATATTCCACTTGCATACTGGTCATTTAGATTGATGATCGGCTTTGGCGGAATTGCAGCGCTATTCGCTCTGCTAACACTTTGGTATATGCGCAAAGGCGGATTGCCACGTGGCAAGTTCTTCCTTCGCACAATGATCGCTCTTCCTTTCCTACCAATTCTTGGTAACTCATTTGGTTGGATATTTACTGAAAGCGCTCGTCAACCTTGGGTTGTCTTCGGATTATTCAAGACTGCAGATGGCGTAAGTCCTGGCGTAAGTGCCGGAAGCGTCCTCTTTACAATGATCACATTCACTCTTCTTTATGGAGTACTTGCTGTCATTGAATTCGGATTAATGGTTCGCACAATCAAAGTTGGAACCGATATGACACCGGTCCAAAGTGGCGAATCTAAAACACTGACAATGGCTTATTAGGAGGAATGAAAAATGTCATTTAATTCAGTTTGGTTCATACTCATAGCCGTTCTCTGGATCGGTTATTTCATTCTCGAAGGCTTCGACTTTGGTGTCGGTATTCTGCTAAAGGTTGTTGCAAAGAATCAGGCCGAGCGCCGTGCAGTTCTAACAACACTCGGACCACTGTGGGATGGAAATGAAGTTTGGTTACTAGTAGCTGGAGGTGCAACATTCGCTGCATTCCCAGAGTGGTATGCCACTTTATTTAGTGGTTTCTATCTCCCACTATTCCTAATTCTGGTCTCACTAATTGTTCGTGGTGTTGCATTTGAATATCGCAGCAAATACGGCAAGGCCCAATGGCGTAATCGTTGGGATAACGCAATTGTTGTTGCAAGCTTCATCCCTGCACTTCTTTGGGGCGTTGCTTTTGCAAACATTGTTCGCGGTGTTCCACTTGAGAAGAGTGCAACTGGCGCAATTGAATATGCCGGTGGCTTCTTTAACTTGTTAAATCCATATGCCTTAATCGGTGGTTTAACTACGCTCTCACTTTTCGTTACTCATGGCGCTTTCTTCTTAGCTCTAAAGACCGAAGGTGATATTCGAGTACGTGCAAATGCAATTGGAATCAAGATGGGTCTGGTAACTGCAGTTCTTGCAGTTGTATTCCTAGGCTGGACACTTGCTGCACTTACTTCAAAGGCTAGTGTTGTAACCGGTTCTTTGATTGTTGTTGTCTCTTGGCTTGCAGCACTCGCAGCGAATTACAAAGGCCGCGAAGGTTGGGCTTTCCTATTCTCAGCAATAACAACAGCCTTCGTAGTTATCACTCTCTTCTTTGGTCTCTATCCAAATGTGATGCCAAACATCACAGCAGGTGGACCAGGGTTGGATATCTTCAATGCATCTAGTACTCAATACACCTTGAAAGTAATGACTGTAGTTGCCGCAGTAATGACACCTCTGGTCTTGATCTATCAAGGTTGGACATACTGGGTATTTCGCAAGCGCATAAATCCAAATCAGATTGCTAAGCCAGAATCTGGTGTATTGGATTCACTTAGCGCGTGAGACCTATAGACCCGCGGCTACTGCGTTATTCGCGCAGTAGCCGCGGTTTTATTTTCACAACCGTAGTGCTCGCGGTGTTGAGCGCAGCAGCAACGATTGCTCAGGCCTGGCTGCTTGCTTCTGTAATTACTAGATTTTTCACTTCCCAACAAAGTTTCTCTGAAAATAAAAACGCAATTATTTACCTGGCTTTAGTCTTTGCCTTGCGTGCCATCCTAGCTTTCGCTATCGATCGAATTTCGGCATCTGCAAGTTCGCGTATGCGCAATGAGCTTCGCCGCCATGTTGTTGTTAAAACTCTAGATTCCGGCGCTCGAGATGTGCAAGAGCTAGGAACTGCTGGTCTATCGGTCTTAATTACAAAAGGCATAAGTGATTTGGATGGTTACTTCTCTAAGTTTCTCCCCCAATTATTTATTGCTTCAATCGTTCCGGCCGCCGTTGGTATAACAATTGCAACTCAAGATTGGCAGGCTGGTCTAATTGTTCTTGCAACAATTCCATTAATTCCAATCTTCGGAATCTTAATTGGGCGATTTACTGCAAGTGCAACTGAGAAGAAATGGCGCAGTCTTGGAATTTTGAGCACATATTTTCTTGATCTATTAAGTGGACTTACAACGCTTAAAGTTTACGGACGACATAAAATTCAAAGTACTAAATTAAAAGAAGTTGGCGATGCATATCGCAAAGAGACCATGGGAGTATTAAGGGTTTCATTTCTATCCTCCCTTGCTCTGGAATTAGTTGCAACTCTCTCTGTTGCACTGCTTGCAGTTTCAATTGGTCTGCGGCTTGTTGATGGAAATATCGGTCTCCAAACTGGGTTATTCATTCTGGTTATTGCGCCAGAGGTCTACTGGCCAATTCGCCAAGTTGCTGGATACTTCCACGCAGCAGCAGATGGGCTTGTTGCATTTGAAAAACTCTTTGCAATTTTAGATCGCCCTGTCGTAAATGTGGGCCGCAAAATTGAAAAAATTTCAGCAATTACCTGGAGCGAAATAAGCGTTGAATACCCCGACCGCACTGCAGTTCATATTCCGTCAGGGCAAATTTCTGCCGGGAGTATTCATGTGCTTGTTGGGCCATCAGGAAGCGGAAAATCTACGCTGGCTAATATTTTGTTGGGCTTCATTAAGCCAACAAGTGGCGAGGTAATACTCAGTACGGTTAACGGCGATATCTCGCATGGCGAAGTTAATATTGAAGAACTGCGCAACCAAATTTCTTGGTTACCGCAAGAACCTAAATTTCCAATCGGGACTGTTGCCCAGATTTTGCGTCATGCAAAACCAGAAGCGACCGATTTTGAATTAATCGAAGTTCTGGCAAAAGTTCATTTAGATATCGTTGATCTACCTTCAGGTCTTCGCACACCTCTTGGCACTTTGAAACAACCACTCTCGATTGGTCAACTACGTAAAATTGCTTTGGCGCGCGCTTTATTAAAAGATTGCCAGCTCTTGATTCTTGATGAGCCAACTGCATCTGTTGATGATGTTAGCGAGAGCGTGATTTCACAAATCTTGGAGGAAAAGGCGAAAGCTGGAGTTCTCGTGTTACTTATTACCCACCGCCTGCAGATGCTTTCTGGGGCCAGCAATGTGACAGATATGGCGAAGTTGAAATGAGAAATTTAATAACTCTGCTGAAACCAAATTGGAAACAACTTGCATTTGGTGGTCTGCTTGGTGGGCTCTCACTTGGCGCCGCAGTTGGTCTACTTGCAGCGAGTGCCTGGTTGATCTCTATGGCTTCAACAAGGCCACCGATCTTGGTTTTAGAGGTAGCAATTGTTGCTGTGCGCTTCTTTGGTTTATCTCGGGGAACTCTTAAATATGCCGCACGAATTACAGAACATGATGCCGCTCTAAAAATTCAAACTTCGCTTCGAATAAAAGTATATGAAGAGATTTCGAAATTCATGCCCGCAACATTTGTTAAGTTGAGCCGCGGAAATCTGCTCTCGCAAATAATCAATGATGTCGAGTTGGTCCAAGATCTCTGGCTTCGGGTATTTATGCCTTGGTTAAACGCCCTTATAGCTGGCGTCAGCGGACTTGGAATTATCTATTACTTGTTGCCGAGTGCCGGCAACGCTTTATCCCTTATTTTCTTAGCTGCAATCTTTCTCATTCCGATTCTTGCCTCAGTTATTTCAACGCCACAAAATGAGCGCGAGCACGAAGGCGAACTATTTTCACAAATAATGCAGGTCGCCGAAAGTGCAAATGAGGCGTTGATATTTAATTTCAAAGATGATTTATTAATTGAAATGGAAATTGCGCAGGATGCAATCGCAATTGCGCAGGAGAAAAGCGCCAAACGTGTGGGTTATGCCAGTGCCATGCACATTCTTCTGTTGGGAGTTGCTTCACTTACCGCGCTCTATCTCGCGGCCAAGGGTTATTTAGATCAAGAGCTTGCGGGCGTAAATGTTGCAGTTATCGCGCTCTTGCCACTTGTTATATTTGAAGGAATATCAACTCTGCCTGCTGCATTTGCTCAACTTTCGAAAATACTAGAAGCGGCCCGTAATCTCGAGCCATACCTTGAAAATAATAGTTCACAAAATACCGAAGTTGTTTCTAAATCTCTTGCCCAAGAGGTAACTATAGATTTCCATGACGTTAATCCGGTTATTCCTGATGCAAATTGTGCGCCACTAACAACAACTATTCGTCCAGGTGAGACTCTAATAATCATGGGTAAATCTGGTTCCGGTAAGTCTTCACTAATTAATTCGCTACTTGGCTTCACGCCATTTACCGGACATATTGCAATCAATAATGAAGAGCTTGGACCAAAGCATGAAGATCTCTTCTCGACTTTGCTTCAAGATGATTATTTATTTGCAACTTCAATTCGCGAGAACATCAGAATTGGTAAACCTGATGCAACTGACATTGAAATTGAAAAAGTCCTTGAGATAGTCGAACTCGCAGAACTGGTAAAGCAATTGCCTCAAGGTTTAGATACCCATGTAGGGCCACTTGGTTATAACTTTTCAGGGGGCGAGAAGCAACGAATTAAGTTAGCAAGGTTGCTGCTTCGAAATACTCCAGTGTTTATCTTGGATGAACCATTTGAATTTCTTGACGCTTCACAGGTTGCCCGGATTTCAAAAAGAATTGCAGGGGCACTTGCGGAAAAGACTGTGATTATCGTTTCACACCTTGAACTAGATATTCCGGCCAAGGTAATAACGCTGGTTAATTCGCTAAATTAATGGAGCCCCCCGTCAGGATTGAACTGACGACCTACGCATTACAAGTGCGTTGCTCTACCACTGAGCTAGGGAGGCGTGTTGCAGGGGTAATTATGACACGCAAAAAGCAGTGCTAAGAACCTGTTAATTACGCGGGCAAAATCAGAGTATCTTCGGCAAATGCGCCTCGGAGTCTTAGATGTTGGATCCAATACCGTGCATTTACAGGTTGTCGATACCCACCCAGGAGCTAGGCCAAATCCGACTTTCAATCATAAAGAAGAGCTGCGATTAACTGAATATTTGACAGATGAAAATAATATTTCAGATGAAGGTATTGCTGCTCTTCGGCTAGCCATCAAGAATGCAATTGCTCACTCGAAGAGCGTGAAGACTGAAGAACTTTTGCCCTTTGCTACATCCGCGCTGCGCGAGGCAAATAATGGTCCTGAAATTATTGCCAATATAAATAAGGATTATGAAATTGATTTACAAGTTTTAACTGGTGAAGAGGAGGCCAAGTTAACTTTTCTGGCAGCACGCAGATGGTTTGGTTGGTCAAGTGGTCGGTTATTAGTAATTGATATAGGTGGTGGATCTCTTGAAATTGCATCCGGCATTGATGAATCACCAGAGGTTGCAGTAACGCTCCCACTTGGCGCTTCTCGACTAACAAAGAGTCATCTTCAAGGAGATCCATTCACACCAAAGAGTGTGCGATCTTTGCGCGATTACATTGAAAATCAATTAGAGGCTGTTCTTCCAACTTTGGTTCATCACGAAGATTCAGATCGTGCAATCGCTACAAGCAAGACACTGCGGACGCTTGCCCGACTTTGTGGTGATTGGTATGGCGGTAACGGAAAAATAATTACCATTGATTCGATTCGGAAGATGTCTTCGAAATTAGCTGAAATGGATTCAGATGAACGGACAAAGCTGCCTGGTGTATCAGCAAACCGAGCCCGTCAAATAGTTGCAGGAGCCTTTGTCACTGAAAGCGTAATGCGCAATTTAGATTTAGATAAGTTAGAAATTTGTCCGTGGGCACTTCGCGAGGGAATCGTTCTAAAGTATATGGACTGGACCGAACACTAAATTAAACAGCTGGCGCTGGAACAACATCAATCTGCAGAACTTTATTCTTACCCAGAAAAATAACCCAAGCATCGGCAGGCTTCAATTTATTCTCTGGTAGTTCAACTCCAGATTTCTTGGAAACATATTCCAACATTCTTGGAAGTACTGGATTATGGCTACAAAGTAGGGTTGTTTCGCCGGTAGCTCTAACGGCTTCAGCAAGTTCTTTGGCATATTCCAGCGATTTATCCTTATTTTTCTCAAAGGTATATTCACTTAGCTTCGCGGTAATTACTGGTTCGATCATAAGTGACTTAGTCATACCAATTACGGTGTCATAGCAACGCACTGCATCTGAAGTATGAATCTGCGAAATTCCGAAAACTTGATATATCACGTGCATGCGCTTGGCTTGAAGTTGTCCTAAATTATCCAGTGGGCGATCTTCATCACCGCTCTGCCATTCTGATCTTGCTAGTGCTTTCGCATGGCGCAACATAATTAACTTATTGGCTTCATATGGCGCATCAATAAAGATTTCTAGGATTTGCTTATCGGTATCGCGAGTTAATTTTTGGCGAGCAGATTCAATATCGTGCCATTCCAATTGATCTGCCTCAAGATTTGCGTGAAATTCATTGCTTCCAGCCAGAGCCTTTGCTGCCCAATATGTAACGTGTTTCAACCCGTCTATAGATTCATATTCGATTTCACCCAAATAAGGTCCTAGTTCAATATTTAGCCCAGTCTCTTCCATAATTTCGCGATATGCGCAGGAAATAAGTTCTTCACCAGAATCTAATTTTCCTTTTGGAAATGACCAATCGTCATATCTTGGGCGATGAATAATTGCTAATTCAATCTTTGAATCAGAAGTTTCGCGCCACACAACGCCGCCGGCTGCAATAATCAATTCGCTCATCCCCTTGCTCGATACCAATTGATAACTTGCTGGTGCAAATCTTCCAATTTCTCGCCCGTCGCACTTGTTGTGACTCGATCCCAATTGCCTGCAACATTCATATGCCAACTTGATGTAGTTGGCGCAAGATAACTATCAAGTGCCCGCATCAACATTCGTTTGTGATCGCTCTGATTTATCATCACCATGCTCTCGACTCGACGATCAAGATTTCGGTGCATCAGATCTGCGCTGCCAATCCAAAGTTCATTCTCGCCGCCATTTGCAAAGTGGAAAATTCTTGAGTGTTCTAGGAAGCGACCAAGGATTGAAATTACGCGAATATTTTCTGACAGCCCAGGTACTCCGCCCCGTATCGCGCAAATTCCACGCACAACTAATTCAATTTCCACTCCTGCTGCAGAAGCTTTGTAAAGCAGATCAATGAATTCTTCATCCATAATTGAATTCAGTTTCATCCGAATCAGCGCAGGCTTTCCAGCTTTCTTATTCTCAATTTCACGATGGATGCGTTCAAGCAGCCCACTACGCAAGGTACGTGGTGCAACGAGCAGCCTTTCGAATGAAGTTTGTGGCGCGAAACCCGAGAGTTGATTGAAAAGTTTATTTACATCATCGCCCAAAACTGGATCAGAACTTAGGATTCCAAAATCTTCATACATTCGTGCAGTCTTAGGATTGTAATTTCCAGTTCCCATATGAACATATCGACGGATTGCACCAGACTCTTGTCTTACAACAAGTGATAACTTGGCATGTGTTTTAAGTCCAACTAAGCCGTAGACAACATGTACACCGGCATCTTCAAGTTTTCTTGCCCACCGAACGTTGGCTTGTTCATCAAAACGTGCTCGAATTTCGATAACTGCCAGAACTTGCTTGCCGGCTTCGGCTGCTTCGATCAACGCTTCAATAATCGGTGAATCACCTGAAGTCCGATACAAAGTCTGTTTAATGGCCAGTACATGTGGGTCAGTTGCTGCGGATTCGACAAAGCGTACGACCGAGGAATTAAATGATTCATACGGGTGGTGCAAAATAATTTCGCGACGTTTTAACGCTTCAAAGAAAGCTTCAGTTGAATCTGCTTCGACGTCGCGTAAGTCCCAAGCAACTTGGTTTCTAAATGCTGGAAATTTCAAATCTGGCCGATCAATATCGGCAATTTGATTAAGCCCAGTTAGATCCAGTGGTTCTGGATACTTACTGATGTCCTCATCTTTAACGCTTAGTTCGTCCTTAAGCGTCTCTAATAAATCTGGATCCATGTCCAAGCCAATTTCTAATCTAACTGGTGGCCCAAATTTTCTGCGCAATAACTCTTGCTCCATGCTTGCAAGTAAATCTTCGGATTCTTCTTCTTCAAGTTCTAAATCTGCATTTCGGGTAATTCTGAATGGATAAATATTTAAAATTTCCATTCCTGGAAAGAGAAGCGCGATATTCGCAGTAATAACTTGCTCCAACGGAATATATCTTCGGTCGTCACCAGTTGTTGTGACAACGAAACGTGGCAAGTTGGAAGGTACCTTTACCCGAGCAAAGAGTTCAATTCCAGATTCCGGATTCTTCACAACTACTGCAAGGTTTAGTGAGAGGCCGGAGATATATGGAAAGGGGTGCGAAGGATCAATCGCAAGTGGTGTCAGCACTGGAAATATTTGATTGTGAAAAATTTCGGTCGCGAGTTCACGCTCTGCCCCGTTTAATTCATCCCAGCGAACAATACTTATGCCCTCTTTT
>CAIQHM010000052.1 GCA_903871555.1 uncultured Actinomycetes bacterium | reverse complement strand
GGAATTAATGGTTTTGGACGAATTGGTCGTAACTTCTTTCGCGCCGCACTTCAATCAGGTGCAGATATCGAAATCGTAGGTATCAACGACTTAACAGACAATGCAACTCTTGCTCATCTTTTGAAGTATGACTCAATCTTGGGCCGCCTTGGTCTTCCAGTTACGTACACGGAGGATTCAATCACCGTAGATGGAAAGACAATTCGCGTATTTTCAGAGCGCGATCCAGCAAACTTGCCTTGGGGCGAAGTAAAGGCTGACATTGTTATCGAGTCAACAGGTTTCTTCACAAAGGCTGCCGATGCCAAGAAGCACATCGCTGCAGGCGCCAAGAAGGTAATTATTTCTGCTCCTGCAACAGATGAAGACATCACCGTTGTTATGGGCGTAAATCATGAGAAGTACGACGCCGCAAACCACCATGTAATTTCAAATGCATCTTGTACAACCAATTGCCTGGCACCAATGGCTAAGGTTTTAGATGAAGAGTTCGGAATTGTTCGCGGCCTTATGACGACAATCCATGCATATACAAACGACCAATCTGTCCTTGATCAACCACATAAGGATCTGCGTCGCGCCCGTGCTGCTGCAGTATCAATTATCCCAAGCACTACCGGCGCTGCTAAAGCAATCAGCCTGGTACTTCCAAATCTAAAGGGCAAGCTTGATGGCTTCGCGCTTCGCGTTCCAGTCCCAACTGGTTCAGCGACAGATTTAACTGTTGAACTATCTAGAGAAGTTACTGCTGCAGAAATTAATGCTGCGCTCAAGAAGGCTGCTGAAGGTTCTCTTAAGGGATTCCTTACATACACCGAAGATCCAATTGTTTCAGCTGACATTGTTACTGATCCAAGTTCTTGCATCCTTGATGCTGGTCTAACCAAGGTTATTGGTACGACTGCAAAGGTTGTTGGTTGGTATGACAACGAATGGGGTTACTCAAATCGTTTAGTTGACCTCGTTGGATATGTAGGCAAGAAGCTTTAATGAATATCAAAACCCTCGACTCAATTGATGTTCGTGGGAAGCGAGTTCTACTTCGCTGTGATTTGAATGTGCCATTGAAAGATGGCGTAATCACTGATGACGGTCGAATCAAAGCTTCACTTCCAACAATTAAGTATTTGCTAGCGCAAGGTGCATCGGTAGTTATTACTGCGCACCTTGGGCGACCAAAGGGGGAGCGCAAGCCTGAACTCTCCTTGGCTCCAGTTGCCAAACGACTTTCAGATCTATTGGGCGAGAGTGTTGTATTTTCGAATGAAATCATGGGCGCAAAGTTAAGCAATTCTGGAATCACACTACTTGAAAATATTCGATACGAAGCGGCAGAAACTTCTAAAGATGAAGCTGAACGTGCAGTTCTTGCCAAAGAGTTAGCCTCTTATGCAGATATATTTGTAAGTGATGGTTTTGGCGCGGTACACCGCAAACATGCATCTGTATTCGATGTCGCAAAATTGTTGCCACATGCTGCCGGGTATCTAGTCTCTGCAGAAGTTGAAGTATTGAAGAAACTTACGCAGACTCCAGAACGTCCCTACGGCGTAGCACTTGGTGGTTCAAAAGTTTCCGACAAGATTGGTGTTATCTCTAATCTTCTTGACAAGGTCGACACCTTGGCAATCGGTGGCGGAATGCTCTTCACCTTTCTTGCGGCGAAGGGATTTGAAATTGGTAAATCACTTGTTGAAACCGATCTAATTCCTACAGTCGTTGAATTAATGGAACGTGCCGAAAAATTAGGAATCAATCTCTTACTGCCCACCGATATTGTCGTTGCCTCTGAATTCAATATTGATGCAGAGCCAACTGTTGTGTCCGCTGATGCAATCCCAGCCGATCAAATGGGGCTAGATATCGGACCAGAAAGTGCCAAGGCATTTGCAGAAGCAATTAGCGAATGTAAAACGGTTTTCTGGAATGGACCGATGGGCGTCTTTGAATTTCCTAATTTTGCCAATGGAACAAAAGTTCTAGCCCAAGCGTTAACAGGTATTTCAGGAATCAGTGTTGTCGGTGGTGGTGATTCTGCTGCTGCAGTTCGTAAATTAGGTTTTGCTGATTCAGATTTTGGATATATCTCAACGGGTGGCGGAGCCTCACTCGAATATCTTGAAGGCAAGGAATTACCAGGACTAATCGTTCTACAATAAGTAAATTGAATCTAACGTCGGAGGAAGCATGCGCAAGCCATTAATCGCAGGTAATTGGAAGATGAATTTAAATCATCTCGAAGCTATTGCCGTGACCCAGAAACTCTCATATTCATTAGACGATAAAGATTATGACGCGGTTGATGTAGTTGTATTGCCTCCTTTCACCGATATTCGTTCGGTACAGACTTTGATTGATGGCGACCGTTTGCGCCTTTCATATGGTGCACAGGATCTATCTCCTGCAGTTAGTGGGGCTTTCACCGGAGACATCAGCGGATCAATGCTAAATAAACTTGGTTGCTCATTTGTGACTGTTGGCCACTCAGAACGTCGCGCTATTCATAAAGAGGATGACAACGTTGTTAACCAGAAGATAAAGGCAGCCCTTGCAAATGAGATCACTCCGATTTTTTGCATCGGTGAAGAACTTGCAATTCGTGAAGCTGGGGTACATGTTGAGCATGTTTTGAACCAGGTTCGAAATGGTTTAAAGGGATTCCATAAGCCTGACTTAAAGAAGATCGTCTTCGCCTACGAACCTGTATGGGCAATCGGTACTGGCAAGACTGCTAGCGCTGAGGATGCGCAAGAAGTTTGTGCGGCAATTCGAGTTGAACTTGAGAAAATTGGGTCATCCGAAATCGCAGAGGCGGCAAGAATTCTTTATGGTGGTTCAGTTAAATCTTCAAATATCGTTGAGATTATGAAGCAACCTGATGTCGATGGCGTTCTGGTTGGGGGAGCAAGCCTGGACCCAGAAGAATTCGCTCGAATCGCCAAGTTCCACCGGGTGATATCCGCATAATTCCCACCCAATTGGCGGGTATCCTTACGCCAGTGCTTTTTACAGCTTCGTCCGACATATCTGCAATAAGAGGAGAACTTCGTGGTACTAGCTCTTTCAATCCTTCTGGTTGTAACCAGTGTTTTAATGATTCTCCTTGTACTTTTACATAAAGGTAAGGGCAGCGGACTATCTGATCTATTCGGTGGCGGTATCTCTTCAAGTTATGGCGGATCTTCAGTAGTCGAGAAAAATCTTGATCGCATCACAATTGTCGTTGGTGGACTCTGGTTTGCGGGAGTAATTGCTCTTAGTTTGGTGTTAAAGAAGTAATAAGTTTTTTCGAGCGATATTAATTAGAGGAGTCAATTATGGGTAGCGCAATTCGTGGAAGTCGCGTCGGCGCAGGTCCTATGGGCGAGGCAGAGCGTGGCGATGCCATTGCTCGTTTTCGAGTCTCCTATTGGTGCGCTCAAGGACACGAAACACGTCCCTCTTTCGCTGAAGATGAAACTGTTCAGATTCCTGAAATCTGGGATTGCCCTCGTTGTGGTTATCCAGCAGGTTTAAATAAAGATAAGCCACCAATGCCAATCAAAAATGAACCATATAAAACTCACTTGGCATATGTGAAAGAGCGTCGTACCGAAGCTGAATCCAAGAAGATTTTGGAAGATGCATTGGCACGCTTGCGCGGCGAAGATTAAAGAGTAGCTACAACTTCAAGCAGCTCTGCGATCCCTTGCTTGCGATCCTTAAGATGGATTCGCATGAGCGGAAAATTGCGAGATTCTAAAGCTTCGCCATCTCCAAAGGCCTGCGCCATCAACAAGGTATGAAATGTGAAATCTTTTCCAGGTATTTCCAAATCCTTTTTGCTATCACTGGTTATCTGCAGAAAAGCCCCGTTATGTTGACCACCTTTATGGAATTGGCCAGTTGAATGTAAGAACCTTGGTCCCCAACCAAAAGTAACGCCACGATTAGTTTTATCCGCGAGAGCTTTACGAATCTTTATTATCTCAAAATCAGTCTGGCGATTTAAGTAGGCCATAACAGCTAGGTATTGTCCAGGAGTACTTAGGAATTCTTGCAGTGCGCTCTTCAAATTTGAGAACTCACGGTTCGTAAAAATAGCCAGGTTTCTATTTTCAAAACTTGGGGCGAGCTCGTTCAACTCTGCTACTGATCCTTGTTCCAACAATTTCCCAGTTCGTTCTTTAGCTTCGGTAACATTTGGTTGGTTAAAGGGATCAACATCAAGTGCACGACACAGAAGCGCAGTAACCCATTCCCACAGAATAAAGTGCTCGCCAAGTGATCCAATTACATTCAATTCACAAATATTTTCGGCGAATCCTATGGCAAGCGCTTCTCCTGCTACTGGAGTCTGCGGTGATTCGATAACAATAGGTAAACGCCCTTTTTGATTCTTGCCAGTAGATTCGGCAACAAGCTGTTCGATCCAGTCACCTATACCTGGAACGTTAGAGCCACTGTCACTTAACGAGAAATTTTGTCTGGTCTGCTCAAAGATAAGAGTTGCCAGCTTAATAGCGGTGGAATCTGTTTCGGCAAATTGTTTTGCAGCAACGACTGCATCATCTAGAAGAATTGACACATCTATGCCCAGAAGCGCGGCGGGAACCAGACCAAATGCACTTAACGCGCTAAATCTTCCCCCCACATTCGGATCAGCGTTAATTACGCGATATCCCGCACTTCTCGCAGATAAATCTAGTGGCGACCCTGGATCTGTAACTATTACGAAGTGGTCAACTGGATTCAATCCAGCATCAACAAATATCTTTTCAAAGAAAGATTTCTGCGATGCCGTTTCAATGGTTGAACCAGATTTTGATCCGACGATTACGAGAGTGTTCTGCAGATCTTGGGGAACCGCTAATTCAATTTGTTCTGGGTCGGTGGTATCTAGAACTGTTAAGGTTTTTGCATAGGATTTAGCCATAACTTCAGGGGCTAAAGATGAGCCACCCATTCCACATAGAACAAAATTAGTTAATTTCTCTGATCGAGCCCAAGCGCTAAGTGCATCTAATTGGGGGAGAAGTTCGCGACTTTCCGATGGAAGATCAATCCAATTCAAGCGAATGCCAGCTTCGGCTTGTGCATCTATTCCCCATAAAGTTGCATCTTTGCGTGCAAGTTTTCCCGCTATTGCATTTAAATCTTTTGCAACAGCGCTTTGTGGATCATATTTATTGGCAAGTGGCCCGGAAATCTTCAGCATTTATTTCCTTGCGATTGTGCGAAGCGCTGCAGCAGCTACATTTTCAGCAGTGAATCCATATTCCTTGAATAGCTCGCCAGCAGAAGCCGAAGCACCAAAGTGTTCCAAGCTAATTATTTCACCAGTATCCCCAACATATTTATGCCAACCAGCGCCAACTCCAGCCTCAATACTTACGCGAGCCTTTATCTTCTTTGGCAAGACGCTCTCTTTGTACGAATCGCTCTGCTCTTCAAACCATTCCAGAGATGGCGCACTAACTACTCGCGCAGAAATTGATTGTAATTTCAAAAGTTCTACTGCAGCAATTGCTACCTGCACTTCTGATCCAGTTGCGATAAGAATTACATCCGCTTCTTTCTCGGTATCACAAACTATGTACGCACCTTTTGCCACACCTTCAGCGCTGCCACATTTTGTGCGATCTATAACCGGTAAATTCTGCCTAGATAGGGCGAAGCCCACTGGCTTTCTTCTGGTAATAACTTCACGCCAAGCGATTGCAGTTTCATTTGCATCGGCGGGCCGTATGACTGCAAAATTTGGAATCAGTCGTAGTGAAGCAATGTGTTCAACTGGCTGATGTGTTGGTCCATCTTCACCTAATCCAATTGAATCATGAGTCCAAACAAAGATAGAAGGAATATCCATAAGAGCTGCTAACCGAACTGCGCCTCTCATGTAATCGCTAAATACGAGGAAGGTTCCGCCGAAACTTCTTGTAAGTCCATGTAACGCGATGCCATTTATGATCGCACCCATTGCATGTTCTCTAATACCGAAGTGAATTATGCGACCATATGGATTTGCATTTTCCATCTGGCTGCTGCTCGGTAGAAAAGAATCGCCACCGTTAATAGTGGTGTTATTGCTGCCAGCGAGATCCGAGGAACCGCCCCAAAATTCTGGTAAAACCTTGGCAATTTCATTGATAATTTTTCCGGATGCAGCACGAGTAGCAAGATCTTTTCCGGATTCGAATTCTGGAATTACCTTCTCCCAACCGGCAGGAAGTTCTTTTGTTTGCAGGCGACTTAGCAGCGCGCTCTTTTCAGGATTGCTCGCTTGCCATGTTTTAAATTCTGCAAGCCATTTTGTGCGAATAGCAGCTCCGCGTTCGCCAACTTTACGAGCATGTGCCAAAACATCGCTTGGAACTATAAAAGATTTTTCCGGATCCAAGCCAAGTGCACTTTTAGTCGAAGCAACTTCATCCGCACCGAGCGCTGAACCATGAGATTCGGCTGTACCTTTAGCTTTCGGGGCTGGCCAAGCGATTACTGTTTTAAGTCTGATTAGCGTCGGCTTAGATTTTTCTTGTTGCGCTTCACGCATTGCTTTTTCAAGCGCTACCTGATCAACTTCGCCATCTACTTTGGCGGCAACTTCAATAACGCTCCAACCATAAGCTTTATATCTAGCAGAAACATCTTCGGTGAAAGCTACGTGGGTATCACCTTCGATTGAAATCCGATTATCATCATAAATTACTTTTAGATTTCCAAGTTCTTGAGTACCAGCAAGAGAAGAGGCTTCTGCGCTAATACCTTCTTGTAAGTCACCATCTGAAGCAATAACCCAAATATCATGATCGAAAAGTGAGGTTTTCGAAGTTGGATCGAATAAACCTTTTTCATAACGAGCCGCCATGGCCATGCCAATTGCACTTGAAATTCCTGAACCTAGGGGACCGGTTGTGATTTCAACTCCAGAAGTGTGACCATATTCTGGGTGTCCAGGAGTTTTCGCTCCAGCAGTTCTAAAGCTTTGAAGATCTGAAAGTTCTAAGCCATAGCCAGAGAGATACAGTTGAATATAAAGCGTTAACGAGGAATGCCCCGCAGATAAAACAAAGCGATCGCGTCCCAACCAATTTGGATCACTTGGATCGTGAACCATTATTTTTTGGAAGAGCGTGTATGCAACTGGGGCCAAAGCCATCGCAGTACCAGGATGACCATTGCCAACCTTTTGTACTGCATCCATCGCAAGGGCACGAGAGATTTTTACCGCTTCGTCATCCATTTCATTCCAGCTTGCAATCATTAATTACGCTACTTTCTTGGCTAATCGGCCAGTTAAATTAATACGCCAAGCGCTAATGCAAATAAGCGCTGCACCAATCAAGTGAGCTCCAACAATTAATTCTGGCAGACCTGTGAAGTATTGGACATATCCAATGGCGCCTTGGCCTATCTCAATCAAGAGGAATATTTTCACGGTGTTCCCAAAAACTTTTTTAACTTCCGCAGACTCTGAAGTTCTGACGACTAAGGCGAGTGCAAGAGTTAAGAAAATCAGTGCGATAACAGCATCAGCATGCAGCCAAGAAACAGCTCTGGCTTCAAATGGATAGCGCTTTGCTTGAATATCACCTGCATGTGGTCCCGTACCGGTAACTACAACTCCCAAGATAAGCACAACAAAGGTAAGTGCGGTC
>CAIQHM010000051.1 GCA_903871555.1 uncultured Actinomycetes bacterium | reverse complement strand
TCAAGGCGATGAAATTCATCCATTAACCAGGCCATAGTTTTTGAATCAGTACCCATGTCAGGAGCAGGAATGTCTCTGTGGTGCCCGAGCACATGAACGAGCGAGCGAGTCCAGCGACGGATGATCTCTTCTTTCTCAATCGCATTTAATTTGGTTGCATCGACAGCAACGCCACCTTTTGCACCACCAAAGGGCACATCAATGAGAGCTGTTTTCCATGTCATCAAACTTGCTAACGCACGAACCTCATTTAGGTCAACATCTTGATGGAAACGAATCCCACCTTTTCTAGGCCCACGCGCACTTGAATGTTGAACTCGATAGCCAGTCAAAACTTCAACATCATCATTTTTACGAAGCGGAATAGAAATCACAACTTCACGCTCACAACTACTCAATGCGCTGATTACTCCAGGTTTTAGATTCAGCAACTCACCAGCCCGAGCAACTTTCTCATTGACCTCTGCAAATGGATTGTGCACTTTAGATTCGTTCATAGGGGAAAAATACGATTTCCTACCAGATTCAGAAAGGATGAAACGGTGACATTTGGGTGAACAGATTTAGTTTGAGCGTAATGGGGTTAACAATTCAACGATTGTTTCCCAGTTGTTTAAATTCAAATTGCTAATAGGGCTCCGGATGAATGGGAAAATTTTCCTACTTCCCTGATCTGTCCTATTAGGCGTTTGCCTGTTAAAGAGGGGAGGTAACCATGCAACAGGTAATAGATGTGCCAGAGTGCGACTTTTGCCATTCAATTGATCTAATTCTTTTTTACGATAAGCCAAGTGGACTTATCGTCCAATGCGCTGAATGTGGGTATTCCCGCGTGCCAGCTAATGTGCACCTATCTTCAGACTCCATCACGCTACTTGCCGGCTGAAAATAGCCACACCCAGCCTTTCTAAGAATATTTTAAGATTCTAAGCGTGGATTTTCGCAACGCTTTGGCTTGGCGGAATAGCAAGGGGTAAAAATCTGTTTATCCTTATGACAACCGGCTTGGGCCGGCTACCCATCTAGCAAACAGGAGAAATAATGCAAAGTTCGAACCCAGTTTTCAAACGCGGATTAGCCGCTATCGAAAATCGTGGCGGAACAGTTGTTGACCAATCAACAGATGAATTAAATAATCTTTATAACGCACCGGCCGCATCTTCAATGCGCACAGGTCGCATGACAATCGATGATGTTGTTGCTCGCACCGCACTTCTATTCGTAGTGCTTGTTGGTGTTGGAAGCGCAGCTTGGACTCTTAATCTTGGAGCAGGTGCACTTCTTATTGGTTTCCTTGGCGCAATGGGACTCGGTTTCTATCTTTCATTTACTCAGAAAGTTAAGCCAGGTTTAACAATTGCATATGCAGCGCTAGAAGGTTTAGCACTTGGAACCTTGAGCCATATGTATGAAGTGCAATATGACGGAATTGTTGGACAAGCACTTGTAGCAACGATTGCTGCAATCGCTGGCGTACTTTGGGCATACAAGAGCAAGCGCATTCGTGTTACTCCAAAATTTACCCGTGTAATGATGAGTGCGTTAATTGGTTACATGGTTCTTGGAATCGGTTCATTGATTGGATCATTCTTCGGACTTGGTAATGGAATGGGACTTTATGGTCTCTCTGGCTTTGGTCCACTACTTGCAGTTGGTGGCGTATTGCTTGCAACATTTTTCCTTGTGATGGATTTTGATCAGATCGAAAAAATGATTGCTAGTGGCGCACCACAAGAACAATCATGGCGTGCCGGTTTTGCGTTGATGGTTACAGTAGTTTGGCTTTACCTAGAAGTATTGCGTTTAATCTCAATACTTCGTCGTGACTAGTCGTGACTAATTAGCTATTTAGACTTTCTAGTCTCTGGCATCTTTGCTGACAGCAGCAGTGTTAATGAAAACACTGCTGCTGTTGCTATGAATGCCGGGCGATATGAATGTGCATCAACCAACCAGCCAAGTAAAACTGGGCTGATGATATTTCCAAAGTCTCCGGCCATCTGAAAGAGGGCGATAACTCGACCACCTTTTCCGCCGAAGAGATCACCAACAACAGCTGATGCTGCAGTGCCTTCGAAAGCACCACCGATACCGAAGAAGACCATCGCAAGGAAGTAATACCACCAGTGCGAAGAGATAATAATTGTTGCAACGCCGGATAAAAGGGTGAATGAGCCAATCATTAGTGCAAATTTACGGCCGCGGAAATCAGAGAATTTTCCGACATAAACCAGCGCTATTCCTTGAACAACTGCGGCGACAGTGAAGCCAAGACCAAGAGTTGTGTTTGATGCACCTAAATGTTCTTTAGCAAAGAGTGGAAGTATCGAGTTTCGAAGTCCAAATAAGACCCAATTCGATAAAAATGCAATCGCCATTGCCGCAACATAGGGATAGCTTTTAAGTGCATCTTTTAAATCAATCCGATCTTGTGGATCCTGTTTATTCTTAATTGATCTACCAAGACGTTTTTCAGATAAGAAAAATGATGTAACAAATGCGCCACACAATAAGGTGAATGCGTAAACAAAGAATGGAACACGAAGTGAAATAAGTGAGAGCAGGCCACCGACTGCTGGGCCAGCGATTCCACCAATTAAAAAGCCACCATTGTAAGTTGACTGGGCTCGACCACGAATGCTGTCATCGACAGATCTCATTAGAAGCGAACTTGCAGAAACCGAGAACATAACCGAACCGATTCCACCTAGTGCACGGAATAGCAAGAGCTGCCAATAACTTTGGGCCATACCAGCCGCGAAACTTGAAAGTGCTACAAGGAAAAGACCAGTTGTTTGGACACGGCGTTCACCGAATAAATCAATTAGCTTTCCGGCAGGTAAACCCATTGCGAATCTAGCCAGTGCAAATGCTGAAATGATTGCACCGATTTGTGCATTGTTGACCTGAAAAGTTTTAGCAAATAATGGAATCGCTGGAATTATCATTCCGTAACCAAGTGCAACAAAAAAAGCTACTACCGAGAGAACATAAACTTCTCTCGGTAGTAGCCCCTTTACATTTTTGTTATTAAGCAAGCGCCTCGCCTGCTGCTTCATCTTTAGCTGCTTGGTGTCCAGCACCTGAACGAAGTGGAGTTTCGCGCAGGATGAAGGCAACTAGAAAACCAATCGCAGTTACAGGTGCGGCAGTCAAGAAAACAGTGTGGAATGAATTCACAAATGCATGAACGATTCCGGCCTGAAGTTCTGGCGTAAAGGTTTTGAGAACCGCTGTGTTGTCTTTAAGTGCAGCGAATTTCTCTGGCGTTGCACCAACAAGTGCTGCTGGGTTGCTCGCCTTAAGCTTTGCAATTTCAATTGGCAAGTTATGGGTTAAGCGGCTGGCATAAACAGTTCCGAATAGTGCGACTCCGATGGTTGCACCGATTGATCGGAAGAAGGTATTAGCACTGGTCGCAACGCCCATATCTTTAAACTCAACTGAATTTTGCAGTGCGATAACAATGGTCTGCATTGAGAATCCAAGACCAGCGCCAATTAGAACTGCATAAATTGAGAGTTGCCAGAATGGCGTGGTTTCGGTCAGAGTTGCAAGAAGAAGAATTCCAGTTGTCATAAGTGCTAAACCAATAATTGGATAGCGCTTGTAATGACCGTGCTTGCTGATCAATTTACCGCTGACAATGGACATTGAAACGATACCGATCATAAATGGAATCAATTTCAAGCCAGCAGATGTTGCGGAATCACCCTTAACAACTTGAAGATAGAGCGGCAACATAACGATTGCACCGAACATTCCGGCACCGATGATAAATCCGAGAATCGATGTAACTGAAAATGTGTGATTCTTAAATAGCGTCAGTGGCAAAATTGGTTCTTGTGCCCGACTCTCGTGGTAAATAAAAATTAAAGTTAGGACAAATGCAATTGCAAGTGCAGTAATAGTCTTTGAAGTCTTCCAACCATCTTGGGGTCCATAAACTGAAATACCAAGAAGAAGTGAAGAGACACCGGCAACAAGTAATAAGGCACCGAGATAATCAATTTTATGTTCGCGCTTAACTTTTGGAATATGTAATGAGATTGAAGTGATGATTAGTGCAGCGATTCCAAATGGCAAGTTGATGTAGAAAATCCAACGCCAACCGGTTACGCCAAGAATTTGCGCATGATCAGAGAAATATCCACCAAGAAGTGGGCCAGCAACTGAAGATAGGCCCCAGACGCCACCAAAATAACCTTGATACTTTCCGCGTTCACGTGGCGAAATCAGGTCGCCAATAATTACGAAGGTAAGTGACATCAAGCCACCAGCACCAAGACCTTGGATCGCACGGAATGCGATTAATTGCGTCATGCTTGAAGCTGCGCCAGCGGCGAAGGAACCAATTAAGAAAGTGATGATTGCGAATTGAAATACCGGGCGGCGACCATAGAGGTCTGAAATTTTTCCATAAAGTGGAGTTGATGCAGTTGAGGTCAGAAGATAGGCAGTAACCACCCAGGTGTAATGGGCAAGGCCATCGAAATCTTCAACGATGCGCTTTAGCGCCGTAGAAACAATTGTTTGGTCAAGGGCAGCGAGCAACATACCGACCATAAGTCCGCTGAGGACAAACATAATTTCTTTGTGAGTGAGTGCTTTAGGGGCTGCGTGGTTTTTATTAGACATAAGGAGGAGATTACTACGCCTAAATATATTTGCCGTAATAAGGTAGGCGTATGAAGAGCATTGTCGCCCAAGAGTTAGTTAAATCATATGGAAAGGGCGAAGTTAAAGCCCTTGACGGCTTAAGCCTTGAAGTTGAAGAGGGCACGGTACTTGGGCTACTTGGTCCAAATGGATCTGGCAAAACAACAACAGTTCGAGTTCTGGCCACACTCTTAACACCAGATAGCGGAAGTGCGACGGTTGCAGGAATTGATGTCTTGAAACACCCAGATGAAGTTCGCAAAGTCATTGGCTTGTCTGGTCAATATGCAGCTCTTGATGAAACGTTAACCGGTTGGGATAACTTAAATATGTTTGGCCGGCTGTATCACTTGAATTCTGCTGCCGCTAAGAAGCGAGCCGAAGAGTTGCTTGAAAGATTTTCACTCACCGAAGCCGCACGACGTCCAATAAGAACTTATTCCGGCGGCATGCGCAGACGTTTGGATTTAGCAGCTTCCTTAATTACCAAGCCAAAAGTCCTATTTCTTGATGAACCAACTACAGGATTAGATCCTCGCGGTCGTATGGAGATGTGGGGAGTAATCGATGAACTTGTTAAGGGTGGGGTAACACTTTTATTGACTACACAATATTTGGAGGAAGCCGATCATCTCGCTGATTCAATTGCCGTGATCGATACCGGAAAAGTAATTGCTCGTGGAACAGCAGATGAATTAAAGAATCAAGTGGGAGGCGAACGGTTAGAAATTACCGTTGAAGCAAGCCAGATTGCAGAAGCAACAAGACTTGTAGAACAAGCAACTGGAGCAAAACCAACTGTTGATGCAGGAATCCGCAAGATATCTGCACCGGTCAACAATGGCAGCGCATCGCTAATTCAAGTTCTCAGATTGTTGGATGACTCCAAAATTCACCCGCTAGATATTGGGCTCAAGCGGCCGTCGCTAGATGATGTATTTATTTCACTCACTGGACATGTTGCTGAAGTTGTTGTTGAAACCGAAGGGGGCAAAAATGCTACAAAGCGTAAGTGACTTTTTAGTTATAACTAAGCGCCAATTGCTCCAAATGATTCGCATCCCTGAAGTTTTAATCTTCGCAACCATTCAACCTGCGATGTTTGTTCTTCTCTTCCGTTATGTGTTTGGTGGCGCAATCGACTCTGGGGTTGACGGTGGTTACGTTCAACTATTGATGCCCGGAATCTTCGTACAGACTGTTGCATTCACACTTGCCGCAACAGCTGTCGGTTTAGCCGCAGATATGCAGAAGGGTTTGATTGATCGCTTCAGATCACTTCCAATTTCAAGATCGGCGGTTGTTATTGGCCGCACAGTTGGCGATACTTTGCAGAATGTTGTAACACTTGTTGTTATGGGCCTCGTTGGTTTTCTAGTTGGCTGGCGCCCAAGCAGTGGACCAGTGAAAATATTCTTGGGATTTCTATTCCTTCTTGCTTTCGGATATTCCATGTCTTGGATCGGCGTTCTAATTGGGCTTTCAGTTCGCGAAGAGCGAGTGGCGCAAAACTTAGTTTTCATGACGGTCTTTCCACTTACCTTTTTATCAAATGCTTTTGCACCAACAACTGGAATGCCGAAAATTTTGCAATATTTTGCCGAATGGAATCCAGTCTCAACCATGGTTGCGGCATGTCGTGAATTATTTGGCACGCAGAACGTTTTTGGGGCAACTGCTAATTCATGGCCGAGTCAGAATCCAATTTTGATGTCGCTTATTTATATGTTCTTACTTGTTGCGGTTTTTGCACCAATTAGCGTGCGCAAATATGTGAGAGTTAGTAAGTAATTTAGAAGAAATTCTGTGCTTCTAAAACGGCCACACTTATTTCACGACCATTTGGCGCGGTGTAAGTAACAGTCTCACCAATCTTTGCGCCAAGAACGGCTGCGCCAAGAGGGGATTTTTCACTGTAGACATCAACATCGCCGCTTGCAATTTCGCGGGAACCAAGAAGAAATTTCATTTCATCTCCTGCGATATCAACAGTTACTAACATGCCAAGGCCAACAACTCCGGATTCACCAACAGGTGGGTTTCCGATGTGAGCATTTTCAAGCATGTGTTTTAACTGGCGAATTCGAGCCTCAGTTTTTCCTTGCTCATCTTTGGCTGCGTGATAGCCACCATTCTCTTTTAGATCACCTTCGGCGCGCGCAGCTTCAATCTTCTTAACAATGTCTGCGCGACGTGGACCTTCAAGCTCTGCCAATTCGGCAGCCAAGCGATCAGCTGCTTCTTGGGTAAGCCAAGTTTGTGTGGGTTCGATAGCCATAAGACGAGGAGTTTACAACTTAATTTGAGGTACAGGATTCAATCTTCGCGTTCACTGCTGCAAGGCGCGTAGGAATTTGAATAATTCTTGTTGTACTTCTGGTGCCCAGCGGAATTGGATCATCGATTTGGCCAACGATATTTAGCCCGAAATCCCTGGCACTGAGGCGGCAAGTGACTTTAGTTGTTGGACTCTTGATTTCAACCGAATAGCGAATCTCAATACTCTTGGCATCGATCTCTTTAAAGGAGATTAGCGTTGATCGAATTTCTGGATTAGCGAAATGGTTCGCGGTCCAGAGCAACCAACCCCCACCAATAACTGCAAAAATAATTGCCGAGACCAACCACTTTGGAGAACGGCTGGTTTTAATTCCATAGCGGCTCTGTAAATATGGGTCGTTTTCAAACGGCTCGGTCATGGGGCTGAGTCTACGTATTCTCATTACAATTGCGCACATGAATGGTAAAACTTCGATTGATGTCGGAATCGCTGGCTCGTTAACGATGATTGTTTTAGTAACGGCTGTTACCTTGCTTCTCGTTAGCTTCTATCGCAGATTTAAAAAATTATCCGACCGCAATGAAGATAAGTAAAGGATTTATTGCCCAACTTGTTGTGGCGCTCTTACTTTCTATAACTTTTATCGGGCTTGGCAATTGGCAATTAAATCGCGCTCATGATGTTAGGGCGGTAAATGCGTATCTACCTGACGCTGAGAAAATCTCACTTGAAAAAATTGCTGCTGTAGGTACAAATATTCAACCAGATGCAATAAATCGGATCGTAAGTGTTTCTGGAAAATATGCCAAAACGTTTATCGCACCTAAGCAAGAAATTATTAGCGGTGATAAGAAATCTATTGCCAATCTTGAAGTCCGATTACTTGAACTTCCGGGGAAACGTGCAATTTTGGTAGTGCGAGGACTCGAAGGTCTCGAAGACCAAGAGATCGTCGGAAATGTGAAAATAGTTGGTCGTCTTTATCCAAGACAAACTTCGGATTCGACAAAGGCTGGCTCAGGAGAAATTTCTAGAATTGATCCGGCGCTGGTGGTTGGAGATGGCACTCTCAATCTTTTCGATGGTTACATAATTGCAACATCCGAAAAGACTGCACTTGGCCAAGAAATTTTGACGACTAGGATTCCCGCTCCACAACTTAAATCTAAAGTTGCTGGAAATTATTGGCAGCACATCTCGTATGTCTTTGTCTGGTGGCTAATGGCGCTAATTGTTCTGCTCGCGCCCTTCTATAATTCTATGAAAGAGCGTCAAAGTGGGGGTAAAGTTCAGATATGAGTCAATTAAATCCACGTCAAGCCGCCCTAAATGGAGCGATGACCCGCTTTCGCATAATGGCAATTTACTGCGGCGTAATGTCCCTTCTTCTCTGGTTCGTTAACGTTCCAACTCATTACTTCATATTTGAATCTAGCCACCACTATTTCACTTGGGTTGCGCTAGTTCATGGCTTTACCTATCCAATATATGTATTAGCGGCCTTTCATTACTGTCTCAAGGCCCGCAAATCATTTGGCAGCACAATACTTTTCATTCTTGCCGGAACCCTTCCAGTTGCATCATTTGTAGCAGAGCGCCGGGCGTTAAAAGAATTCAATTCCCTTACCTAAGTTAATTTAATTACTTTAGTGAGCAACATTCTTAAGGATTCGTTAAAGCCGGCAATTAAATCAGTTCTATATCCAATCTATGAACGCCGGATATTTTCTAAATTAGATTTCGCGCAAACCCCACGCCATGTCGGGGTAATCCTTGATGGTAATCGCAGATGGTCCAAAGCGAATCCAGCCGCTGATGGAGATACATCAACTTCCCGAGGTCATAAAGCCGGGGCCGAGAAGATTATTGATCTCCTTGATTGGTGTGAAGAGTCCAAGGTTCAAGTCTTAACGATCTGGTTATTATCAAATCAGAATTTAAATCGTCCGCCGCAAGAGCTGGAGCCACTCCTACAAATAATCGCAGATACTGTAAATGACTTAGCTAGTCGGAGACGTTGGGAGATTCGCCCAGTGGGCTCGATGGAGTTATTGCCAAAAAACTTGGTCGACCAATTAACTGATGTTGCAGTCAAGACCAGAGGAATAAAAGGCGTAGTTATAAATGTCGCAATTGGATATGGCGGGCGCAGCGAGATTGCTGATGCTGTTAAATCTCTAATTACTTCAGAGGCTGCCGCGGGAAAGAGTCCGGCCGAAATCGCTAATTCGATAAGTGTTGATGAGATCAGTCGCCACCTTTATACCGCCGGCCTTCCCGATCCGGATTTAGTTATAAGAACTTCTGGCGAGCAAAGACTTGGGGGCTTCCTGCTTTGGCAGAGTGCGCATTCTGAGTTTTATTTCTGTGAAGCATATTGGCCAGATTTTCGTAGAGTCGATTTCCTCCGAGCACTGCGGGCATATTCGCAAAGAAACCGTCGCTTCGGTAAATGAATATCACCAGAAATTAACTTTACAAATAAGCGTGTCGCAGGCCTTGAAGCCCTTGGTGGTTTTACCTTTTAGCCATCAGAGATTAAAAATCTTCGGATAAAACTAAACAGAATGCGAGCGCCAATTGGCTAATTCGGCAAAATCTGCCCGGACCAGCAGCAGTAAAAGCGTTAAGAGCCTTAAAAGAATGACATATGTTTTAGATACCAGTGTTTTGCTCGCAGACCCCGCCGCACTAACAAGATTTGCCGAACATGAAGTCATAATCCCAATCACGGTTATTGGCGAGTTAGAAAGCAAACGTGATCACCCAGAACTTGGCTATTTTGCCCGAGCCGCCCTCCGTACCCTTGATGATCTGCGGATAGAACATGGTCGCCTGGATGAAGATATAAATCTAAATGATTTAGGGGGCACTCTTCGCGTTGAGTTAAATCACTCCGATTCTTCATCGCTTCCATCTGGATTCTTACGTGATGGTTCAAATGACTCTCGAATTCTCTCAATCGCCAGAAATATGATGGCTGAATCCCGAGATGTAGTTCTAGTTACAAAAGATCTTCCGCTTCGAGTTAAAGCTTCATCTGTCGGAGTGAAATCCGAGGAGTACCGAGCCGAACTTGCACTAACAAGTGGTTGGACTGGAATGGTTGAAGCAACAGTCGGCGGCAACGTTATTGATGCGCTATATGAAGGCACCAAAGTTGCTCACGAATTAGCGAAGGAACATCCTTGCCATACTGGAATTGTTCTTCATTCCGATAAGGGAAGCGCCTTGGCTCGAGTCACTCCGGATAAGCAGCTGCTTTTAGTCCGAGGAGATCGCTCGGCATTTGGATTGCATGGTCGAAGCGCCGAACAACGCGTCGCCTTGGATCTACTTATGGATAGCGAAGTAGGGATAATTTCCTTAGGTGGTCGCGCCGGAACCGGTAAGAGCGCCCTTGCACTAAGCGCTGGGTTAGAAGCAGTGCTTGAAAAGCGTCAACATAAGAAGGTCGTAATTTTCCGCCCGCTCTATGCCGTCGGTGGTCAAGAACTTGGTTACCTTCCTGGCAGCGAAAACGAGAAGATGTCACCTTGGGCCCAAGCCGTTTTCGATACTTTGGGTGCTCTGGTCAGCCAACAGGTCATCGATGAGATTATTGATCGCGGCCTTATCGAAGTTCTGCCTCTGACCCACATCCGAGGTCGCTCACTTCACGACTCTTATGTCATTGTCGATGAGGCCCAATCTTTGGAACGGGGAGTTTTGCTTACAGTGCTCTCAAGAATCGGCCAGAACTCGAGAGTGATCCTGACTCACGATGTCGCACAGCGCGATAACTTGCGAGTTGGCCGTCATGACGGTGTCGTCGCTGTTGTTGAGTCACTCAAGGGACATCCACTCTTTGCCCACATCACTTTGACCAGGTCAGAGCGCTCGCCAATTGCTGCTCTGGTGACTGAAATGTTGGAAGAGCCGGTCAACTTCAGCCAGTAAATGCCCCCCGAAAACCTAAAATATTAGGTATCGGATAAAACAGATATATCGGACATCACCGTATCTGACCTGCACTTTTAGATACGCCCTTTCCTGTGATTAATATCTTTTTCGCGACTCACACGCATTTAAATTTGCCCACGGCCTTCTCGGATGCGATGGTTTTGCCCTTCCCCCAAGTTACTGGCCCATTTCGGGCGGATGTTGCTTGTCGGGAATTAATGGGAATTAAAGGATTTTAAAAGATATAGGTGAGGAAGGAGGGGTGAGATGAACAAGATTTTTAGATCGACCAAGCTAGTTCTTAGCACCGCTTTCTTTATCGTCTTCATCGGCAGCGTCGATACGACCTATGCCCAAGGTTCTTTTGATCAGTTCGTCTCGGTTCCAAATGACCTCCCGGCTCTTACGGTGGCCCCAGAAAATCCAACCGCTGCGCCAGGTGGAATTACTTTGGATGTAAATGGCGTGGCCTCGGTCGATGCCAATGCCATCGCCTTGGTTTCATTGGCGGCGCGGCAAGTCGAAGTAGCGAAGAAGTCAAAGGGAGCCCAAGGGGTTGCCAAGCAAATTATTGAAGAGAAATATCCGAAGTGGAATAACAAGACCCAGATAACCTGCCTAACCAAACTCTGGAATAGCGAGAGCCACTGGAATTATCAGGCCCACAATTATCGAAGTGGCGCCCACGGAATCCCTCAAGCCCTGCCGGCTGTGAAGATGGAGATTATTTCAACTGATTGGCGGACCAATCCGGTCACCCAAATTAAGTGGGGCCTTTCATATATTGCGGCTAGATACAAGACGCCTTGCAATGCGCTTTGGAAGAAGCACCGTTCTAACTATTATTAAATCTAAAATTAATTAGGCGCTTTGCCAATACTCATTGGCTTTGAAGTCTCAGCGAAGAAATCATTTCCCTTATCGTCAACAACTATAAAGGCCGGGAAATCTTTAACTTCAATCTTCCAAATAGCTTCCATTCCAAGATCGGCATAATCTAAAACTTCAACCTTGGTGATGCAATCTTGAGCAAGTCTTGCCGCTGGACCACCGATAGATCCAAGATAGAAACCTCCATTATTTTTACAGGCTTCGGTTACCGCTTTAGAGCGATTTCCTTTCGCCAACATAATCATTGAACCGCCAGCTTTTTGGAATTGATCAACATATGAATCCATGCGGCCAGCAGTTGTCGGTCCAAAAGAACCAGATGCATAACCCGCAGGAGTCTTTGCTGGGCCTGCGTAATAAACAGCATGATCCTTTAAATACTGTGGAATCTCTTTTCCAGAATCCAGCAACTCTTTAATTTTTGCATGTGCTAAATCCCGGGCCACAATTAAGGTTCCATTTAATGAGAGACGAGTCTTGATTGGATAGTTTGCGAGAACTTTTAGAACATCAGCCATTGGTTGATTCAAATCAATATTCACAACGCTATCGTCGAGATGTTCATCAGTAGTTTCAGGTAAGAAGTGGGCTGGATCGCGCTCTAAAACCTCAAGGAAAACGCCCTCTTTAGTGATCTTGGCCTTGGCCTGGCGATCGGCTGAACATGAAACAGCAATAGCTATCGGAAGAGATGCACCATGTCGTGGAAGCCTGACTACGCGAACATCGTGACAGAAATATTTGCCACCAAATTGTGCGCCAATACCAAGAGTTCTAGTTAGCTCTAAGACCTTTGCTTCCAATTCAATATCGCGGAAGCCATGACCAGTTTTGGCATCCCCACTGCGAGGAAGTTCATCTAAGTAATGCGTACTTGCAAGCTTTGCAGTTTTAACTGTGTGCTCGGCACTTGTGCCACCGATAACAATCGCCAAGTGATAGGGCGGGCAGGCCGCAGTACCAATAGAGCGAAGTTTCTCATCAAGCCAGTTCATAAATGAGGTTGGATTTAATACTGCCTTTGTCTCTTGGTAAAGGAAAGATTTATTTGCACTGCCGCCGCCCTTTGCGATGAATAGAAAGTTGTATTCATCAGAGTGCTTGGTATCGGAGTAAATTTCAACTTGTGCAGGCAAGTTGTTGCCAGTGTTTTTCTCTTCCCAAGTGTTAATCGGGGCCATTTGTGAGTAACGAAGATTAAGAGTTGTGTATGCGTCGTAAACACCTTTGGAGATAGATTCGGCATCATCCTTTGAAGTTAAAACACGTTGCCCTTTCTTACCCATGATCAGAGCAGTACCAGTGTCCTGACACATTGGAAGTACTCCGCCTGCTGAAATATTTGCATTCTTTAATAAGTCCAGGGCTACAAAGCGATCATTTGGCGATGCTTCTGGATCTTTTAAAATCGAGGCAAGTTGAGTTAAGTGTTCCTCGCGTAAATAGTGATTGATGTCGTGGATTGCTTCTGCAGTTAATTTTTCAAGTGCTTCTGGTGCGACCTTAAGAAATTCCATACCCTCAGCCATAAATGTTGATACGCCCTCGGTTGTTACAAGGCGATACTTAGTTTTATCCGGACCAATTGGAAGTAAATCACTGTAATTAAACTCTGGCATTTACTTCTCCGACTCCGCTTTGGCTGCGGCAAGTTTTGCCTTTGCACCATCAAGCCAGTGCTGACATATCTTTGCTAACTCTTCGCCGCGCTCCCAAAGTGCTAAAGATTCTTCAAGAGTTGATTGCCCAGATTCCAAGGTTGAAACAACCTCGGCTAATTCATCTCGGGCTTCTTCATAACTCAATTTTTTCGGGTCTTTAGTTGCGGCCATATTCGTAATCTACTCCGTAATGGCGCTAACTTCGCCTTTGGCCAATCGCAATCGAAGTTTCTCGCCGGCCTTAACTTCGCTGGCTTTGCGAAGGACTGAACCATCGCTCTTTTGAACAACCGAATACCCACGGTCCAATGTTGCTTGTGGCGAGAGGGTACGGACTTGGGTTCGAAGGCTGGCAATCTCTTCACTGGCGATTGCAAGTGCGCCGCCCAATGCGCGATGTGATCTGGCAACAAGGCTCTTAACAATTTCAAGACGTGAAGTAATTATCGTTTGTGGCTCGCGCATTATTTGGCGGTCCATAAGACCTTTGATCTTTGAGATTTCGAAATCAATTCGGTTCTGGATAAAACGATTTGCCCGATCTTGCAGATTTGAAATCTTCGCAAGTTCCTCTTCCATATCTGGCACGACGCGCTTTCCGGCATCGGTTGGTGTTGAAGCCCGCCAATCCGCAACTAGATCAAGTAGTGGAGCATCTTTCTCGTGGCCGATCGCGCTAACAATTGGTGTTTGGCACTCGGATACCAGACGCAGAAGTGATTCTTCAGAAAAGGGAAGTAAATCTTCAAAGGAGCCACCGCCTCTGGTAATAATGATTACATCAACCTTTGGGTCTGCATCTAATTCGAGAAGAGCCGCACTTACTTCAGAGACTGCTGCTGCATTTGCAACTGCAACTTCACGTATCTCAAATTGAACTGCAGGCCAGCGACGTTTAGCGTTTTCAACGACATCTTTTCCGGCATCGCTATTGCGCCCGCAAATTAAACCAACAACAGTTGGCAGAAAGGGAAGCGGTTTCTTTCGATCTAAATCAAAGAGACCCTCTTCAGCTAATAAATTCTTTAGCGCTTCAAGACGTGCCATTAATTCACCAACACCCACTTGGCGAATTTCAGAAATATTAAAAGAGAGCGAACCATTCTTCGTCCACCAAGTTGGCTTGGAACGAATAACAACACGAGCATTTTGTTCAAGTGGCGCAACCGAATCGAATACGTTCTTAAAGCACCGAACTGAAATGCTCATATCCGCGCTGGTATCTCGCAGGCGCATAAAAATTGTTGGAGATCCGGGCCTTACATTTATTTCAGAGAGTTCGCCTTCAATCCAAACTTCACTTAATCCATCAACAATTGCACCAATTCGTTCCGAAATTGCGCGAACGCTAAATGGGGCTTCTGCTGGATCGGTTGGCTGGTCGGACACGAGTCGATAGTAATCGGCTTACCAATTAGACTTCCCCAATGAGTAAACGGGTCTTACTGGCGGCTCCGCGCGGATATTGCGCTGGTGTTGATCGCGCCGTTGTCACCGTAGAAAAAGCCTTGGACCTTTACGGGGCGCCGGTTTATGTCCGCAAAGAGATTGTCCACAATAAACATGTGGTCTCAACCCTTGAAGCTCGCGGCGCCATTTTTGTTTCGGAAAATGATGAAGTTCCTGAAGGTCAGACCGTTATTTTCTCAGCGCATGGAGTTTCTCCAGCAGTCCACGAAAGTGCGGCAGCGCGAAATTTAAAAACTATTGATGCCACATGCCCACTTGTTACAAAGGTGCACCATGAAGTTAAGCGGTTTGCAGCGGAAGATTTAACTATTTTATTAATTGGTCATGAAGGCCACGAGGAAGTTGAAGGCACTGCAGGTGAAGCACCTGATCGAATTATTCTGGTTGACGGCGTCGATGGAATTGATCAGATTCAAGTTCCAGATGAAAATAAAGTTGCCTGGCTTTCGCAGACAACATTGAGCGTTGATGAAACTCTAACAACTGTTGCTGCGCTAAAGCAGCGCTTTCCAAATCTTATGGATCCACCAAGTGATGACATTTGCTATGCCACCCAAAATCGCCAGGTTGCAATAAAAGAGATTGCCCCCCAAGCAGATTTGGTTTTAATTGTTGGATCTAAGAATTCTTCAAACTCGGTGCGACTTGTTGAAGTTGCACTTGAATACGGAGCCAAGACCGCATATCTAATTGATTATGCAGCAGAAGCAAAAGATGAATGGTTTGCGGGCGTTGAAATAATTGGAGTATCAAGCGGGGCATCAGTCCCAGAGATTTTGGTCCAAGATTTGCTTAAAGATTTAGCCAAACGTGGCTATGGCGATGTTGAGACGATTACAGCAATGGAGGAGCATCTATTATTTTCGATGCCACCAGAGCTTCGTAAAGATTTAAAACTCGCTGGAAAGTAATTTTACTTTCGAGAATATTTACGAAGAAGTGCAAAGTGCGCAGCCCAAGCAATCACAGCGCCGGTAATTAACCAAGGTGCAACCGCTGCTAGCGTTGTAATAAGTTCTAATCCGATCTTTGAAATCGAAAATCCAGTTCCACCAATTGTTGCCATAATAAAGAGCGTTGAAAATAGGAAGGCAATTGGGGGATTAACCGCATTTGTATATGAAGTGCCAGGCCGTCCAAGATAGAGGCCACCTAGAAATGCGACCAATATTGCAAGACCGGTGAAGAAGCCAACCTTTGTGACTGTGTATTCAAGTACTTCAAAGATAAATATCAATAGAAATTGCAGAACTATTACTCCAGGAACTTTAAGGCCAGGGCCCTTTACCGCCTTTGATCTAACAGCGTCCAACGAGTTGCTCATTTATCTTCTTCCTCATCTGATATTTCTTCTACTTCAATAAAATCTTCTGGCGCATCTAAGGCTAATTTACTCTCGAGAATTCGCAAATTCTCCGAAACTTCTGGAAAAGTTTTTAACGGTTTTCCTGAGACATCCAAAGACTTCATCTTCTTGGCCGCACTTAGCACTGTGGTTTCAGCGGTAGGAATCATGTCGTTGTATGCCTTAAGGGTGCTCTTTAAACGATCGCCAACTGTGACGATCTTGTCGTGTAGCGATGAAACATCACGGAGGAATTTAACTGCCAAGCTCTGAATCTCTTCGGCATTTGCCGCTACTCGGTTACGACTAAATAAATAACCGACCGTGCGAAGCAGCGCCATCATCGAAGTTGGAGTTGCGATAGTTACACCAAGACGGAAAGAGGTTTCAAGAAAATCTGGGATAGCTTTAACGGCCTCGATAAAGATGGCATCAATTGGCGCATAGAGAATTACGAAATCTGGTGATGGCCCGCGATCGGCATAATTACGTTTTGATAGCGCCTGAATATGCGCCAGTAAATCCTTTGAATGCTCTACTAATAATTGCTTGCGCAATACATCATCTTCAGTTTCAAAAGCCTCATAAAATCTTTGGAATGGAAACTTTGAGTCAATATAAATAACGCTGCCACCAGGCATATTAATTGTTACATCGGGAATCGCGCCAGAGTCACCGAGTTTCTCTGATGCAGATTGTCTTGTGAAATGTTCGTTCTCAATTAGTCCAGCACTTTCTAATAATTTTTCAAGATGTGCTTCACCAAATTTTCCACGCGTCTGTGAACTTGCAAGTGCGCCGGCAATAGCCCGAGTTTGTTTAACTAAATTTTCGTTGTGTGAAGCCATTGATTTAACTTGTTCGGTAATCTCGGTCTCAGCGCGAACTCGGCGCAGATCGGCGGCACCGGCAGCCTCAGTTAATTTCTCAACGGTCTTCTTCATGGTTTCTAATTCATCGGTTAATTTTGTTGCCGCAGCAGTCGAGTTCTTCTCTCGATCTAATTGCTCTTTGAGATCTTTGATTAAAGGATTATCAGCAGAATTTGAATTAGATCTGCCACTTTTTACGAGAAATCCAATGAGAATTCCGACAGCCAGCCCGATTATTACGCCCAAAATTACATCCATGCCCGTATCGTGGCAGGAAGCACCGACAAACCCCCGTAGGCTCTACTCCTTGTGAGCCTCTCTATTGGAATCGTCGGACTGCCAAATGTGGGCAAATCGACCCTTTTTAACGCTCTGACCAAGAACAACGTTCTAGCCGCGAACTACCCCTTCGCCACTATCGAGCCAAATGTTGGAATGGTTGGTGTCCCAGATGACCGACTTCCCAAACTTGCTGAAATCTTCGGCTCCGAAAAAATCTTGCCAGCCGTTGTCTCCTTCGTTGATATCGCCGGAATTGTTAAGGGCGCTTCTGAAGGTGCTGGACTTGGAAATAAGTTCTTAGCAAATATTCGCGAGACCGATGCAATCTGTCAGGTCATCCGGGTTTTCAATGACGAAAATGTAATGCGCGAAGGTGAACGGGCCGCAGCATTTGTTGATCCCGCATCAGATATTGAAGTTATTAATACTGAACTTGGTCTTGCAGATTTACAAACTATTGAGAAGGCAGTGCCTCGCTTAGAAAAAGAAGTGCGCATCAAGAAAGAAGTTGCGCCAGTTCTCGAAGCGGTAAAACAAGCCCAAGAAATATTAAATGCTGGCAAATTACTTTACGGCTCAAAGGTTGATTTAACTTTAATTGCCGACTTACATTTGATGACTGCAAAACCATTCTTATATGTTTTCAACGTTGATGCCGCAGAACTTGCCGACGCCGATCTGCGAAATAAATTAGCGGCAATGGTTGCACCTTCTGAAGCGATCTTCTTGGATGCAAAAACAGAAGCCGAACTTGCCGAACTTGATGATGCAGATGCAATGGAATTATTATCTGCAATTGGTTTAGATGAACCAGGCCTAGCAACTTTGGCACGAGTGGGATTTAATACTTTAGGTTTGCAAACTTATTTAACTGCGGGTCCAAAAGAAACACGCGCTTGGACTATTCATAAGGGAGATACTGCGCCAGTCGCAGCCGGTGTAATTCACACCGATTTCCAAAAAGGTTTCATCAAGGCCGAAATCGTTGCATTTAACGATTTAGTTGGCGCAGGTTCAATGGCGGAAGCCAAAGCCCGTGGCAAGGTCCGAATGGAAGGCAAGGAATATGTAATGTCCGATGGCGATGTAGTGGAATTTAGGTTCAATAACTAATGACAAAAATAAGATACGAGAAAAGCCCATATATAACTGGCGAACTCAAGAAGCGCGATGAACTTCGCAACGTAGCAATTATTGCTCACGTGGATCATGGCAAGACAACCCTGGTTGATGCGATGTTGACTCAGTCCGGTGCATTTTCAGAGCACCAGAAAGAGGGCGAGAACCGCGACCGCGTAATGGATTCAATGGATCTAGAACGTGAAAAGGGAATTACGATTCTTGCAAAGAACACTTCGATTCACCGTGGAAATCAAATTGTTAACATCATTGATACTCCAGGCCACGCAGACTTCGGTGGTGAAGTTGAACGTGGACTTGAAATGGTTGACGGTGTAATTCTCCTTGTCGATGCATCTGAAGGACCACTTCCACAGACCCGTTTCGTACTGCGTAAAGCGCTAGAGAAAAATCTTCCAGTAATTCTCGTAATCAACAAAGTTGATCGCCCCGACTCTCGTATTCCAGAAGTTGTTGATGAGGCTTACGGTCTTTTCATGGACTTAGATGCAAATGATGATCAGATTGAATTCCCTGTTGTTTATGCATCAGCAAAAGCTGGTCGGGCATCAATGAATCGTCCAGAAAATGGCGTAATGCCAGATCGCGAAAACTTGGATGCGCTCTTTGAAGTTATTTTCAGCACGATCCCGGCACCGGTTTATCACGAAGGTGCACCACTACAAGCACACGTTACAAACCTTGACTCATCTCCTTATCTTGGCCGTCTTGCACTTTGCCGAATTCGCGAAGGTGTAATTAAAAAGGGCGAGAGCGTTATGTGGATGAAGACTGATGGAACTAGCGAGCGCGTAAAGATTGCAGAGTTACTCATAACCGACGGTCTAGAACGTGTTCCAGCGCTAGAAGCTGGTCCTGGAGATATCGTCGCAATCGCCGGTATCGAAACAATTACTTTGGGCGAAACTCTTGCTGATCTTGAGAAGCCACATGCACTTCCACTAATCATCGTTGACGAACCATCAATTTCGATGACTATTGGTATCAACACTTCTCCTATTGCAGGACAAGAAGGAAAGCTTCTTACTGCCCGCCAGGTAAAGAATCGTCTTGATGCTGAACTAATCGGTAACGTCTCACTTCGTGTTGTTAATACTGATCGTCCAGATACTTGGGAAGTTCAAGGCCGTGGTGAATTACAACTTGCAGTGCTTGTTGAAATCATGCGCCGCGAAGGTTTCGAATTAACTGTCGGAAAACCACAAGTAGTTGTGAAGATGGTTGATGGAAAACTTCAAGAACCAATGGAACGTTTGAGCATTGATATTCCAGAAGATTATCTTGGCGTTGTAACCCAACTTATGGCACTTCGTAAGGGTCGTATGGAGCAAATGGTTAATCATGGAACTGGCTGGATCCGTATGGATTACAAAGTCCCATCTCGTGGCCTAATTGGATTCCGTACAGAGTTCTTAACTGAAACTCGTGGAACCGGATTGCTGCACCACGTATTTGATGGCTATGAGAACTGGAATGGCGAAATTCGTACCCGACTTAGCGGATCACTTGTAGCCGATCGTCGTGGAACAGTTACTGCATATGCAGTCGATGGCGTCCAAGAGCGTGGCGTTATCTTCCTTGAAGTTGGTACTGAAGTTTATGAAGGAATGATTGTCGGCGAAAATTCACGTACCGAAGATATGGATGTAAATATTGTTCGCGAAAAGAAGCTTACAAATATGCGTTCATCCGGCGCAGATGATGCCAACCGAATCATTCCGCCAAGGCTGCTAAACCTTGAGCAAGCTCTCGAGTTCTGTCGTGAAGATGAATGCGTTGAGGTAACTCCAAAACATGTTCGAGTCCGCAAGACAATTCTTGATCAAAATGAGCGAGCACGTAACGTCGGTCGCGCCAAGAAGGTCAACCTGAACGCTGAATAACCGAATTTGTCGGTGGCCTTGGGTTAGATAGACCCATGGCCGCTCGCACAAATCACAGAATAGAACTTATTCGACCTACGGTTTCGCCTTCAGTTTTCTCACCTACACCTGAACAAAAATCGATAATTGATTCAACCGCCCCACGTCTACTCGTTCTTGGCGGTCCAGGTACCGGAAAGAGCGCAACGTTAATTGCAAGTGTTGTTGAACGAATAAAATCTGGCTTCGATCCTAATTCAATTTTGGTTTTAACTTATGGTCGCGAACGGGCATCAGAACTTCGTGATCAAATAGTTATTCAATCTGGTGCAAATGCTTTTGAACCAATAGTTCGAACATTTCACTCACTTGCCTTCTCCATAATAAATACCCAAATCAATGGCGATGATCCCAAATATGTATTGATCTCTGGCGCCGAACAAGATTCTTTTATTCGTGAACTCTTGGCCAATCCTGAATATTCACCGAAAGTAAAGTGGCCAGAAGTTTTAGAACCAGCGCTTTCCACCAAAGGCTTTGCGCGCGAGCTTCGGGATTTAATTCTTCGCGCAAGTGAACGCAACTTCACATATAAGAAATTAATCGAAAAAGGTCAGCTGCTAAATGAACCATGGTGGCAGCCAGCGGCAAATTTTTGGAAGCTATACGACGAAGTATTAGCGATTCGTTATGGTTTCATTTCTGGAGCGGCAAAACGAATTGACTCAAGTTCTATTATTTCGCAGGCGATTTCAGATTTGAATTCCAAGCCCACGATTCGCAAATCTTTTCAGAACAAATTTAAATTAATTATTGTCGATGAATTCCAAGAGAGTGATAATTCCCAACGAGAACTCTTAAATTTATTGGCAAGTGATAGCGTAATTTTATTTGCCGATCCACAATCAGCTATCGGCCAATTTCGTGGCGCAGACCCCGAAGGTGTTAGATCCTTTGCAAGTTCAAATAGATTTGAAGAGCTGCATTTAACTTCCGCCCTTCGCACCCCAACTGCGATTGCCGAATTAACTAACGCAATCGCGACAAAGTTTAGAAACCCAGCTCCAGCTTTGAAACCACTGAATAACAGCGCTTCTACGATAGATGTCGCAAAGTTGGCCAGCCAATCTGATTGTGCAAATTACATTGCTCATGCTTTTCGCACCGCCCACTTGCGCGATGGGATTGCCTGGTCACAGATGGCGGTAATTCTCCGAGCACCAGGTGCCGGAGTCTCGGCTATTTCGCGGGCATTTGCGTTAAATAACATTCCGATTCAAATTGATTCAGATGCTCTGGCACTTGGCGAGAATCCAGCAATTAAACCAATCTTAACTATTGCGCAAATCGCACTCGGGAAGATAAAACTTGTGCCAAGTAATTGGGATTTAGTAGAGGAAATTCTCTTCTCAGAATTTGGTGGCGCAGATGCGCTCTCTCTTCGCCAGATGCGAATTGATTTAGGAAAAATACGCGAATCTGGCGATGACGCAAAACCTTCAACGCAAGTTATTTTAGAAATTTTAGATAATAACGATGCACCCCTTCCTTGGGAACAATTGCTCTCACTAAAGCGGGTTGCTGAGGTAATTGCCGAGGCCCGCAAAGTTGTTCGCATGAACTCCAAAGGATTAATGAAGGTTGATATCGCAGATTTAATCTGGGCAATCTGGAATTCAGCCAAGAATTATGAAGGTGATTCACTTGCAAATACCTGGCGCACCCGCGCACTTAAAGGTGGAATCCGAGGCGCGAGCGCCGATCGCGATTTAGATGCCGTGATTACTCTCTTTGAATCTGCGCGTCGCTTTGCTGAACGCATGCCTGGTTCTGACCCTCAACTATTCCTAGATCAGTTGTTAAGTGAATCTATTCAAAGTGATGCAATTGCAGCGCGGGGCCAACGCGGAGAAGTTGTAAGTGTTATGACAGTTCATAGCGCAAAGGGTTTGGAATGGGATCTTGTTGCAATCACGGGGCTGCAAGAAGGAGTCTGGCCAAATTTGAAACAACGTGGTTCGCTACTTGGCAGCGAACGCTTAGTTGAATCCGAGCGCACCCAATTAACTGCTCGACGTGAGATTGAAACGAGCGCTGCAAATGCGCTGGTCGAAGATGAGCGCAGACTGCTAAATGTAGCTATTTCAAGGGCAAAGGCGGCCCTGGTTGTTACGGCTTATTCCAAGGAAGATGATTCGGAACCATCACAGTATTTTGAAGATATTTATGAATTTATTCATGGGAGTTCATCGATTGATTCCGAAAATATCGAATTACCAAGAGCGCTAACTCCACAGGCTCTGGTTTCAACGTTGCGCCGAGATTTAGATAGCGCCGATTTAACAAGCAAAGAGTTCGCAGCAAAACTTCTGAACACTCTGGCAACAAATGAAATTCAGAGTGCAAAGAGTGAGAATTGGTTGGGTGGATTAAAACTTAGTAGCAATGATCCGGTTATTCCAGAAACTGAAGAAGTTTCAGTATCTCCAAGCAACCTTCAATCATTCTCGGAATGTGGCCTGAAATGGTTTATCGAAAAGAGCGGTGGCCGTGATGGAGATTCAACTGCGCAATTACTGGGAATCGCAATTCACTCGCTTGCCGCGATGTTAAAGAGTGAACCATCTTTAACATATGACGAACTTGCTACCCGACTTGAAAATGGTTGGCAGCTAATAGATGGTAATAAAGGTTGGGTTCGAGACTATCAATTTAAAATAGCACTCGAAAAATTAGCGAAGTTCTATAAGTGGCACTCCGAAAATAAATCAAAGCGAACTCTCTTTGCAGTTGAAGCCGACTTCGAAAAGGTAATCGGTCGCGCTTTATTTAATGGAAGTGTTGACCGCGTCGAAATTGATGACGAGGGACGGGTTTATATAGTCGATTTAAAAACAGGCGCACCTGACATCACAAAGAAAAAAGCTGAGGAGCACAAACAATTAGCTGGATATCAGTTAGCGGTTTATGAAGAGGCCTTCACTGAAAAATCACCTGGTAATCAGAGCGCCGGCGCCGAATTATTGTTCTTAGGCACCGACACAAAATCTGCCTCTGCAAAACCACAACCAGTAAAAGACCATGAAAGCATCAAGGCCGAAGTTGTTGCAGCAGCCGATGCGATGTCAGCTAATGAATTTATAGCCACCGTTAATGATCGCTGTAGAACCTGCTCCGTTAAAGGAATTTGCCCTATTCAGCCGCAAGGTCGGTCGGTGATTGATCAATGAGCGAGATAACAATTAAGTATTCTGCAACCGACATCGGCGATGCGCTTCGCACAATCGATCCAAAGTTCAAGGGTCCAAGCCCAGAACAGATTCCGATTATTGAATCACTTCACTTTGGCCCAACAGTTGTAATTGCTGGCGCTGGCTCTGGAAAGACTGAAACCATGAGCGCCCGAGTTCTCTGGCTAGTTGCAAATGGAATTGTGCGCCCGGATGAAATTCTTGGGTTAACTTTCACAAGAAAAGCTGCAGGTGAACTTGCCTCTCGAATTCGCAAACGCCTGCGTCAACTCCGAAAGATTGGGTTGCTGCCAGTTGATTCGATAAATAAATCTGAGATTGATATCGCAGTAACAGTCTCTACATATCATTCATATGCCGGTCGCGTTTTATCTGAACACGCAATTCGCATGGGAGTCGATGCAACCGCGGATCCAATTGGTGAAGCCGCAGCCTGGCAGATTGCAAATAATATTGTAAATAATTTCACGAGCGAAGCTACCAATGGCAATGATATTTCGCATGCTGCTAAAACCATCGTAGATAAAGTAATGGGATTATCTGCGGCCCTTGGCGAGCACGGGAAAACAACAGAGCAGGTACGTGCGTTTTGTGAATCAGAGCTAGAGAAGTTTGCAACAATTTCTGACACCCAATCAAATGATGCAGTTCGAGATCTCGCATCATCCTTGAAGGAGCGCCTTGCAATTTTGCCGATGGTTGAGGCATATGAAAAATATCGCCTCGATCGTGGCCTGCTCACCTTCAATGATCAGATGGCACTTGTGGCCAAATTGGTAAGTGGTGAGGTTGAATTTGCTTCAGAGATTATTTCCGCCGAGCGTGCCAAATACCGAATAGTTTTACTAGATGAGTATCAAGATACTTCGGTAAGCCAAGTTAAATTCTTATCTGCGCTCTTTGGCGATGGCCATGCGGTCACAGCCGTTGGTGACCCAAACCAGGCTATTTACGGGTGGCGCAGCGCAAGTGCGCAGACCCTCGATACCTTCGGTGGACACTTTGTCGGCAAATCTTCCACATCATGTATTGAACATAATTTATTAACCACCTGGCGCAATGATGAGAATATTCTTGAAGTCGCAAATCAAACTGTAGATAAAATTGGGCAACTAATTGTTGGCAGAGATGGCAAAGCGGCAACTGTTAAACGCCTAAAGCTTCGACCTGGTGCTGGCAAAGGTGCGCTCTTCTGCGGACAGTATGAAACCTTGGCAATGGAAGCGGCAGGTATTGCCGAACACTTTGAAAAATACTGGTTTGCACCAGAGCGCTTGGCAGATCTAGATGAACCTCAAACATTTGCAGTACTTGTTCGTTCTCGCAAATATATAAGTGAAATTGAACAAGCCCTTCGCGCAAAAAATATTCCAGTAGAAGTTGTCGGGCTTGGTGGTCTAATTCATGTTCCTGAAGTTGCAGATATTTTGGCGCTCCTTCGTGTTCTAACGTTCCCAGATAATGGAAGCGCACTAATGCGACTTCTTACCGGCCCCAGACTTGCACTTGGTCCCAAAGATTTAGCTGCGCTTGGCAAATATGCTAGATCGCTCGTTACAAATTTTGATCAATCACTTAGCAAGACTGTTGGCAAGATAATGGAGACGCCTAACGCTGAGGTTATGGAAGCTGAAGATTTTGCTATCGGCAGCGCAATAGAGGCGCTAGAAGTATTTGAAAAAGCACCACGCAAGAATTTCTCGGAAGTTGGTTACGAGCGATTACTAAAATTCTCTAAAGAGTTGCGCGAACTTCGAAGATATTTAACTGGATCCATCACTGATGCAATTATGGAGGCCGAGCGATTCTTATTTCTTGATACCGAAGTTATGGTTCGGGATGGATCTGCGCAAGGTCGCAAACACCTAGATGCTTTCTTGGATGAAGCAGCGAAGTTCCAGCGAAATGGTGGAACAATCTCAACCTTCCTTGAATGGTTAAAGATTGCAGATTCTGAAGAGGGTGGGCTAAAGCCTGTATCTGTCGCTGCAAATAAGCATGCAGTTCAGATACTCACAATCCATGCAGCAAAAGGCTCAGAGTGGGATTTCGTGGCTGTCCCAGGTTTGGTCACCGATAACTTCCCAAGTGCCGGAAAGAATTTAGATCTCTGGACTTCCAATTCAGCAGCACTGCCAATCTCACTTCGCGGTGATGGAAAACAATTTGATGATTTTGTGTTTCCCGCCAATTCTCCAAAACATGTTGATGTTCGCAAAGCACTTGATGTTGTTAAAGATTCTTGGAAGAAGCGGCGAGAAGAAGAGGAATGGCGACTGGCATACGTGGCATTTACGCGGGCCAAAATTAATCTGCTTGCTACTGCATCTTGGTTTGGCAACGGCATGGATTCGGTCGATGCCAGCGCGCTGTACAACTTAGTTGAAACCTCCGTAGATTCAATTGACTCAGAGAAAAAGTTATTTGAAATGGCAAAACCAACTACGGAGAATCCAACACGTACAAAACCACGAACCGGAAATTGGCCGATAAAATCTGCTCGTGCAGAAAGCGTTGCTAAGTCAATCGAATTTGTCGCGGGCCACAAAGCATTTGCAACGCCACAAGATTTAGTTAGCGCTGCAAGAACGGCGGCAGAAATTAGCCTAGCCAATGATGCAATCGCACTAATTGCTGAGGCAGGTGAACGCAAGAGCCATCTAAGAGTTAATCTGCCGATAAGAATGTCGGTTTCAACTCTGGTAAACCTAGCTAAAGATCCAGATGAATTAGCGCTAAATATCCGTCGCCCAATGCCAAATCACATTGATAAATATGCAAGGCGCGGAACTGCATTCCATCTGTGGATTGAAGCGCAATATAAAGATCCACAGGTATTAGATGAAGATGCTTTAGATATTTCGCAATCTGATCCAGATGATTTGCCGCTGGAAGAGTTAAAAGAGAAGTGGCTTAATAGTGACTGGGCAAAACGAGATCCTGCACCTGGTGGAATTGAAGTTCCATTTGAAACAGTTCTTGGCGGAGTATTGCTTCGTGGTCGGATTGATGCGGTTTACGAGGCGGCCGGCAAGTACGAGGTAGTCGATTGGAAGACTGGCAAATCTAAGAGCGGAGATGACTTAGCGGCGGCGGCTATTCAATTAGCAATGTATCGCTTGGCTTATTCAAAGTTATTTGGGGTTCCACTTGAAAACATTAGCGCCGCTTTTCATTATGTAGGTTCTGATGAAACGGTTCGGCCAGCAGATTTATTGAATGAAGATCAATTAATCTCAATCGTTACTGGCAAGTGATCGCTTATCTCACTCTTTAAAGAGATTGGGTGCGCCGCGTCCTTAGCTACGTTATCGCTAAGAATGTAATCAAATTGAATTGCTGGTTTCCAAGTTGGATAACTGGCCGTCGAAATCAGTGATCTCCATCTTGAAAACTTAACTGGAATATTAAATGGCAGATTCAAGTCACCTAGCAAAATATGTTTTCCGGGCATTTTCGCGAGCCAGCGCTTAATTTGCCACAATTGATAGAGATTAACGAATGGCACGAAGGAGAGATGAGTATTTACAACGGTATAACCATTCTCTAATTGCGCAGCCACTGCATATCGCGGTTCATCTTTTACATAAATAAATCTAATCTTTGGTTTTGCACTAGCGCCAATTTCATTCTCATTCCCACCAACCATAATGGCAAGTGGTAATCCGATTGGTGATTTTCCTAAAGCCAAGGTCTGCCACTTTGTTACAGGAATATTTGTTATCAAACCAATTCCATACGATGGTGGATTATCACTTGCTATATTCTGATTATTACCGAGGTCGCCCAAGGCATTGGTAATTAGCACATCTTCTTGGTCGTGCAATTTGCGCCACTTAATTCCCGGGGTACCAATCACGCAACGGGCGTAAGCAAAATATTTAGCACCGAGCTCACTTGCTAAATCCGAAACTTGAAAGACTTGATCCGATCGATCTTGGTAAGCATCAACCTCTTGAACTCCAATCACAAAATCAGAGCCGGCTACCGCCAATTCTCTGGCAATTGCCTTTAAATTCGTCGCTCCTTGGCCATGCAATAAATTCCATGAAGTCAGTCGCATTCGGGCACTTTATTAGGATTCGTCTAGCTACTCTCTACTTGCCAGGTTATTAAGGCTAATAAGCCTGTTTAGCACTGATTTGCGCGCCCTAGTAAGGTCTGCAAGTGAATGTTTTGAAGCTCCCATTGGCCAGCGAGGCAGTTGATCGCGCAGGTGATCTTCGGTTAAAGCCAGATGAGCTTGCAAAACTGTGGCAGGACGCCCGGATTCTTCACTTCGCATCAGGCAAGTTTCGAGTTAAACCAAATTTTGAATTAGATTTCCAGAGCGCAAAAGAGATCGAAGAGTTGCGAGCCGAAAAGAAATTCGCAGTTGGCGAAGAGTTATTTCTTGGCATCGATAAGGGCATTGCCTACTTTGCTTGGTGCAGTGATGCGATGGATTTTGAAAGTTTTGAAATACTTGAAAATTATCAGACCCTTAGAACTTTAGGGGATTACTTGCCACAACTTGAAATGGGACTAGCAATTCATTCCCAAGCAATTGCTAATTGGCATCACACCCACCAATTTTGTGCCAGATGTGGCGCGCCAACTTTAAGTGCAAATGGTGGCTCGCTTCGTAAATGCACATCAGATGGTTCTGAACACTATCCAAGAACAGATGGCGCAGTAATTGTTTTAGTAAAGGATTCGCAAGATCGAGTATTACTTGGCCGCCAAAAAATTTGGCCAGAGAAGAGATTCTCCTGCTTTGCCGGGTTTGTTGAACCAGGTGAATCATTTGAACAAACTGTTCTACGAGAAGTATTTGAAGAGTCTGCGATTAAAGTCGATGCGATCACATACCTTGGTTCACAACCTTGGCCATTTCCTGCTTCAATTATGATTTCATTTTCAGCTCTTGCTACAAATCCAGGCGCCGCAAAAGCCGATGGCGAAGAGATAGAAGAGATTCGCTGGCTTACTCGCGAAGAAATGCGCGAAGCAATTGCGGATCAATCACTTACCTTGCCGCCAAGCATGAGCGTTGCGCGCAAGATGATTGAATTTTGGTATGAAAAAAGCGGCGCAGATGTTCGAGATTTGTTAGGTAATTAAATGCCTGCCGCAAGCGTCGATCAGATTCTAGAAGCCTTAGATCCAGAACAGCGAGAAGTTGTTACCGCGGTCCGTGGCCCAGTATGCGTGATTGCGGGTGCCGGAACCGGTAAGACCAGAGTAATTACACATCGAATTGCATATGCAATTGCGATCGGCGTTACTGATTCAAGCAAGACCCTTGCACTCACTTTTACTGCGCGAGCAGCCGGTGAAATGCGGGCTCGACTTCGTGGCCTTGGAATTCCAAATGCAACTGCGCGGACATTTCACTCTGCAGCAATTAAACAGCTTATGTATTTCTGGCCATATTCTTTCGGTGGGGCATTTCCTTCACTTCTTACAATGAAATCTGGTGCCATCGCTGAAGCACTTAATCGAACTGATTCATCTCTTGCCCCGCAAACCTCAACACTGCGCGAGATTGCAAGTGAAATCGAATGGGCAAAAGTCCTAGAGATTTCACCCGATGAATATGTTGAATCGGCTCTTGGTGCTGGACGCACACTTCGAATTCCAAATAATAAAGCTGATAAAGCAAACTTCGAAGATATCTCAAAGGTTTATCAGGCATACGAAACGCTGAAGCGCCAAGAGCGCGCAATTGATTTTGAAGATGTACTTTTACTAACAGTTGGCATGCTTGAAGAAGATCGCGATGTGCGCGAGCGAATTAGGGATCAATACCGTTATTTCACGGTTGATGAATATCAAGATGTGTCTCCGCTACAACAACGATTACTTAATTTGTGGCTCGGCAACCGCGAAGATATTTGCGTTGTGGGAGATGCAGCCCAAACTATTTATTCCTTTGCGGGCGCCAGTTCCTCTTTCTTACTCGGCTTTACCAAGCGCTTTCCTAAAGCCCAAGTAATTCGCCTATCTCGGGGCTATCGTTCCACCCCAGAAATTATTGGAACTGCAAATGCAATTTTGCGCCAAGGCGGAATGATTGGCGAACATGGTCACGAACTTGCTTCGATGAATGAACATGGCGCTAAACCAGAGATCGCCAAATTTGATTCAAACGCCGGAGAAGCAAATTACATTGCAAAGAAGATTGCAGAACTTCGAGCAAAAGCGGGCGAACATGTTGAAGTAGCAATCCTGACTAGAACAAATGCACAGTTAGATATCTTTGAACGCGAACTTCGCGCCGCCGGAATTGATTCGCAGATCAAGACTTCCGAAAAATTCTTTGAAAGAGTCGATGTTCGTGATGCAATGCGCGTAATTCGAAGCGCCTCAGTTCTGCCAACTGAAGGTGGAAGTTGGTATTCAGATTTAGTCGATGTTTTGCGCCCCTTTGGCGAAACAGATTATGTGCATGCCTTTCTGGCTCTGGCTAAATCGATGCAGGAAGATGCAAGTTCTGCAGGAACTCAGATGACACTTCGTACCTACCTTCGCGAACTCGAGGACCGAGCAGAACAGAACAATCCACCAGCCCTGCCCGGCGTAGTTCTTGCGACTCTGCATGCTGCAAAAGGCTTGGAATGGGATCACGTTTTCTTGGCTGGAATCAGCGATGGAACTCTGCCGATGGGCAATGATGTCGAAGAAGAGCGCCGCCTTTTTTATGTTGGCCTTACGCGGGCAAAGAGCGAACTTCATCTTTCATATTCGGGAACCCCAAGCCCATTTCTGCAGGGCATTCTCTAAGCCCGAGTTAATCAAATTAATTAACTTGCGCCATCAATGTGGCCTGGGTTACCCTTCTCCACATGTCACAACGATTCGCTCTAGCAACAGGCACACGCGGTATCACCGCTGTGTCTAATTCTGCTGAAACAGCAGTTTCTAACGCTTGGCGTACCTCTTTCGTTGGGGCTACAGCAACTAACAAGCCATCAACACATAAGCATTTTGCCTTCGCTGCTAATTATGCAGCCTATGCAAAGCGCGGATCCTGGAGCTCTATCGGCTAACCGATAGTCAAAAGCCCCAGGGCCGCAAATCCTTTCAAAGGATTCGCGGCCCTTTTGCTTTTCTACCAGCCGCAGAACCCCACAACCAACCAACCCAAACAAGAGAAAGCCCAACTTAAGTAAACCTAGAAAAGACGGAGGTGAGAACAGTGACTGTTCTCTTCAGCGAACTATTAGTACCAGGATGGGCCCAAGGCCCAGATGCAAAGATTGGTGTTACTGCTTTTGCAGATTCATCAACGAAGCTTCCCTGCCATCAGGCAGAGCCCGAGACCTTTTTCGCCGAAAGCCAAGCCGAGATTTCTTATGCCAAGGCTTTGTGCGGTGAATGCCCAATGCGTGCCAAGTGCTTAGAAGGTGCACTTTCTCGCGCTGAGCCATGCGGTATTTGGGGCGGCGAGTTGTTTGAGGATGGCAAGGTTATTCAAAGAAAGCGCAGCGCTGGTCGCCCTCGACTAAATGCAATTCAAGTTATTGAAGTTATTGAAGTTATTGAAGTTACTGGAGATATCGACTCTGGAAATGAAAAAGAGGTGCAGCTCGCAAGTTAAT
>CAIQHM010000050.1 GCA_903871555.1 uncultured Actinomycetes bacterium | reverse complement strand
GGTTCTGGTCAATTCGCAAAGGTTCAAATTGCAATCGAACCCCTTCCAACAGGTAGCGAAAACACATACGAATTCGTAAACAAGATCACCGGTGGTCGCATCCCTAAGGAATACATTCCTTCAGTTGATGTTGGATGTAAAGAAGGTATGGCAAACGGTCCGCTAGCTGGCTATCCACTAGTTGATGTTCGCGTAACACTTCTTGACGGCGCTTACCACGATGTTGACTCATCAGAACTTGCATTCAAAATTGCAGGACTTCAAGCATTTAGAGAAGCATCTCGACTAGCTGGCCCAGTAATTCTGGAACCAGTTATGTCAGTTGAAGTAATCACACCAGAAGATTTCATGGGCGATGTCATCGGCGATCTCAACTCTCGTCGCGGACAAATTCAATCCATGGATGAGCGTTCAGGCGCTCGTATTGTCAAAGCTGTTGTTCCACTATCAGAGATGTTCGGCTATGTCGGAGATCTTCGAAGCAGAACACAAGGTCGCGCAAGCTACAGCATGCAATTTGATTCGTATGCCGAGGTTCCAGCCGCGGTCGCGAAGGAAATCATCGCAAAGGTTCGCGGCGAGTAATCGCTGAGAATTATTGCGAATCGGCAAACGAAAACAACCAAACTAACAAACTAAAAGAACCAACAGGAGGAAAAAGTGGCAAAGGCAAAGTTCGAGCGGAATAAGCCGCACGTAAACATTGGCACAATCGGTCACATCGATCACGGTAAGACCACTCTTACTGCTGCGATCTCAAAGGTACTTCACGATAAGTATCCTGATGTAAACCCATTCACACCATTCGATCAAATCGATAAGGCGCCAGAAGAGCGCGCCCGCGGTATAACAATTTCTATCGCGCACATCGAGTACCAAACAGAATCACGTCACTACGCACACGTTGACTGTCCAGGCCACGCCGACTACATCAAGAACATGATTACCGGTGCTGCTCAAATGGACGGTGCAATTCTTGTAGTAGCTGCAACTGATGGACCAATGCCACAAACTAAGGAGCACGTACTACTTGCTCGTCAGGTTGGCGTTCCATCAATCGTTGTTGCTCTAAACAAGTCAGACATGGTTGACGATGAAGAAATTCTTGAACTAGTTGAAATGGAAGTTCGTGAACTTCTTAGCAAGTACGAATTCCCAGGCGATGACACACCAATCGTTCGCATCTCAGCTCTTAAGGCTCTCGAAGGAGATCCAAAGTGGGTTGAATCAATCATGCAACTTATGGCAGCAGTTGACAGCTTCATTCCTCAACCAGCTCGCGAAGTTGATAAGCCATTCTTGATGCCAGTAGAAGACGTTTTCACAATCACAGGTCGTGGAACTGTTGTAACTGGTCGTATCGAGCGCGGAATCGTTAAGGTCAACGAAGAAGTTGAAATCGTTGGTATCCGTCCAGATTCACAGAAGACAACCGTTACTGGTGTCGAAATGTTCCGCAAGCTTCTAGACGAAGGTCAAGCTGGCGAGAACGTTGGACTTCTTCTTCGTGGAACAAAGCGTGAAGATGTAGAACGTGGCCAGGTTGTCTGCAAGCCAGGTTCAATCACACCTCATACTGAATTCTCTGCGAATGCTTACATCCTTTCAAAGGATGAAGGCGGACGTCACACACCATTCTTCAATAACTATCGTCCACAGTTCTACTTCCGTACAACTGACGTAACAGGAATCGTAACTCTTCCATCAGGAACAGAAATGGTTATGCCTGGCGATAACACTGAAATGGCTGTTGTTCTTATTCAACCAATCGCTATGGAAGAAGGCCTACGTTTCGCTATCCGCGAAGGTGGTCGCACCGTAGGAGCAGGTCGAGTAACAAAGATCATCAAGTAATTAATTGTTTCGATAGTTGGCCTCGAAAGAGGCCAACTATTAAACAAGAAGTAAAAATGTTTTTAAGTGCAGTTTAGATAAAAAGGAGAAGCAAATGGCGGGACAAAAGATCCGCATTCGGCTTAAGGCGTACGACCACGAAGTGATCGACACATCTGCGAAGAAGATCGTAGAAACTGTTGAACGCACCGGGGCTACAGTCGCGGGCCCAGTTCCATTGCCAACAGAGAAGAACACATTTTGTGTTATCCGCTCTCCTCACAAATACAAAGACAGCCGCGAGCACTTCGAGATGCGCACACATAAGCGCCTAATCGACATCATCGACCCAACTCCTAAGACAGTTGACTCATTGATGCGTCTTGATCTCCCTGCCGGCGTTGACATTGAAATAAAGCTGTAAGGGGATAGATAAAAATGGCTAACGGCAAAACTATTCAATCCCAGGGCTCTGCGGTAAAAGGCATCCTCGGCAAGAAGCTTGGTATGACCCAAGTTTTCGATGCCAATAATAAAATTGTTCCAGTAACTGTTATTGAAGCTGGCCCATGCGTTGTTACACAAATTCGCACAATCGAAAATGATGGTTACACAGCTGTGCAACTAGCTTTCGGTGCGGTTGATCCTCGCAAAGTTACAAAGCCAGAGGCTGGCCACTTTGCAAAGGCTGGCGTAACCCCACGTTCTGACGTTGCTGAACTTCGCACATCAGATACAACTACTTACACAGTCGGTCAAGAACTTCGCGCAGATGTATTTGCTGCTGGCGAACTTGTTGATGCAACTGGAACTTCACGCGGTAAAGGTTCTGCTGGTGTTATGAAGCGCCACGGATTCTCTGGTATCGGAGCTTCACACGGTGTTGACCGTAAGCACCGTATGCCAGGTTCAATCGGTAACCGAACAACACCAGGTCGCGTATTCCGCGGTAAGAAGATGATGGGTCGCATGGGTGTTGACACAGTTACAACTCAAAATCTTTTGGTTCATTCAGTTGATGCCGAGAAATCACTTCTTCTAATCAAGGGTGCAGTTCCTGGTCCAACTGGTTCAATCATCTTTGTCCGTTCAGCGGCCAAGATGGCAACTTCTGAAACGGCAGGTGCATAACCCCATGTCACTCAAAGTAGATATTAAGAGCGCAGCTGGAAAGGTAACTGGAAGCATTAACCTGCCTGCAGATACTTTCGATGTGCAGACTAATGTCCCACTAATTCACCAAGTAGTTGTAGCGCAACTTGCTGCAGCACGCGCGGGCACTGCAAAGACAAAGAACCGCGGTGAAGTAAGTGGTACAGGTAAGAAGCCTTTCAAGCAAAAGGGAACAGGCCGCGCCCGTCAGGGTTCAGTCCGTGCACCTTTGCAGCGTCACGGTGGAGTTTCACATGGACCAGTTCCACGTTCATATGATCAACGCACACCAAAGAAGATGATTGCAGCAGCACTTAAGGGTGTTCTATCTGATCGTCAACGCGAAGATCGCATTCACGTTATTGATGCAATTGTTGAAACCCCAACTACAAAGGGCGCGATTTCAGCAGTTCGCCAATTCTCAGATCGTAAGAATGTTCTAGTAGTTCTTGCTCGCACTGAAGATACAGCTTGGCGTTCACTTCGTAACGCAGATGACATGCACCTAATCGTGAATGATCAACTAAATGCTTACGACGTTCTAGTTAGCGATGACATTGTTTTCACTGAAACCGCTATTCGCGAATTCATTACTAAACCAGCAACAGCAGTTGCCCGAGAGAGCGAAGTTGAGGTCTCAGCATGAAGGACTACCGCGAGATTCTCCTAGCACCTGTTGTCTCTGAAAAGTCTTACGGACTTTTAGATGAGAACAAGTACACATTCTTAGTTGATCCACGTGCTAACAAGACTGAAATCAAGATTGCAGTCGAGAAAGTATTTGGAGTAAAAGTATTGAGCGTTAACACCATGAACCGCGAAGGTAAGCGCAAGCGCACCAAGGTTGGTTTTGGAAAGCGCAACGATACAAAGCGTGCGATCGTGCACGTTGCCGCCGGTGACCGCATCGACATCTTCGGAGGTCCAGTTTCCTAAGGGGACTGGATTAGAAGAAGAAGAGGACTGATAAAAAATGGCACTACGTAAACTCAAGCCGACCACTCCTGGTCAACGCGGCGCAAGCGTTCCTGATTTCGCAGAAATCACACGCACAACTCCTGAGAAGTCATTGGTTCGCCCAATTCACTCAAAGGGTGGACGTAACGCAAGTGGAAAGATCACAACTCGTCACCAAGGTGGCGGACACAAGCGTGCTTACCGTCTAATAGATTTCTTACGTAACGATAAAGATGGCATCCCAGCAAAGGTTGCTCATATCGAATACGACCCAAACCGCACAGCTCGTATTGCGCTTCTGCATTACGCAGATGGCGAAAAGCGTTACATCATTGCACCAAATAAATTGAGCCAAGGCGATGCGATCGAGAATGGTCCATCAGCAGATATCAAGCCTGGAAATAACTTGCCACTGCGCAACATTCCAGTTGGAACCATGATTCATGCAATTGAACTTCGCCCAGGTGGCGGAGCAAAGATTGCTCGCTCTGCTGGCGCATCAGTTCAACTTGCAGCTAAAGAAGGTCCATACGCACAACTTCGTATGCCATCAGGTGAAATTAGAAATGTTGATGTTCGTTGCCG
>CAIQHM010000049.1 GCA_903871555.1 uncultured Actinomycetes bacterium | reverse complement strand
GACAAAGTAGTAATGCTCGGACTCACATATGACGACGTCCTTCTACTTCCCGACGCTTCAGATGTAGTCCCAAGTGAAGTTGATACTAAGACTCGGTTGACCCGCAAAATTTCATTAGATATTCCACTCGTCTCTTCGGCGATGGACACCGTTACTGAATCTCAAATGGCGATTGCAATGGCCAAGGCTGGTGGAATCGGAATCATCCACCGCAATTTGCCGATTGAAGAGCAAGTTAAAAATGTTAAAGCGGTAAAGGCACATGGAATTGTTGGCGCCGCAGTTGGTGTTGGTGACGATGGTTTTGCTCGGGCATCAGCGTTAATCGAAGCTGGCGTCGATGTAGTTGTTGTTGACACCGCACATGGACATCACCGCGCGGTACTTGATGCAATTGCTCGCATTAAAAAAGAATTTCCAGATATCCAAATAATTGGCGGCAATGTTGCTACTCGCGCAGGTGCGCAAGCACTTATCAATGCCGGAGCCGATGCGGTAAAAGTTGGTGTTGGCCCAGGATCGATCTGCACAACTCGAGTTGTTGCAGGTGTAGGAGTTCCACAAATTACCGCAATCATGGAAGCACATAAGGCATGTGTTAAAGCTGATATTCCTTTGATCGCTGATGGCGGCCTGCAATATTCAGGTGACATCGCAAAAGCAATTGTTGCGGGGGCAGATTCAGTAATGCTTGGATCGCTGCTTGCCGGTTGTGATGAATCACCAGGTGAACTTGTAGAAGTTAATGGCAAGAAATATAAGGCGTATCGCGGGATGGGTTCACTCGGCGCAATGCAATCTCGAGGCGATAAAAAATCTTATTCAAAAGATCGTTACATGCAAGATGATGTTCTTGCCGAAGATAAATTAGTTCCAGAAGGAATCGAAGGAAGAGTCGCATATCGCGGGCCAGTTTCTGAAATGGTTCACCAACTTGTTGGGGGGCTGCGCTCTGGAATGGGTTACGCCGGTTCACCAACAATCGCTGACCTGCAGCAAAATGGGCAATTAATTCAGATTACTTCAGCAGGTCTTCAAGAGAGCCACCCACATGATGTTTTGCATGTTGCAGATGCACCGAACTACATCGGAAAAGGAAAGTAGCCATGAACGAAATCGAAATCGGACCAGGTAAGCGCGCTCGGGTTGGTTATTCATTTGATGACATCGCCATAGTTCCAAGCCGCCGTACTCGCGATCCGGAAGAAGTTTCAATCAACTGGCAGATTGATGCATATAAATTCTCACTACCAATGATGGCAGCACCAATGGATTCAGTGGTTTCACCTGATACAGCAATCGCTATTGGAAAGCTTGGCGGCCTTGGAGTTCTAAACCTTGAAGGCCTTTGGACTCGCCATGAAGATCCACGAATTCCACTTGGTGAAATTGCATCGATGCCGCAGGATAAAGCGATTCGCAGAATGCAGGAACTTTATGCGCTGCCGATTCGCCCAGAACTAATTAAAGAGCGCATCGCGCAAATTCGTGCAGCCGGTGTAACAGTCGCAGCAGCGCTTTCACCACAACGAACCGCCGAACACGCAAAAGCTGTTATCGATGCTGGGGTAGATATTTTTGTTATTCGTGGAACAACAGTTAGCGCTGAACATGTTTCAACTGAAACCGCGCCACTGAATTTAAAGAAATTTATTTATGAATTAGATGTTCCAGTTATTGTTGGGGGTTGTGCGACCGGAACTGGCGCACTTCACTTAATGCGCGCCGGAGCTGCTGGAGTACTTGTTGGATTTGGTGGCGGTGCGGCACATACAACTCGTTCAGTCTTGGGAATTGCAGTACCGATGGCATCTGCTGTTGCAGAAGTTGCATCTGCTCGTCGTGATTACATGGATGAATCTGGTGGTCGCTTTGTTCATGTTATTGCAGATGGTTCAGTTGGAAGATCTGGCGACATTGCGAAGGCAATTGCATGTGGCGCCGATGCAGTAATGATGGGCTCACCACTTGCGAAAGCCGTTGAATCACCAGGCAAAGGTTGGCACTGGGGTTCTGAAGCACATCATCTGGAATTGCCTCGCGGTGACAGAGTTCAAGTTGGCACTGTCGGAACGTTGGAAGAGATTTTGGTTGGTCCATCACATCTTGCTGATGGCAGCATGAACTTGTTTGGTGCACTACGACGTGCGATGGCTACATCTGGTTACTCAGATCTTAAAGAGTTCCAGCGCGTTGAAGTTGTTATCGATCGTGTCTAACTCAAAAAACCAGGAACTAGTTCTAGTTGTTGATTTTGGTGCGCAATATGCCCAATTAATTGCTCGTCGAGTTCGCCAAGCCCAGGTCTATTCGGAAATAGTTCCATCTTCTATGTCGATTGCAAAGATGTTAGAGAAAAAGCCAACTGCGATTATTTTATCTGGCGGCCCATCCAGTGTTTATGAAACAGGAGCCCCAACATTAGATTCAAAGATTTTTGAAGCGGGAATCCCAATTTTTGGAATTTGTTATGGTTTTCAGGTTATGGCAGCAGCACTCGGTGGAGTTGTAACTCAAACTGGTAAATCCGAATTCGGACGCACCACACTCTCGCAAAGTACCGATTCAAAATTATTATCAGGGCTACCAAAAGAATTTAACGTGTGGATGAGCCACGGCGATAGCGTTACAACTGCTCCCAAAGGATTTACTTCAACCGCAAAAACTTTAGATACCCCAATAATTGCCTTTGAAAGCAGCGATGCAAAATTTGCTGGAGTCCAATTCCATCCAGAAGTTCTGCACTCTGAAAATGGGCAAGAGATTCTGCGGAGATGGCTAATCGATATCGTTGGTTGTAAACCAACTTGGAATTCAGAAAATATTGTTAACACTGAAGTTGAAAAAATTAAGGCCCTTGTCGGGAACGGCCGCGTCCTTTGCGGGCTATCTGGGGGAGTCGATTCTGCGGTTGCAGCCGCAATTGTGCAAAAAGCGGTTGGCGCACAACTTACATGCGTCTTTGTTGATCATGGCTTGCTTCGTGAAGGTGAAGCCGAACAAGTAGAGCGCGATTTCGTAGCATCCACTGGTGTAACTTTAAAAGTTGTAGATGCAAGGGAACGCTTTTTAACTGCGCTTGCTGGAGTAACCGATCCAGAAACGAAACGCAAAATAATTGGCACTGAATTCATTAGAGTATTTGAAGCTGCAGCGCGCGAAATTTCAGCAACTGAACCAATTGATTTCCTTGTGCAAGGAACTTTATATCCAGATGTAGTTGAATCTGGCGGTGGCGAAGGGGCTGCGAATATTAAGTCGCACCATAACGTTGGCGGACTGCCAGATGATCTGCAATTTAAATTAATCGAACCGTTGCGCACGCTATTTAAAGATGAAGTTCGTTATGCCGGTTTATCAATGGGTCTTCCAGAAGAAATCATTTGGCGTCAACCATTCCCAGGTCCGGGACTTGCAATTCGGATTGTTGGCGAAGTAACTGAGAATAATCTTAGAATATTGCGAAAAGCTGATGCGATTGCCCGAAATGAATTGCGAATTGCGCAATTAGATCGGATAATTTGGCAATGTCCAGTTGTTTTATTGGCTGATGTAAGAAGTGTTGGGGTACAGGGTGATGGCAGAACTTATGGCCATCCAATTGTTCTTCGACCAGTTTCATCAGAAGATGCAATGACTGCAGATTGGAGTCGAATCCCATACGAAGTATTGGAGAAGATTTCAACACGAATTACAAATGAAGTTCGCGAAGTTAACCGAGTGGTCTTAGATGTAACATCGAAACCGCCCGGAACAATTGAATGGGAGTAGAAAGAAAATGAAGCGTTCATATGCAGTTGCGATAGTTGCAGCGTTGCTGGCTTCTGTTTTAATTTCCGCGCCTGCTAATGCTGGTGACAAAAATAAGAAAGTTAAAAAAGCTAGTCAGATTTCTACAACTCTTGCCTCATGTAAAGAAACAAATGCAGTTGGCCATTCACCAAAGCGCTTGCCTATTCCTTCAATTAAAAAACCTCATGTGAATAAAACTATTACCTTCATAACTAATTGTGGTGAGATTCAGATTGCCGCTGATGGCGTGAATGCTCCACTAACCGTTATTTCTATGGATTACTTAGCCAATAAAGGTTATTTTGATAAGTCCTTATGTCACCGCATTACTACTTCAGGAATTTTTGTACTTCAATGTGGCGACCCATCAGCGTCAGGTTCCGGTGGACCTGCTTGGCAAGTTCCAGACGAGAATCTTCCAACAGGAACTGGCAACATTTATCCTGCAGGATCAGTGGCAATGGCTAATTCTGGAGCAAATACAAATGGCAGCCAGTTCTTTATTGTTTATGATGATAACTCCAGGCTTGGTCCCAACTACACACTTTGGGGCAAAGTAATTAAAGGTTTGGATATTGTTAAAGCAGTTGCTGCGCTTGGTTCAGATAATTCCAACCCAGCAGGTGGTGGCGTTCCAAACCAATCAATCGCAATTGAAAAAGCAACTTCCCGCTAATTAATCGCTAGAAACAATTCTAAATATTTCGGCAACCCTGCCATCTGCTAAGCCATTTAATTTTGCGTTTCGCTCTCCCCATTCGCGGATCATTTTTTCCAAGTTTGGATTGTGAGCGGTCTGGCTAACATGCGCATGCAGCGCAGCAATCTTCTTATCAAAGGTATCTGTTACATCTATAAAATGATCAGGCGTGTGATGAGACATCACCCAAACTTCGCGCACATGCCATGGTTCTAGGCCTTCATCTTTAAGTAAATCCTCAAATGCAAAAGGATTTCTGGCATCTGGATAAACAGCTTGTATAGCCGCCTCACCAGCCGCCATATGATCTGGGTGACTCGAGAACAATCGATCCCAGTTTCGCTCGGGGCTCTGGATAAGCATCCGCTGTGGTTTAGATTTTCTGATCTCGCGGACGATTTGCTTCCGCAATTCAATTGTTGGAACTAACCAACCATCGCGGTGATTTAAGAATTCAATATTTGTAACGCCCAGAATTTTTCCGGCATCGCGTTGTTCGCGTTGGCGAATCTTCGGCATATCTGCACGAGGAACTTCTGGATCCTCGCCACCTTGGTCACCATTTGTACAGATGCAGTAAGAAACTTCGATACCTTTTGCGGTCCACTGTGCAATTGTTCCGGCTGCCCCAAAATCAAGGTCATCTGGGTGAGCAGTTACAACTAGGACACGTTCAATCTCGGAATCATCTAAAGGAGGCATTGGGCAATCTTAGGAGAACTTCATGGATTATGTGAGTCGTTAGACTCCGACCTATGTCACGCGAATCCTTGATCGAGGGCTTGAACCCGCAGCAACAAGCCGCTGTTATTCATCAAGGCTCACCATTATTAGTAGTTGCTGGCGCTGGTTCTGGAAAGACTCGAGTTCTAACAAGGCGTATCGCATATCTACTAGGTGAACGTGGTGTTCGTCCATATGAAGTATTGGCAATCACATTTACAAATAAAGCTGCAGCAGAGATGAAAGAGCGCGTTGCAGATTTAGTAGGAGATAGCGCTAAATCTATGTGGGTCTCAACTTTTCACTCGGCCTGCGTTCGGATACTGCGACAAGAGGCGTCAAAACTTGGTTATTCAAATTCCTTTACGATCTATGACTCTTCAGACAGTTTGCGCCTCATAACTTTAGTTATGAAAGACATGAACTTAGATATTAAACGTTACGCGCCACGTGCGGTCGCAGGATTAATTTCCCAAGCAAAAAATGAATTACAAGGTCCCGCAGATTTTGTTCAGTCAGCAGATAATCAATTCAACGAAATTGTTGCTGAAGTCTTCGCTCATTATCAAAAACGGTTGGCAAGCGCGAATGCAATGGATTTTGATGATTTAATTGGGCGGACCGTAGAAATTTTGCAACGCAATCCTGAAAGCCGCCAACGTTATCGTTCCCGCTTTCGCCATGTTTTAGTAGATGAATATCAAGATACAAACCACGCGCAATATATGTTGATCAAAGAGCTCGTAGGGGTTGAAGGCGAAGGAATTCCACTTGCTGAACTATGCGTGGTGGGTGATGCCGATCAATCTATTTATGCCTTTCGTGGTGCAAACATTAGGAACATTCTGCAATTTGAAGCGGATTATCCAAGCGCTAAGACAATTTTACTTGAACAAAATTATCGATCAACCCAAAATATTCTTACCGCCGCTAATGCCGTTATTTCAAATAATGAGGGGCGAAAGGCGAAGAATCTATGGTCAGAATCAGGATCTGGTTCCAAAATTATTGGTTATGTTGCAGAGAGCGAACATGATGAGGCAGACCACATTGTCTCCGAGATCGCTAGATTGCGAAAAGAGAATATTTCAAACCCAGGTGATACCGCTATTTTTTATCGCACAAATGCCCAATCCCGCGTCTTTGAAGAGGTCTTTTTGCGGTCGGCTATTCCATACAAAGTTGTTGGTGGTGTGCGATTTTATGAGCGCAAAGAGGTCAAAGATTTCTTGGCTTATCTTCGAGTGTTAGTAAATAGCGAAGATGAAGTTTCACTTCGCAGAATTATCAATACCCCAAAGCGTGGAATCGGAGATCGGGCGTTGGATACCGTAGATCTCTTTGCCAAAGATTCAGATATATCTTTTTGGAGCGCACTTAATCGCGCAGCTGAAGTCCCAAATATCCCTACAAGATCCATTGCGGCCATAAATGATTTTGTTCATTTAATTTCATCACTTGCATTTCTTGTAGAAGCTAAAACTCGACCCTCCATAATTGCGCAAGCGGTATTAGAACAATCTGGATTACTGCACGAACTTGAGAAGAGTGATGATTTACAGGATGAATCACGAGTTGAGAACCTACAAGAATTAGTTTCAGTAGCCGTTGAGTATGAAGAGGGTGAAGTAGAAGAGGGCGAGGAAATTTCCTTGCTGGGCTTCTTGGAAAATGTCTCACTTGTCGCTGATTCAGATCAAATTCCGGATGGTGAAGATCATGGTGGCGTCGTAACGTTAATGACTTTACACACGGCAAAAGGCTTAGAATTTCCAACCGTATTTTTAACTGGGATGGAAGAAGGAATTTTCCCGCACTCCAGAACTTTAGGTGATCGAGAAGAAATTGAAGAAGAACGCAGATTGGCATATGTAGGTTTAACTCGTGCACGTATGCAGTTATTTATTTCTAGATCTGAATATCGATCCTCTTGGGGAGCGCCAACTTACAATCCGGCATCACGTTTTCTTGCTGAAATTCCCGAAGATGTAATTGAATGGAACGAGCATGCACCAGCACCATCTCGCGCAAGTGTTATGAAGACTTCGCATTTCACACCAGCACCAAGAGCAACAGGTCGCAAGGCCTCAACAACAATGGTGCTAGAAGCTGGCGATCGTGTGTCACATGACACATTTGGATTAGGTACCGTCGTTGCAGTTATTGGCACTGGGGATCGCGCCGAAGCCACGATTAACTTCGGTTCCCTTGGTGAAAAGCGGCTGCTTCTGCGATATGCGCCGGTAGAGAAGCTCTAAATAACCACTAAGATTTCGCTTATTCGTAGCGCAGGACTTAGTAATTATTAATGAACGGGGTAACTAGTGGATCTCTTTGAGTATCAAGCTCGAGATCTTTTTGAATCACATGGCATTCCAGTTCTAGGTGGCGCAGTTGCGTACACACCAGAGGAAGCAGAAACCGCAGCAGCATCAATGGGCGGTCGTGTGGTTGTTAAAGCGCAGGTAAAAGTTGGCGGTCGCGGAAAAGCTGGTGGCGTGAAGCTCGCTGAAAGTGCAAGTGATGCTAAAGAAAAAGCCGCGGCAATTCTTGGAATGGATATTAAAGGTCACACTGTAAATAAAGTAATGATCGCGCAGGCCGCACCAATTGAAGCGGAATATTACTTAGCAATTTTGTTAGATCGAGCAAATCGCAATTTCTTAGTAATGGCCTCGGTTGCCGGCGGAATGGAAATTGAAGAAGTTGCTCATAAGACTCCTGAAAAATTAGCCAGAGTAGGCATTGATCCAAATATTGGAATTTCAAAAGAGAAGGCTCGTGAAATTGTTTTAGCCGGGCAATTCCCAGCTGATGTAGTCGACCAAGTAGTAGATGTCCTTCTTAAATTATGGGCGGCATTTGTTGCCGAAGATGCAACTTTGATGGAGATCAATCCACTTGTAAAAACAAGTGATGGCAAAGTGGTTGCACTTGATGGCAAAGTTACTTTGGATGACAGCGCTGACTTCAGACATCCAGATCACGAAGCTCTTATTGATCATGCAGCCGCAAATCCTCTGGAAGCAGCAGCAAAAGCAAAGAACTTGAATTATGTAAAACTAGATGGCCAAGTTGGAATTATTGGAAATGGCGCCGGGCTTGTAATGAGCACGCTCGATGTTGTTGCTTATGCCGGTGAGAAATTTGGTGTTAAACCAGCAAACTTCCTAGATATTGGCGGCGGTGCATCGGCGCAAGTTATGGCTGATGGTCTCGGTATTATTCTTGGCGATTCCGATGTTAGAAGCGTTTTTGTAAATGTTTTCGGTGGAATTACTGCCTGCGATGCTGTTGCAAATGGAATTGTTCAAGCCTTGGAAATGTTGGGCGCTAAGGCAACAAAGCCAATCGTTGTGCGCCTTGATGGAAACAATGTGCTTGAGGGTCGTCGAATATTAAACGAGGCGGCACATCCTCTTATTCAGCAAGTTGACACTATGGATGGCGCAGCAGCACGCGCCGCAGAATTGGCGGCAAAATAATGGCGATCTTTATTAATGAGAATACTAAAGTCCTAGTGCAAGGGATGACAGGTTCTGAAGGCACAAAGCACACAGCACGTATGATCAAATCAGGAACCAAAATTGTTGGCGGAGTTACTCCTGGCAAGGGCGGGCAGAGCGTCGAAATTGAAGGCGTAACACTTCCGGTTTTCAACAACGTTGCCGAAGCCGTTGCCGCAACAGGTGCAAATGCATCCGTAGTTTTTGTTCCACCTAAGTTTGCAAAAGCAGCAGTCATTGATGCAGTTGATGCCAAGTTGCCACTTGTAGTTGTTATAACCGAAGGAATTCCGGTACATGATTCGGCGGCTTTTTATGCTTATGCAGTTGCGAAAGGTACAACTCGTTTAGTTGGACCAAACTGTCCAGGTTTAATAAGTCCCGGCAAATCAAATCTTGGAATTATTCCAGCCGATATCACAGGCCCAGGACGAATTGGTTTGGTTTCAAAATCAGGAACTCTTACTTATCAAATGATGTACGAACTTCGTGACTTTGGCATCAGCACCGCAGTTGGTATCGGTGGCGATCCAATTATCGGTACAACTCATATTGATTGCTTGCGTGCATTTCAAGATGATCCAGATACCGATGCGATTGTAATGATTGGTGAAATTGGTGGAGATGCTGAAGAGCGTGCCGCGCTGTTTATTGCAGAGTATGTAACAAAGCCAGTTGTTGGTTACGTTGCAGGTTTTACTGCCCCTGAAGGAAAAACTATGGGACATGCCGGAGCTATTGTTTCTGGATCTTCAGGAACCGCTGCTGCAAAGCAGAGCGCACTTGAAGCTGTTGGTGTAAGCGTTGGTAAGACACCAAGTGAAGCCGCGCAACTGATGCGCACTATTTTAAATAATAAAAAGGGTTAACAATCTTGGGCCGCATCCTGCTGGTTTCTTTTCAACAGGCACTGCGCAGTGTGGCCCTAACTTTATTTCCACTTAGTTTTATTGCGCTCTTTGCTTGGTCAACCGCAGGTAGCGCCACTGGAAATACCTCCGACCCAATTCGTGCAGCAATCTGGTTATGGCTGGGCAGTCATTTAATACCATTTAAATTAGCGTTAACTTCTGGTTTTTCTAGCGGCGCTCTTAGCTATCTTCCACTTGGTGCTGCGGTATTCCCTTGGTTAGCAATAAGAAATGGCTTCCGACGAGCAAGTGAATTCTTAAATAATCCCCGCGGTGCTAGATCTTTTATGGTTATTTTCTACACGGCCATCGCAACAATCGCTGCCGAACTTTCACAGAGCACTAACATCAAACCAAATATTGTATTAACGCCAATTTTTGTACTTCTTTTGGCGCTAAGTGCAACTGTTGATTATCAAAGCGAATTCTTCATAAGATTTAGGTTATTGGCACACTTATTCTTAGCTTTAATTGGATTTGTAATGTTTCTATTAGCAATTTCACTCTTGCTACATTTCCAAATAGTTAAATCTCTTGCAATTGTTATTCAGCCAGGCATCATGGGCGGAATTCTCTTCACCATCCTGCAACTGCTCTATCTACCTAATATTGCGCTTGCTGGAATTTCATATCTATTCGGAACCGGATTTTCCTTAGGACTTGGAACTCAGATATCTCCGACTAATTTAGATCTCAATTCACTTCCTTCTATTCCTATGCTCGGCTCACTTCCAACTTCCGAACACCCGTTAGTCTTATTCGCATTAGTTATCCCGATTGCGTTTATTCTTTTGAATCAACTAGCGATATTTCAAAAATATGAAGATTTTGCTTTTCGCCAGAGTGAGGTAATCAAAACCATATTCCCCTTGCTAATTCTAATTACCGTGATCTCCTATTTTGCAGGTGGAGAACTTCTGACTAAAGATATGAACCCGGTTGGCATAAGTTGGTGGGCACTTCCAACAATCTTTGGTGGGGTGCAAGTTGTGACGCTATTACTTGGGTTATATCTTCCAAAATTAATTAAGGTTTTAAAATCCCATAAGAGCGAGCTTTAATTGAAAATAGCAATTCTTGCATCTGGAAGTGGTTCATTAGCCCAAGCGATAATAGATGCACAGAAATCAGGGTTACTAGATTTAGAAATACTTGCGCTTGTCTCAGATAGGGAATCACAGGCAATTGCGCGTGCAACACATGAAGGTATCCCAACAAAATACTTGCCTATGTCAGAAAATCGTGAGACCTGGAATACCGATTTAATTAAATTTCTTTCAGGACTAAATCCTAATCTTGTCGTTAGCGTTGGATTTATGCGGGTTCTATCGCGCGACTTTGTTGAGAAATTTCCAACTATAAATACCCATCCAGCGCTACTTCCAAATTTTCCTGGAGCACACGGAGTCAGAGATGCTATTTCAGCCGGTGTAAGAAAGACTGGCGCTACGGTTCATTGGGTTGACTCAGGAATAGATACAGGGAAAGTTATTGTGCAGAAAGAAGTTGATGTTTTGCCAGAAGATGATGAAACTTCACTTCATGAACGTATTAAGATTGTGGAACGAGCGCTCATCGTTGAGACACTTAGACACTTCATTGCTAATGGAATTCCAGGGCGGATCTAATGGATCGTAAGAAAATATCGCGCGCACTTGTCAGTGTTTATGACAAGACTGGCTTAGTTGAACTTGGAAAGAGTTTAGAAAAAGCAGGAATTGAAATTCTTTCTACCGGCTCGACAGCAAAGGTACTAAGTGGCGCTGGCGTGAAAGTTATTGCAGTCGAGGAGTACACCGGTTTTCCAGAGATGTTAGGCGGCCGGGTAAAGACGTTGCATCCACGAATTCATGGCGGGATTTTGGCCGATCAAAGTAATCCGGACCATCTATCTCAACTAGCAGCACAAGATATTGCACCTTTTGATTTGATAGTTATAAATCTTTATCCATTCACCGAAACAATTGCCAGTGGCGCAGAGTTCGCCGAATGCATCGAACAGATTGATATCGGCGGTCCAAGTATGTTGCGAGGTGCTGCTAAGAATCACAACTCAGTTGCAGTTATTTCCGATCCATCTCAGTATGGATTTCTAGCGACCGCTCTTGATAACGGCGGTTTTACCCTGCAAGAGCGGCGTGAATTAGCGATGAAAACTTATCGCAAGACGGCAGAATACGATATCGCAATCTCCGAATGGCTTGCTGGTGAATTAAACCAGAGCGATTGGCGTGCAAAAGTTTGGAAGAAAATTTCCGATCTAAGATATGGCGAGAATCCGCATCAGGCGGCGAGCGTTTATTTGGATAGTACAAACCCTGCGGGTATTAGCAGTGCTAAACAACATCACGGTAAAGAGATGTCATTTAATAATTACACGGATGCTGATGCCGCGCTACGCGCAGCCTATGATCACAACGAAGCATGTGTAGCAATTATTAAACATGCTAACCCATGTGGAATCGCGATCGCAGGAGATATTGCCACGGCCCATGCAGCTGCGCACGCATGTGATCCAGTATCGGCATTTGGCGGCGTAGTCGCTGCAAACCGTATTGTTTCAACCGCAATGGCAATAGCACTTAGCGAAATTTTCACCGAAGTTGTTGTAGCACCAGGATACGAAGCGGGCGCGATCGAAATTTTGGCAAAGAAGCCATCGATAAGAATTCTAGAAATTGCTGATTATCAAATTGCGAATGAAGAACTTCGACCAATTTCAGGTGGCATATTAATTCAACAAACTGATCTCATAAATGCAGTTGGTGACGATTCCAAAAACTGGCAGCAAGTGTCGGGCGAAAAAGTTAGTGCGGAAGTATTGCGAGATCTGCAATTTGCTTGGCGAAGTGTTCGAGCAGTTAAGAGCAATGCAATCTTGCTTGCAAAGAACGGCGCATCTGTTGGTGTTGGTATGGGTCAAGTAAATCGAGTAGATAGCGCGAAACTTGCAGTTAATCGTGCCGGCGGTCGGGCGTTGGGATCGGTAGCCGCCAGCGATGCGTTTTTCCCTTTTGCAGATGGCCTACAGATTTTGCTAGATGCCGGAGTAACTGCTGTTGTAGCTCCAGGTGGAAGCGTGCGCGATGCTGAAGTTATCGAGGCTGCGAAGAGCGCTAGCGTTTCGATGTTTTTCACCGGGGTCCGCCATTTTTCACATGCTTAAAGCTTCTCGATAGGATTGCAATATGAGCGCAATAATTCTTGATGGCAAAGCCACCGCAACCATCATCAAAGAAGAGTTACGCCAGATAGTTTCAACAATGAAGAGAAAACCAGGACTTGGAACTGTTCTAGTTGGCGATGACCCTGGTTCACATTCATATGTTGGTGGCAAACATAAAGATTGCGCCGAGGTTGGAATTAATTCGATACGAATCGACTTGCCAGCGACTGCAAGTCAGAACGATGTACTTGCAGCAATTAAAGATTTAAATAACAGTAGCGAATGCACTGGATACATAGTTCAACTTCCAGTCCCTAAAGGAATTAATACAAATCTCTTATTAGAAAGTATTGATCCAGCAAAAGATGCTGATGGCTTGCATCCACTCAACTTAGGAAAATTAGTTATTGGCGAGAAAGCTCCACTACCTTGCACTCCTCGCGGAATTCTAGAATTACTAACTCGCTATTCGCTTTCAACTTCAGGGAAAGAAGTTGTTGTCATGGGACGAGGCTTAACTGTCGGCCGCCCGCTAGCTTTATTGCTTTCACAAAAGGGAAGTGATGCAACGGTAACAATTACGCATACCAAAACTGTAGATGTAATTTCACACACGAAGCGGGCTGACATAATTGTTGCAGCAATCGGAAGTGCGCATTTCTTAAGGGCTGAAATGATTAAACCGGGCGCAATAGTTTTAGATGTTGGTATTACTCGTACTGAAGCTGGGCTACTGGGAGATGTTCATCCTGATGTTGCAAAAATTGCTGCGGCAATTGCACCAATGCCAGGTGGCGTGGGACCAATGACAAGGGCAATGCTGCTCGCGAATGTTGTAGAAATGGCGCAAATTAATTAATGAAAATTGCAATCGATCGGTTACGCCTTTTAGCTTTTGCAATTATTTTTATTGGGGTAGCCCTTGGGATTTTTGATGCGGTGCGGACCGGGGCTTTATTGGTAGCCACTGGAACCGCAATAATTGCGACAACGAAGTATTTACGCTCAAATCGTCATCGAAAAATCGAATTAATTCTCCCTGTCGCGATGGCACTGCTGCTTTTTGTGGTGGCGCTCACACTGCCACATGCCAAGTAATATTTAGCCATCAAATTAAATAGAAGAAGGAAGCAGTGAACATGAGCAGATCAGGAAAAGTAACAGTTGTCGGCGCCGGTTTTTACGGTTCAACAACAGCACTTCGATTAGCCGAATACGACATCTTCGAAACTGTAGTTCTCACAGATATTTTAGAAGGTAAGCCAGAAGGCTTGGCATTGGATATGAATCAATCGCGATCGATTGAAGGATTTGAAACAAAGATTGTTGGCGCAACAACAACAGCTGATGGCGCTGGATACGAAGCAACTGCAAACTCTGAAGTAGTTGTTATTACTGCAGGCTTGCCACGTAAGCCAGGCATGAGCCGCATGGATCTAATCGGTGTAAATGCTGGAATTGTTCGCGGTGTTGCTGAAAATATTGCAAAGCATTCGCCAAACGCGGTAATCATTGTTGTTTCAAATCCGTTAGATGAAATGACGGCACTTACTCAACTTGCAACATCATTTCCAAAGAACCGAGTAATCGGGCAAGCAGGAATGTTAGATACCGCCCGCTTCACAAACTTTGTTGCTGAAGAACTTAAAGTTCCAGTCTCTTCAGTAAAGACTCTAACCCTTGGTTCACATGGTGACACTATGGTTCCAGTCCCAAGTCGTTGCACAGTAAATGGCAAGCCACTTACTGAACTTCTAGATGCTGCAAAAATTGACTCACTTGTTGAGCGCACTAGAAATGGTGGCGCCGAAGTTGTTGCATTATTAAAAACTGGTTCTGCATATTACGCACCATCTGCTGCTGCTGCTCGAATGGCAAAAGCGGTTAAAGAAGATTCCGGCGCTGTAATGCCAGTGTGCGCTTGGGTAGATGGTGAATACGGAATCAGCGGTGTTTATCTTGGAGTCGAAGCTGAAATCGGTAAGAGCGGTGTTCGCAAAGTTGTTGAGAGCGCGCTAACCACATCAGAAGTAGAAGCACTTAAAGCCGCGGCCGAAGCTGTCCGCGCAAAGCAAGCAGACGTTAAAGATCTCTAAACCAGAGAATTAATTAGAAACTAGAAGAGGGCGAAGAAAAAATGTCGAAGATTAAAGTAGAAGGAACAGTTGTTGAGCTAGATGGCGATGAAATGACCCGAATTATCTGGTCGTTTATCAAGGACAAATTGATCTTGCCTTACCTTGATATAAATCTTGAGTATTACGATCTTGGAATCGAACACCGTGATGCCACAAACGATCAGGTGACAATTGATTCTGCTAACGCAATTAAGAAGCATGGTGTTGGAATTAAGTGCGCGACTATCACTCCCGATGAAGCTCGAGTTGAAGAATTTGGGCTAAAGCAGATGTGGAAATCGCCAAATGGAACTATCCGAAATATCTTGGGTGGCGTAATTTTCCGTGAACCAATCATCATGAAGAATGTGCCAAGACTTGTTCCTAACTGGACCAAGCCAATCGTTATTGGCCGTCACGCATTCGGTGATCAATACAAGGCAACAGATTTCAAAGTACCAGGCGCCGGAACTTTGACTATGACATTCACGCCAAAAGATGGTTCAAAGCCGATGGAATTTAACGTCTTTGATTTCCCATCTTCAGGAGTAGCGATGGGTATGTATAACTTGGATGATTCAATCCGCGACTTTGCACGAGCATCAATGAACTACGGTTTAATCCGTAATTACCCAGTATTTCTCTCAACAAAGAACACAATCCTAAAAGCTTATGATGGTCGCTTTAAGGATATCTTTGCCGAAATTTTCGAGAGCGAATTCAAAGCTAAGTTCGACGCTGCAGGAATTACATACGAGCATCGCCTAATCGATGACATGGTTGCAACCTCACTTCGTTGGGAAGGTGGTTATGTTTGGGCCTGTAAGAACTATGACGGTGATGTGCAATCAGATACCGTCGCTCAAGGTTATGGCTCACTTGGATTGATGACATCAGTTCTGATGACACCAGATGGTTTGACTGTTGAATCTGAAGCGGCCCATGGAACAGTTACTCGTCACTTCCGCGATCACCAGGCAGGGAAGCAGACCTCAACAAATCCAATCGCATCAATCTTTGCTTGGACTCAAGGTCTATCACATCGCGCAAAGTTGGATAACAATCCAGCGCTTGCCGAATTTGCGACAACACTCGAGAAGGTCTGTGTTGCGACTGTTGAATCCGGAAAGATGACAAAAGACCTTGCAATCCTGATTTCAAAAGAGAGCCCTTGGTTAAACACTCAGGACTTCTTAGCTGCAATTGATGAGAATCTAAAGGTTGCGCTTAACAAGTAAGTAAGAAATTAAAAAAGCCCCGCACCAGATTTTGGTAGCGGGGCTTTTTAATAACTACTTAGTTAATACGAGCACCTGAAACAGCATCAAATAGGTGAACCGCAGTTGGAATTGCATTAACTGAGATTGTTGCACCTGGCTTTGGTGGATTCTTTGGATCCCAACGAACAATTACTTGTGCGCCTTCATCGGTTTCTTGTGCGAACTTAATGCTCTTATCTACTGGCTTACCGTAGATGAATGCATCAGATCCAAGTTCTTCAACAACTTCAACTAGAACATCGAAGCCACCAGAAGTTGCAGGAACGAAACCTTCTGGACGAACTCCAACTGTTACGACTGAGCCAGCGCTTGCTGGAACGTCAACGCTAAAGCCACCGAGCTGAGCCTTGCCACCTGAAACTGGAACGGTCAGCAAGTTCATTGCAGGTGAACCAATAAATCCAGCTACGAATGCATTCGCTGGGCGATCATAAAGATTGCGAGGTGTATCAACTTGTTGTAGCAAGCCATCTTTTAGAACTGCTACGCGATCTCCCATTGTCATAGCTTCAACTTGATCGTGAGTCACATAAACAGTTGTGATTCCAAGACGACGTTGTAGCGCAGCAATCTGAGTACGAGTTGCAACACGAAGCTTTGCATCCAAGTTTGAAAGTGGTTCATCCATCAAGAACACTTGTGGTTCGCGAACAATTGCGCGACCCATAGCAACACGCTGACGTTGTCCGCCAGAAAGTGCCTTTGGCTTACGATCTAAATAATCTTCAAGGTCTAGAAGCTTTGCTGCTTCCTTAACGCGACGATCACGTTCTGCTTTATCTACGCCAGCAATCTTTAGCGCGAAGCCCATATTTTCGGCTACGGACATATGTGGGTAGAGCGCATATGACTGGAACACCATTGCAATGTCGCGATCTTTAGGTGCAACGTGAGTTACATCTTTATCGCCAATGCGGATTGAACCAGTATCAACTTCTTCTAGGCCAGCAAGCATGCGAAGTGATGTTGATTTTCCGCAACCTGATGGTCCAACTAGAACAAGGAATTCACCATCATTGATAGTTAGACTTAATTTATCTACTGCAGGCTTGGTGGTGCCTGGATAAACGCGAGATGCGTTTTCAAATACGACTGATGCCATCTTTTTACTGCTCCTTTTCCGGGCAGGTACGTGCCCGACGATCCTTTGGATAAAGGTTTGATCCCGCTCGGTTGAGCGTGGCCATAGGTTACGCGTCTGGAGCGTTGAGCGCCACCCATTTAGCGACAGGGGCAGTGTTAAAGAAGTTACCCTTACGCCTGTGACCATTCATATCCTCCGCGATATCGGCCTTGTGCTCCTATTTATATCGGTCGCAGGACTATTTGTGGCGGCAGAGATCGCTTTAATCTCACTACGAGATTCACAGATCCGCCAGCTCGAGGGAACCGGCAAGCGCGGCGATCGCGTAGTTGCACTGGCAAAAAATCCGAATCGTTTCTTAGCCGCGGCCCAAGTCGGAATTACCTTTCTTGGTTTCCTATCGGCAGCACTTGGTTCTGAGCGACTTGGCAAATATGTCTCACCAGTCTTTGAAGATTGGGGAATGTCAAAGAGCGTAAGTGAAACACTTGCCTTAATTTCAATCACAATCGTGATTGCCTATATCTCTCTTGTATTTGGGGAACTAGTTCCAAAACGACTTGCCCTATATCGAACCGAAATAATTGCGCTCGCTGCAGCTCCAACAATTGATTTTATGGCGAAAGTATTTCGCCCAGTAATTTGGTTATTGTCAAAGTCCACAGATGCTGTCGTGAAACTCTTTGGACTAAATTCAAAAGAAATTAGAAGTGAAATTTCTGAAGCTGAATTGGTTGATTTAGTTTCCGGACATACCTCGCTGAGCGAAGAGGAGCGCGAAATTGTTGAAGAAGTTTTCGCGGCTGGCGATCTACAACTTCATGAAATTATGGTCCCAAGAACCGAAGTAGATTTCATGGATGTTGGATTAACGATTAGTGATGCAATAGCAGTTGCAATTGAACACTCTCATTCCAGATATCCGGTTACTCGTGGCAGCACAGATGAAGTAATTGGATTCCTTCATGTTCGCGACTTACTTAATCCAAAAGTTAATTCTTCGGCAGGCGAAACAATCCTTGATTTAATCCGCCCAGTTCTTAACTTGCCAGGCACAAAGGGCGTACTGCCGGCACTTGCTGAAATGCGAGCAAAGAGAAGTCACATCGCTATTGTTCTTGATGAGTATGGTGGAACCGATGGCATCGTAACTTTGGAAGATTTAGTTGAATGTTTAATTGGTGATATTCAAGATGAATATGACTCTGAAGATGTTGAAGTAACGCCACAAGCCAGAACAGGTGATTATGAAGTTGATGGATTAATTTCACTTGAAGATTTATATGATCAGACTGGAATCGTTATCCCTGAGGGGCCATATGAAACAGCTGGCGGCTTTGTAATGCACCATTTAGGGCGTATTCCAGAGGTCCACGATGTAATAATTTTGAGTAAGGCACGAATCACCGTTTTAACTTTAGAAGGAAAACGGGCAGGTCAATTATTGATCTCAAGCGATGAATGGAAAGATACCCCTCATGAGTAACAGCGTTAAAGAGCGAGTACTTTCGGGTATTCAACCAACCCACGAATCTTTTCACCTTGGTAATTATTTAGGTGCAATAAAGCAGTGGGTTGATCTACAGAATTCAAATGATGCTTTTTATTGCGTTGTTGATCTTCACGCCTTAACTGTTGAGACCAAGCCCGAAGATTTCAGACGTCGCACCTTGTCATCAGTTGCTCAATTGATTGCACTAGGACTTGATCCAGAAAAATGCACGCTATTTGTACAATCTCATGTTCCTGCACATAATCAATTAGCCTGGGTTTTAGAGTGTCTCACCGGTTTCGGCGAAGCAAGTCGTATGACTCAATTCAAAGATAAGTCTCAAAAGGCTGGATCTGATCGCACTGTTGTTGGGCTATTTACTTATCCAATTCTTCAAGCCGCCGACATCTTGCTTTACCAAGCGAATAAAGTTCCGGTCGGTGAAGATCAACGCCAACATATTGAATTAACAAGAGATCTTGGTCAGCGCTTTAATTCTAAATATGGTCAAACTTTTACGATTCCAGAGGGCTATATTTTAAAAGCAGGAGCAAAAATTAATGACCTGCAAGAGCCAACAGCAAAGATGAGTAAATCAAGTTCATCTGGTGCTGGTGTTATTGAACTTATGGATGCGCCGGAGATTAATACTAAAAAGATAAAGAGCGCAGTTACAGATACTGGGCGAGATGTCGTTTTTGATGAGAAAGAGAAGCCTGGAATATCAAATTTACTTACTATCTATAGCGCACTGACAGGTAAGAACATTGATGCTGCACAAAACGACTTCGCCGGTAAAGGTTATGGTGATTTTAAAGGCGCTGTTGCAGAAGTAGTCGTTGATTATTTGAAACCAGTCAGAGATAAGGCTAATGAACTACTGAAAGATGAAGCGCACTTAAATAAGCTTCTAAAAATCGGCGCCGAAAAAGCAGATGCTGTTGCATCTAAGACGCTTAAAGATACTTACGACGCCCTAGGACTAATCTCTCGTGGCTAAACGCCTTCTGGTTTTTGCTGCACTTATTGCGCTATTTCCACTTACTGCGGCTCCGGTTCATGCCGCTGCTAAGGTAAAAATTGGGATTGTTTATGATGTTGGTGGCCGTGGTGATAAGTCATACGACGATGCAGCTGCTTTAGGTGTTGATTACGCAAAAAAGAAACTTGGATTGTCAGATTTCGATGTTCGAGAATTAGTAACTACTGGGATCGACTTCGATCGCGAGAATCGAATCGAATTCTTAGTAAAAGCTAAATATGACCTGGTTATCGGTATTGGATCCGATTTCAATGCGGCAATGACATTTATGTCAGAGAAATATCCAGAAACTCAATTCGCAATTGTTGGCAGTTCAGGAGTCGAGGCGTTGAATGTTAGCTGTATGGCATTTTCGGTTGACCAGACTTCATTCTTGGCTGGAGTAATGGCTGCGCTGAATTCTAAGAGCGGCAAAGTCGGGTACTTAGGGGACAGCGCAATTTCAAGCAATGATTTGGTTACACGCAATTTTCAAGCTGGAGTTAAATATGCATCGGGGAAAGTAAAAGTATTCACCCGCAATGCTGATACAAATGCGGAGCCTGACCTTTCAGCGCTATCTAAGCAAGGAGTGGATGTAGTTTTCGCCACTTGGTCCAGAAACGGAAGCGTTATAACTTCGCTCTCTAAATTAGCTAAATCAAAGAAGTTAGTTAAGTTAATAGGTATCCGGCCAGATCAATATTTTCTCACTACAAAAGAGGCACAAAAATACTTGATTGGTTATGTGAACAAACGCTACGACAGCGCTGTTTTTGATCTATTCAGCGCCGCAGTTGTTGGAAACACAATTACTGAAGAAGTTGATGTTAAGAATGGCGTCTTTGGTCGAAGTTATAGCCTCGCAAATAAGGGAATTGATTTGATTTCAACAACGGCGAATCAGGCTTCAAAAACTGCAGTTGCGCAAGCCAAAGCTGCGATTATTGCCAAGAAGGTAAAGGTAGTTAAGTAACCTTTAGATTCCGATTGGATGCCAAACCGTTTTTACTTCCATAAAGTTTGTCATTCGCTTTGTCGATTGAAGTTCGCTAAATGAATAGATTCGCTTCAAATTCTCGGCGCCTAGCTCTTTAAGTTCGGTCAACTCTTTATTACTTACCCCAGTTGCATCTATTCCATCAATATCCATATGAGAACCAGCCCAAGTTAAGAATTGATCTAGCTTGCCAGTAAGAATATTTACAACGCCTGCAGGGACATCACTAGTTTCAATGCATTCAGCCAAAGTTATTGCACACAATGGATACTTCTCATTCGCAATCAAGATTGCAGTATTTCCACTTGCAATTACCGGCGCCAAACTTGCTACTAAGTTCAGTAGCGAAGGCTTAGCATCGGCAAAAATTGCAACTACTCCAAGACTTTCAGGAATGGAGAAGTTGTAATACGGACCAGAAACTGGATTTGTAGAACCAGAAATTGAATCAATTTTGTCGCACCATCCGGCATACCAAACCCAGGTGTCGATAGCGCTCTGTACTTGCGACTTAGCAGATGCAGGAGTTGTGCCTTCTTGAGCCACGATTTCGGCAATGAACTGATCGATTCGACCCTGCATAATCTCTGCAACGCGATAAAGAATTTGGCCCCGATTAAATGCTGTTGCACTAGACCAACCATGGTGTGCAGTTCTTGCAGCCACAACAGATTCACGTAAATCTTTTCTCGAACCAAGGCAAGGATTAGCCAGGAACTTACCTTTTGCATCCTTGATCTCATATACCCGGCCAGATTCGCTACGTGGAAAGTTGCCGTTAATAAATAATTTATAAGTCTTCATTACATCGATACGCATTTTAGTATTGACCCTTCAAGTAACCAGATAGACCATGTCGTCCGCCTTCACGGCCCCAACCAGATTCTTTGTAACCACCAAATGGACTTGCTGGATCAAATTTATTAAAGGTATTTGCCCAGATAACTCCGGCGCGAAGGCGCTTTGCAGTCCAAAGAATCCGCGAACCTTTATCTGTCCAGATACCTGCTGATAAACCATAAGGCGTGTTATTTGCCTTATCAATTGCCTCTTGTGGCGTCCGGAAAGTTAGAACTGAAAGCACCGGACCGAATATTTCCTCACGCTCAATTCTGTGAGATTGCGAAACACCAGTAAATATTGTTGGGGGATACCAGAAGCCCTTTGTTGGAAGTGTGCAATTAGGAGACCAGCGAATCGCGCCTTCGATATCACCAGTGTCAGCAAGATCTGTAATCCGACTTAGTTGCGCCGCGCTATTGATGGCACCTAGATCTGTGTTCTTATCCATTGGATTGCCAATTCGAATTAAATTCATTCTATTTTTTAGCTTCTCTAAGAGTTCATCTTGAATATTCTCTTGCAGTAATAACCTTGAACCAGCACAACAGACATGCCCTTGATTAAAGAAAATTCCATTTACGATTCCTTCAACGGCTTCATCAATCGGTGCATCTTCAAAGACAATATTCGCACCCTTGCCGCCAAGTTCTAGCGTTGCACTCTTCTTGGTTCCGGCAATCGCCTTTGCAATTGCTTTACCGACGCCAGTAGATCCAGTAAAAGCAACTTTATCTACGCCAGGATGATTGACTAAATGCGATCCAGTTGCACCATCGCCAGTAATAATATTTACAACTCCAGCTGGTAGGCCGGCCTGTTGGCAAACTTCTGCAAATAAAAGCGCCGTCAGTGGCGTCGTCTCTGCAGGTTTTAAAACAACGGTATTTCCAGTTGCAAGTGCGGGCGCAATTTTCCAAGCCAACATAAGCATCGGAAAGTTCCATGGAATTATTTGAGCGGCAACACCATAGGGTTTTGGATTTGAACCATGGCCAGCATAAGAAAGTTTGTCGGCCCAACCTGCGTGATAGAAGAAATGGGCAGCAGCTAGTGGAATATCAGTATCTCTAGTCTCGCGGATTGGTTTTCCATTATCTAAAGTTTCGAGTACTGCAAATTCGCGGCTTCGCTCTTGCAAGATGCGAGCGATCCTATAAAGGTATTTTCCACGCTCTGCTGCTGGCATCTTCGACCAAGTTTTAGTGAAGGCGTTTCTAGCCGCTGTTACAGCAAGATTTACATCAGCAAGTTCAGCATATGCAACTCTTGCCAAGATTTCTTCAGTGGCCGGATTGATTGTCGTGAACGTCTTGCCAGATTTTGGGGCAACAAATTTTCCATTTATGAATAGCCCATATTCACTCTTGATGTTTACAAGCGCAGCAGATTCAGGGGCTGGGGCATATTCGAACTTATTCACGTTACTCATTTCTTATCAATCAAGCGTCACGTAATTAGGGCTAGCGTAATACCCATCGCGCATCTTCATGCGCTGCATGAGCAAATCATTTAGTAGAGCACTTGCGCCGATTCGAAATAGCGATGGATCAAGCCATTGCGGGCCGGCGATTTCATTTACTAAAACTAGTTGTTTGATTGCATCCTTTGTATTTCTGATACCGCCAGCAGGTTTAACTCCAATTCGGGTGCCAGTCATTTTGTAGAAATCTCTAACTGCTTCAAGCATGACGTAAACAACGGGAGCAGTAGCGGCAGGTGCAATTTTTCCAGTGCTGGTTTTAATAAAATCAGCGCCAGCCAACATTGCAAGATATGAGGCCTTCCTAACATTGTCGAGAGTTACGAGCTCGCCAGTTTCAAGAATAACTTTAAGATGTACGTCGTTGCCACAAACTTCTTTAATTAACTTAATTTCATCAAAAACTAAACCAAGATTTCCGGCTAAGAATGCGCCACGATCGATAACCATATCTATCTCACTAGCGCCATTAGCGATTGCATCTTTAGTATCTTGAATTTTAACTTCCATGCTCGCGCGCCCAGATGGGAATGCTGTTGTTACTGCCGCAACCGGAATATGTTTTCCGCCGCCATTATCAAGAGCATCGCGCGCAATTTTCACCATATCGTTGTAAACGCAGATGGCACCAACGGATGGAACCGTTAAATCTGTTGGATCGGGGTAAACCGCTTTTGCGCAGAGAGCTTTAACTTTTCCAGGTGTATCTGCACCTTCTAAAGTTGTTAGATCAACCATTCGAATTGCTAGATCAATAGCCCAATTTTTACTTGAAGTTTTGATGCTGCGAGTTGCCAGCATTTCAACGCGCGCATTTGCGCCAACCGCATCCACAGTGGGCAGAGTTTTCAGGAATTTCTTAAGCGAGGCTTCGCTGTTATCTGCGAGTAGCGTTGAATTCACGCCTTAAATCTAGCACTTACGGGTTAGTCCTCGATGAGACATAAGGTCGCACCACTTGCAACGGTTTGACCAACATTTACATGCAACTTAGAAATGGTTCCGGCCTTATGAGCAATCAGTGGCTGCTCCATTTTCATAGCTTCAAGAACGACAATCAAATCGCCAACTTCGACCCGATCGCCATTTCCTTTTACTACTTTAACGACCGTTCCTTGCATTGGGCTTTCTAGCGAATCTCCCGCAAGGGCTGTGATTGCATTGCTCTTAACGCGATGTCGTTTTTGAATTGGTTCAGGGGTATGCAGAAGTACTTCAAATCGATGCCCGTCAACTTCAGCAATAATTTTTTGTGATGCTGCCTTTGAATCCGCGGTTCCTTGCTTAAAGGAAAACGGAGGAATTTGGTTGTCAAATTCATTTTCAATATAGCTGGTGTATACCTTGAAGTCTTTGATGAAATTTGGATCATCAACAATTGCGCGATGAAATGGCAGTGCAGTTGCCAGACCACCAATATCAAATTCTCGAAGTGCCCGACGGGCTCTTTCGATAGCCTCTTCACGAGTCGCAGCCGTAACAATTAATTTTGCTAGCAGGGAGTCAAAGTGTGAACCAATGGTGTGCCCATGGTCGAAACCGGCATCAATGCGAACCCCTGGCCCAGATGGAACTTCCCACTTTGTAATAGTTCCAAGTGATGGAAGGAAGCCCTTTCCAGGATCTTCGCCGTTAATTCTAAATTCAATACTGTGGCCACGGATTACTGGGTCCACTGGATTAATACTTTGCCCGTCAGCAATTCTAAATTGTTCACGAACAAGGTCGAGACCCGTAACTTCTTCGCTGACCGGGTGTTCTACTTGAAGCCTGGTGTTTACTTCTAAGAATGAAATAGTGCCATCGGATCCAATTAAGAATTCGCAAGTTCCAGCGCCAACATATCCGGCCTTTTTCATGATTGCTTTACTTGATGAATAAAGCTGATCAATTTGTGCTTGCGTTAAGAATGGGGCTGGGGCCTCTTCAACTAATTTTTGGTGGCGACGTTGCAACGAACAATCGCGCGTGCTTACAACAATTGCATTTCCTTTGGCATCAATTAAAACTTGAGTTTCCACATGCCGGGGTTTATCTAAATAACGTTCTACGAAACATTCACCGCGACCAAAGCCAGTTATTGCTTCGCGTACTGCAGAGGCAAAGAGTTCCGGAATTTCTTCAATCGTGTGAGCAACTTTTAGCCCACGACCGCCACCGCCATGCGCCGCTTTAATTGCTACGGGCAGACCATGTTCCTTTGCAAAGGCCACAATTTCTTCCGGGGTATCGACTGGATCAATAGTTCCTGCAACAAGTGGCGCGCCAACTTCAGCAGCAATCTTTCGTGCTGAAACTTTATCGCCAAGCAATCTGATTGCATTTGGTGGCGGACCAATCCAAATTAGCCCAGCAGCAATAACGCGATCAGCAAAATCTGCGTTCTCGGAGAGAAAGCCATAACCTGGGTGAACTGCATCTGCACCAGACTTTTTTGCAATCTCAATAATTTTATTTTGATCTAAATAGGTTTCAGCTGCGGATAGGCCATGAAGCGCATAAGCCTCGTCGGCAGTTGCAACGTGAAGAGAAGTGCGATCTTCATCAGAGTAGATGGCGATTGATTTAATTCCGTGATCACGTGCTGCGCGAGCAACACGAACCGCGATTTCACCACGGTTAGCAATGAGAACCGCTTTCATGCGTTTACCGCCGAACTTGCTATTGAATTCCAGCTCAGACCAAGTGAATTAACTGCTCGACGTAGCAATGGAAGAGAGAGTCCAATAATTCCAGATGGGTCGCCTTCGATCCGCGAAATAAAAGGTGCACTAAGGCCGTCGAGAGTAAAACCACCAGCAACATTTAAAGGTTCGCCAGTAGCGACATAACCTGCGATTTCGTCATCAGTCATATCTGCGAAAAAAACCTTGGACGTTGATACATCGCTGATTTCAATACCTTGTTTGGTGTCGATTATGCAATGACCAGTATGTAAATAGCCAAAATTCCCACGGAGCTCTTTGCAACGGGCGATAGCCACATCTTCAGTCATCGGTTTTCCAAAAGATTTACCATTGAATTCAAAAGTTGAATCGCAGCCGATAATCAAATGTTCGTTGCCAACCAAGTTCTTAATGGTGTGGGCTTTGAGAATTGCAAGGGCAATAACCATTTCGCGTGGGGCTAGCGAAGTTAATTTTGGATCTTCTTCATCGACGCCACTCACAATAATTTCAGCCGATATACCGCTCGATTCCAAGAGGCGTTTGCGAGAAGGTGATGCTGAAGCTAAAACAACATATCTAGAATCTGACATTAGAAACTTTGCCCCCACTTACGCGGCAGCGGTTGGCGAATCTGAGATTTACGCCAAAGACTTGCAGATTCAACCTTTTTGATAACTGGCGTTGGGAGCGCCTTCTCCAGTGCAGCTAATTCCTTTGCATTTGGCGTGCCATTTAGGATCGTGAATTTTGAATTCATTAGAGCGGAATATTTCCGTGCTTGCGTGGTGGAAGTGCCACACGCTTATTGCGAAGTGCGTTTAGCGCCTTAACAATTTGATGACGAGTCTCTTGTGGTTCGATTACAGAATCGATAAAACCACGATCGGCAGCAATATAAGGATTTAGTAGAGTTTCTTCGTAATCTTCAATTAACTCTTTGCGCTTTGCATCGACATCTTTTGATTCTGCCAACTCTTTACGATGCAGAATATTTACCGCGCCTTGGGCGCCCATCACTGCAATTTGAGCAGTTGGCCATGCAAGATTTACATCTGCACCAAGATGTTTTGAACCCATCACAATGTAGGCACCGCCATAAGCCTTGCGCGTAATAACTGTAATTAGCGGAACAGTTGCTTCGCCATATGCATAAAGCAGTTTGGCACCGCGGCGAATGATTCCGTTCCATTCTTGTTCGGTACCTGGCAAGAATCCTGGAACATCGACCAAAGTAATAACGGGAATACCAAATGCATCACATGTGCGAACAAAACGAGCGGCTTTCTCGCTTGCCGCAATATCTAGCGTTCCTGCAAGTGCTTGTGGTTGATTTGCAATGATTCCAACTGAGTGACCCTCTATGCGACCAAAGCCAACCAAAATATTTGGTGCATAAAGTGTGTGAACTTCTAAGAAATCAGCTTCGTCCAAGATTGCTTCAACTAAAACTTTCATGTCATAAGGCTTATTTGGATTATCTGGAATTAGCGAATCGAGCGCGCGATCTGATGGTGCAACATCACTGCTCTCGGTAGCAGGCAGGACAGGTGGCTCATCCATATTGTTACTAGGCAGATAAGAGAGAAGCGCTTTTACGTAATCAATTGCATCATCTTCGCTATCGGCAAGGTAATGTGAATTTCCAGTCTTGGTGTTGTGCGTACGCGCACCGCCAAGTTCTTCCATCCCAACTTCTTCTCCGGTAACAGCTTTAATTACATCTGGACCAGTGATAAACATCTGTGATGTTTCATTAACCATAATTACGAAGTCGGTAATTGCAGGTGAGTAAACGGCGCCACCAGCAGTTGGGCCAAGGATTAGAGAAATTTGCGGGATAACACCAGATGCCCGAACATTTCGCTTAAAGATTTCGCCATATTGGCTAAGTGATGCAACGCCTTCTTGGATACGTGCGCCACCTGAATCATTGATTCCGACAATTGGGATTCCACTCTTAAGTGCGAACTCCATGACTTTTACAATTTTTTCGCCAACAACTTCGCCAAGACTTCCACCGAAAGTTAAGAAGTCTTGCGAATAAATTGCAATTGGTCGACCGTCAACAGTTGCGTGGCCAGTAACAACACCATCGCCGTAAATGCGATTCTTATCCATTCCGAAGTTTGATGAACGATGTCGCGAGAAGGCATCCATTTCAACAAATGAACCTGGATCAACTAATCGGGCAATTCGCTCGCGCGCAGTTAACTTTCCCTGCGCATGACGCTTCTCGATCGCTTCTGGCGTTCCGTTCGTTTCGGCTTGCAAACGACGTCTGCGAAGATCAGCAATCTTTCCGGCTGTTGTACGAATATCATCAGTCACGGTCGTAGGTTACTAGTTCCAGCAGATTTTTCATACAATTATAAATTAGATGAAATGAGTCTTTAAGTGAAGCCAGAACTATTGAACGCAAATGCAATTGCAGGCGCGCTACGTGGTGGCTACTGGCGGGTATCAGTAATCGACGAGATTGATTCAACACAAAATTATTTACGCACCAGTATTCCTAAAGTTGGCGATGTAATTACTGCCGAGTATCAAAGTGCGGGTCGTGGCAGATTGGATCGCACATTTACTGCAGCAAAATCAAGTGCACTTCTATTTTCATTTTATGTTGAACCGAAGATAGAGATTGCCCAACTTGGTTATCTTTCATTACTTGTTGGATCAAGTGTTGCAAAAACTATTAATGAGATTACTGGTTCTAATAATTTTAGATGCAAGTGGCCAAATGACATTGTCTTCGGTGATCACAAAGTGGCTGGGTTACTTGCAGAAAAATTTGGCAATGGTGTGATTGTAGGTATCGGCATAAATGTTTCAATGAGTCAGGCCGAACTCCCGGTTCCACATGCATCTTCAATTTTTCTAACAACTGAAAAGCAAATTGATCGAAATGATTTATTGGCAAAAATCTTAAACGATCTAAGTTCAGCGTTAACTAAATGGGAGAGCGGCGAAGATGTTGTGGCTTTCTATCGCGAAACTAGCGCAACCCTTGGTAAAAACGTCAGAGTTGAACTACCTGGCGGAATAAACGTCGAAGCCATAGCAGCCGATATTGATTCAACAGGTGCGCTTCACCTTGATAACGGCCAGATAATCACGGTTGGAGATGTAATACATCTGGACAGTAAACTTTCCTAGTGAGCTTTCCTAGAGTCGGTGTTATTGGCGCCGGCCAACTTGCCCGAATGATGGCAGTCCCAGCAAATGATTTAGGTTTAGATTTTAAAGTTTTTGCTGCAATCCCAAATGATTCAGCAGCCCAAGTTGCACATTTTGTTTTGGGGGATTACTCAAACGTTGAATCAGTACTTGCCTTCGCCAAAGAGTGTGATGTCCTAACTTTTGAACACGAATTAGTTCCACAAAGTGTCATCAAAGCCTTAGAAGCAGCCGGCGTGAAGGTATATCCAAGATCAGAATCTTTTACATATTCGCAAGATAAGTTAGAGATGCGAAAGAAAATTGCCGAGTTAAATTTACCGAACCCAAAGTGGCAGAAATATGATGGCGGCAAGCCACAACTCGAATTTCCGTTAATCGCCAAACTTCCTGCAGGCGGCTACGACGGCCGAGGAGTATTTGTCATTCAAACACCAAGTGAACTCGCAGAACTTCACAAGAAGACCGGAACTCTTCTCTTAGAAGAGAAATTAGCTTTTGATTACGAAATTGCAGTTATGGTCGCGAGATCTCCACATAATCAAGCGGCAACTTGGCCAGCAACTTTAACTATTCAGAGTGATGGAATTTGTACTTCTACAGTTACGCCAATTCCAGATATTACAGATTCACTTTCTGCAAAGGTGCAGGCAGCTGCTCTAGAAATTGCATTGGGTATCTCACTAGTTGGTGTTATGGCAGTTGAGATGTTCATAATCGGTGAAAACTTTTATATAAATGAACTCGCACTTCGGCCCCATAATTCTGGTCATTGGAGTATTGAAGGATCAGAAACAAGTCAGTTCGAACAACACCTTCGTGCAATTTTAGATCTGCCACTCGGAAGCACCGCAATGCGAAGCAAATATGCCGTCATGGGAAATGTCTTAGGCGGCGAGAAGAGCGATATGTATCGTCCTTACCTGCACTTGATGGCGCGAACTCCCGGACTTAAATTCCATCAATATGGCAAAGAAGTTAAGCCTGGTCGCAAGATTGGCCATGTAACTATGTGCGGCGAGAATCTTCTACAATTGCAGCAAGAAGTTGCCCATGCCGTTGACTACATGAATGGAGTTATTGATGAGTGATGTAGCAATAATTATGGGATCAGATTCTGATTGGCCGGTAATGGAAGATGCGGCAAAGACTTTAGAAGCACTTGGCATTACTTACTCTGCTGATGTTGTCTCAGCCCATCGCATGCCAATTGAAATGGTTGAGTTTGCACAAAGCGCGAAATCAAAGGGTTACAAAGTAATTATTGCTGGCGCAGGTGGGGCTGCACACTTACCTGGAATGGTGGCATCACTAACAACGCTTCCAGTAATCGGAGTCCCAGTTCCATTGAAGAATTTGGATGGAATGGATTCACTTCTTTCTATCGTTCAAATGCCTGCCGGAGTTCCAGTTGCAACTGTTGGAGTTGGGAATGCAAAGAATGCGGCACTTCTCGCTGCAAGAATCCTTGGTATTAGTGATCAAGAAGTTTCAAAGAAAGTAAGCACAGAACTTGAAAAGATAAATACTGAGGCGAAAGAAAAAGGCGCAAATTTAACAACCAAGCGCAATCAAAAAACTGGCTTCTAGGAGATGCCAGATCTAGATTTAGAATCACATCAACGTAAAGTTGTCCGTGTTCTAGGAGCTGCTCAAGTATTAAATGGCGTAGGTGTTGCCGGAACTGTAGCCGCGGGTTCTTTATTAGTTTCATCGATTACAAAGTCCGAGGGATTATCTGGTCTTGCACAAACAACATCAGTTCTTGGTGCCGCAGTTATGGCGCTACCTCTTGCCCGTCTTACGCAACGCGGTGGACGTCGCTTAGCTCTCACGGTCGGATATTCGGCTGGCGTAATTGGCGCCGCACTCGCAATCTTTGGTGGAACCCAAAAGATTTTATTCTTTATGTTGCTTGGCGCATTCCTAGTAGGAGCCGCTTCGGCTTCCGGTTATCAAGCGAGATTTGCTGCGATTGATTTAGCTACCGCTGAAAATAGATCTAAAAATTTATCCTTTGTAGTTTGGGGCTCAACAATTGGAGCGGTAACTGGTCCAAATTTAATGGAACCTTCTGGAAAATTTGCGGTGTTTTTAGGATTGCCGAAATTAGTAGGTCCATATTTTATTGCGGCAACAACTCTTGCATTTGCTGTAATCGTTATTCAATTATTCCTGAAGCCTGATCCGTACCTATTGGCGAATCGTTCTTCTGACGGATTAACACAGAAGAAACATGAAACAACTCGGGCGGCATTGGCACACATTCGTAAATACCCAGTCGCACTTTTTGCGATCGCTGCAGTTGCGATTGGCCATCTAGCAATGGTCTCTATCATGGTTATGACGCCCGTCCATATGGCACATTTTGATGTAACTCTGAGAATTATTGGATTTGTTATAAGTGTTCACGTTTTAGGTATGTATGCATTTTCGCCAATTGTTGGAACAATCAGCGACAAGATAGGTCGAATAAAGACTATTCAAATTGGAATCGTAATTCTTACTGCTTCGGCAATTATTTCGGGATTAGCTCCACATCACAATTCTTTCATTCTTGGAATCGGACTCTTTTTACTTGGGCTTGGTTGGTCATTTACATTAATAGCTGGGTCAACCCTTCTTTCGGAAACAGTCAGCATTGATATGCGTCCCTCAACACAAGGTGCGAGTGATTTAGTTATGAATTTAATGGGCGCAGGAGGCGCCGCAGTTGGCGGAGTTATCATCGGAATATTTTCATATGCAGCTCTTTGCTATGCGACTGCAATTGTTGTTATTGCACTTGGTATCTGGTCAATAAAACTTCAGAGATCTAAAGTTATTTAAGCGCGCTTTCGATATTCAATAGCAGGGCAGCGATCCATAACGGTATATAGCCCAGCTTTCTTCGCTCTTTCAATTGCCGCTTGATCAATTACATCTAGTTGCAACCAGACTGCTTTAGCGCCAATTGCAATCGCTTCATCAACAACTCTGCCAACTAAGCTTGAATTAACAAAACAATCAACAACATCAACTTGTTCTGGAATTTGCGCAAGTGATTTATATCCGATTTCACCGTGCACTATTTCAGCTCTAGGATAAACCGGAATAATTTTGTGACCTTTGTCTTGCAACAGTTTGGCGACACCGAATGCGGCTCGTTCTGGATTATTTCCAAGACCAACAACTGCCCAAGTTTTTAAACCTAGAACTATGTCGATGATTTCATCTTGGTTAATTTGCTCGCCCCAGTGCCCTAAATTTCCAACCGGCAGCAATCCAGGCCTCGCGGTCGAGTGCGTTGCGGCCATCAATAATTATTGGGTTAGCTACTAAAGATTTCATCTTTACTGGATCAAGTTCGCGGTAAACCTTCCACTCAGTTAAATGCAGAACTAAATCAGCGCCTGCCAATGCATCTTCAATCTTTTCGGCAAAGCCAAGTGCTGGGAAACGTTTCTTTGCTGGCTCAATAGCTTTGGGATCATGAATAGTTACAGTCGCACCAGCGGCTGCAATTTGAACTGCAATATCTAATGCAGGGGAGTCGCGAACATCATCGCTATCTGGTTTAAATGCGGCGCCAAGTACTGCAATCTTCTTGCCAGTTAAATTATCTGAAAGATCTTTGCGAACTAATTCAATAACGCGTGCTCTTGCTCTTAGATTAATTGAATCAATTTCGCGTAAGAACTCGAGTGCTTGATCGGCGCCAAGTTCACCAGCGCGAGCCATAAATGCGCGGATATCTTTCGGTAAACAACCGCCACCAAAACCAATTCCTGCCTGTAAGAATCGACTTCCAATTCTTGGGTCGTAGCCGATTGCCTTGGCTAATACTGTTACATCTCCACCAGCAGCTTCACAAACTTCTGCCATTGCATTAATAAATGAAATTTTTGTCGCAAGAAATGAATTTGCTGCAACCTTTACTAACTCTGATGTTGGTAGATCTGCTCTAACCCAAGGTGTGTTGGCTTCCAAGTTAGTTTTGTAAATCTCTTTCAATTTGGCTTCGGCTGCATCATTAACCACTCCGACTACAAGTCGGTTTGGTCGCAGGGTATCTTCAACTGCAAAACCTTCACGTAAGAATTCGGGATTCCAAGCAAGATCAACCTTAGGATTTGCCTTTAATAATCTCTCCCGCAGTCTTGCCGCTGTTCCAACCGGAACTGTTGATTTACCAACTACCAAAGAGCCTGGCTTACAAATTGGGGCAATTGCATCTAAAGCGGCATCAACATATTTAAGATCGGCAGCTAATGAGTTTTGACTCTGTGGTGTGCCAACACATATGAAGTGAACATCTGCATCGGAAATCGCGTTGAAATCAGTAGAGAATGTAAGGCGACCAGTAGCAATCTCTTTTTGTAGCAACTCTTCAAGCCCGGGCTCATAAAAAGGAACTTTTCCTGATGCCAAGAGCGCAATTTTGCTGGCATCAACATCAACACCAATAACTTCAAAACCAAGTGATGACATACAGGCCGCATGGGTAGCGCCTAGATACCCAGTACCAATTACGGAAACTTTAAGCTTCATTTGCCCGATACTAGTGCGAGGAAACGCTACCGTTAGAGATATGAATCAGGTTTCTAGTGGAATAACTGGGGTTTCGGTTGTTCTGCCCATCCTCAATGAGGAGCGCCACTTATACGAGAGCATTTCTGCAATCTTGGCGCAAGATTTCAGCGGTGATTTCGAAGTAATTTTGGCCCTTGGCCCATCTCGCGATCGAACATCAGAGATTGCTTCGGAGTTGGCTGCTAAAGATTCCAGAGTGGTGTTAGTTGAAAACCCGACTGGCAGAACTGCAAGTGGATTAAATGCGGCTATTGCAAGAGCGAAATATTCAATTATTTCGCGGATTGATGGTCATTCTGAAATTTCACCTACCTATCTACGAGATGCCGTAGCAATTCTTAATAAGAGTGGTGCGGTAAATGTTGGTGGAATCATGGCAGCAGTTGGAAAAAGTAAATTTGAAAAAGCTGTTGCAACGGCAATGCGCTCGCCACTTGGCGTCGGCTCCTCTCGATTTCACACTGGTGGAATCGCAGGCCCAGCAGACACTGTTTATCTCGGTACCTTTCAAAAATCTGCGCTACTTGCCGCTGGTGGCTATGACGAAAGATTTACCCGCGCCCAAGATTGGGAACTAAATTTCAGATTGCGAAAAAATGGTGGAACTATCTGGTTTGATCCATCTCTCGTTGTTACATATCGCCCAAGATCAACGCTTAAAGCGCTCGCTAAACAATATTTTCAATATGGAACTTGGCGGCGCGCAGTTTCTCGCAGCCATAGCGGCAGCGTAAACTTGCGTTATTTGGCGCCACCTACTGCACTTGTAATAAATGCCCTATCAATTATTTTCGGCCTAATTTACTCACCGATATTCCTCATACCTATTGCTACGTATTTAGCTTCTATAATTTTTGGATCACTTGTTATAGGTAAGACAATGTCAGATAAATTGATTCTGCCAGTAGTCCTTTTAACTATGCATATGGTTTGGGGCGCGGGCTATTTATTTTCACCGAGAAATTTGCTGGCCGAAGCGGAATGAAAAAATTTGCTGCTTTAATCGTTTTAATTAGCTTCGCAACCATTTCACAAGCGAACGCTGCAGTACCAAAATCTTTTACCTTTGTAGGATCGGGCTACGGTCACGGGGTTGGGCTAAGTCAATATGGCGCAAAGGGGCAGGCTTTAGAAGGTAAGTCAGCAACTGAAATTCTCAACTATTACTTTCCAGATGCTCAAGTAACTCCAGTCGAAGATACTGCAACTATCAGCGTAAATGTCGCCCACCAAGTTTCAGCACTTTCGATATCCAATACTTCAGGAGATTTCTTCACGATTCAAAGTGAGGGGCTTAGCGAAACTGCATTAGCGCCAAATACGCCACTCAATTTTTCGATCGCGGGCGATTTAATTACAAGCGCTAATGGCAGTGCAAAGATTTGGCTAATTAAATGGAGTAATCCCAATTCAGTAGTGACTTTGAACTATGGCACAACTAATTTTCTAATTAGCCATGGGTACATCCAGCTCCGCGCAGTTAAGGCTGCCGCAATTGGCTATCGAATTGAAGCAACGAATTTGTTGCGCCTTCATGATGAATATCTATATGGAATCGCCGAAGTTCCATCTTCTTGGCCGGCCGCAACACTACAAAGCCAAGCAATTGCTTCACGCACATATGCACTGATGCGAATGAATTCCATTAAGAAGGCTTGCGATTGTCATGTTTATAACTCTAAATATGATCAAGCCTTTGCCGGATTTTCAAAAGAGGGCGAAGCAAAATATGGCCAGCTCTGGAAGGCCGCAGTGGATGCAACTGCAGTGGATGCCGAGCATGGACTTGCGATAACAATCGATGGATCTCCAATTAGTGTTTTCTTCTCTTCTTCTACTGGTGGAATGACACAGCGAGCTGTAGATGTTTGGGGGACCGATATCCCGCACCTAGTTAGCGTTCCTGATCCTTGGAGTATTGATCCGGCGATTAATAAGAATTACGCAAGTTGGAGTAAAAAAGTCTCTCAAAAAGTAATGGCAAAAGCCTTTGGATTACCAGATATCGAACGCTATGAAATAGTTTCCAGGACAGCCACAAATAGTGTGTTATTTATAAAAGGGTTTGCGACAAATGGTAAATCAAAGGTTTTGCCAGTGGGCACTTTTAAAACTGCGGTGAAATTACCTTCATCTTGGTTTGATTTAATTAATAATTAATTAGCGTGTAGAACTGAATTCAGGCCGCCCCAACTTCCAGTTTTTGGAAGGGCTTCAAGTGCGCCAGTCTTAGAATTTCTACGGAAAAGTAAATTACTAGCGCCTGAAAGCTCACTTGCTTTTACTACTTCACCGTCAGGCAAAGTTATTTTTGAGCCAGCAGTTATATATGTACCTGATTCAATAACGCAATCATCGCCGAGCGAAATCCCGAGTCCGGCATTTGCACCAAGTAAACAACGTTCACCAATTGAAATAACTTGTTTACCGCCGCCACTTAAGGTTCCCATGATTGAAGCGCCGCCACCAATATCACTTCCGTCACCAACAACAACTCCTGCGCTTATTCGACCTTCCACCATGGACTTACCAAGAGTTCCGGCATTGAAATTTACAAAACCTTCGTGCATAACAGTTGTTCCACTTGCAAGATGTGCACCAAGTCGAACGCGATCTGCATCTGCGATACGAACTCCTTCAGGCACAACGTAATCAACCATTCTTGGGAATTTATCAACCGAAAATACTGTAAGCGTTCCGTACTTTGCGCGAAGCTTTGGGCCGACCGAACTAAATGTAGAAACCGCACATGGACCTGCAGAAGTCCAAACAACGTTATTTAAAATCCCGAATATGCCATCTAATGATTGGCCATGTGGATTAACGATTCGGTGCGAAAGTAAATGCAGGCGAAGGTAGGCATCTGCCACATCTTTTGGCGCGGCATCTAAATCGATTTCGATTGCGACCTTTGATTTCGTCACATCACGAATTGCATCGACCCCGATGAATTCAGTGAGGTCGGGCCCATTATTTTCTGCGAGCTTGCCTAACCCAAGGGAATCAAACCAAACATCCAAAACTTCACCACTGTTTGTGGTGCTGGCAATTCCAAATCCGAAGGCGCTTCTCATGAGATAACGCTACCAAAACCAGTTAACTACTAGACTTCATTTATTATGCGAATAGCCGTTTATTGCTCAGCCTCACCAAGTATTGACCAGAAGTATCTAGATCTGGCCTTTGATGTTGGTGTAGAAATTGCGAACAGTGGTGCTGACCTAGTTTGGGGCGGTGGCCAAATTTCTATGATGGGCGCAGTAGCAAAGGGCGCTCGAAAGCGCGGTGCAAAAACTTTCGGAGTAATTCCAGAGAAGCTTGTAACAGTTGAATTTGAAGATCCAGAAACTACAGAGATGTTTATAGTTTCAAATATGCGAACTCGCAAAGCAAAAATCGAAGAGATTTCTGATGCATTTATTATGTTACCTGGCGGCATCGGCACCTTAGAAGAATTCTTCGAAATTTGGGTTGGCCGTAAATTGGGATATCACGCAAAACCAGTGGTGGTCTGCGATCCCTATGGAACATTCACGCTATTGCAAAGCGCTCTCGATTACATAAGCGCGGAAGAATTTATTGGTGCGCCATCAAACGAACTTATTGCATGGTGCCGCGATATTCCAAGCGCAATCCGCGCCTGCTCTAATTAGCAGAGTAACCTGTGTTCATGGGCGCACTCTCTGAACTTCTCGCAAGCTTGCCAGAGGAAGAGCGCTTCATTCTTACAATGCATTACATCCGCTCGATGACACCAAAAGAGATTGCAGAGACCCTTGGGGTGCCAGAACGCGCAGTTCAAGGCGTTATCACGAGTGGGAAATCTCGTCTACTTTCCGCGTTAAATCAGGGTTAATACCGAGCTATTCTCAATTTCCTTTCGCACCCGCTTTTGCGAGATACTTAGCCACTGTATTTCCCTGATTGATTTAAATTTATAAGGAGTAACAACATGGCAGCCATGAAACCTCGTACTGGTGATGGACCCATGGAAGTAACCAAGGAAGCCCGCAGTTTTGTTATGCGAATCCCTCTTGAAGGTGGCGGCCGTTTAGTCGTCGAATTAAATGTTGAAGAGGCCACAAATCTTGGTAACGCACTACAGGCAGCGGTTTCCCTCGTTAAGAAGTAATTAGTTCTGCGCTTATCGGGATAACCAAGACTGTGAAACTCGTACCGATAATTAGTTCTGCGATCCAATCTGATCTAGATTTCTCTAAATTTAACGCAATTGCGCTTCCGATTTTTAAAGGTGAATCTGCAGTTGAAATTAGCAATAATAAAATTGCAAGATTAGTCGAAAAACACTTTGCTATTGATTTATCTACTCTTCTTGCTAATTGGCCAGATGCAACTGGTAAGGCAGGCGAACTCATAGAAGTTCCTGTTGCTGAGGATCACAAGAAGTTATCCCGAATCTATTTCATAGGTGTAGGGGCAGATTCTGCGGATGATTTACGTAAGGCTGGCGCCGTACTTTCACGAAAAGTTAAGAACACCGGAGTACACGTTCTAGATGCGCTAGTCACTTCTAAACATTGCGCAACCGCACATGGGGTCTCGTTAATCTTGGCTAGTTATTCCTGGAGCCAGAAAAGCCCGGCAGCAAAAGAGTTGAGCGCTGCAAAATTCACAATCGTTGGAAATTTTGCTAAAGAGTTAACAACAGCAAAAACACTTGCGATTGGCGTATGGCGTGCCCGCGATTTAATTCATACACCGGCAAATATTAAGAATCCTTTGTGGATTGCAGAACAGGCAAAATCTCTCGTAACCAGAGCCAAATCGCCCGCTTTAAGAGTTGAAATAAAGAGCGGTGCCGCCCTTGCAAAATTCGGTGGCTTACTTGCAGTTGGAAATTCAGCACCAAAACCTGGGCCAAGACTTGTTCAAGTTTCATATGCACCAAAAGGTTCGAAAAACTGGCCACACGTTGTACTAGTTGGCAAAGGAATCACCTTTGATACCGGTGGGGTTTCATTAAAGCGACCATATGACACGATGGTTGGGATGAAAAGCGATATGTCAGGCGCTGCAGCAGTTCTTGCAACTGTAATTGCAATTGCTGAAATGGGATCGCTAGCTCCAAAAATTCGTGTTACCGCGCTTTTAATGTGCGCCGAAAATGTATTATCTTCAACTTCGCAACGACCATCTGATGTAATCACACACTTTGGTGGCACCACGGTTGAAGTAATTAACACTGACGCCGAAGGGCGGTTAGTTCTTGCTGATGGCTTGGCTTATGCAGATGCCAAATTAGATCCAGACTATTTAATCGATGTAGCAACCCTTACTGGCGCAGCAACCCTTGGCTTGGGCCGACAATATGCCGCGATGTATACCCGAGACATATCTTTAGCTCAAGATCTTTATGACGCCGGCCAAAGCGTTGGAGAACGAGTTTGGCATATGCCACTTATCGATGATTACAAAGTTGCACTTGCAAGTGAAATTGCAGATTTAAATCACACAGCAGAAAAACCTGATTTCAATGGTGGTTCGATTACGGCGGCGCTCTTCCTCGAACATTTCGCAGGCAATCGTAAATGGGTGCACCTGGATATTGCCGGTCCAGCGCGATCCGAGAGTGATTCTGGTGAAAATCCGAAAGGCGGCACTGGCTTCGGTGTCAGATTGCTTACTGAGTGGTTGACTTCGCTATGACCATGGACGAAATAAAAAATAACCGCGGCGATATGTCAGCCTTTGCTGAAAATTTTCCTCATGAAGATTTCTTTATGCAACAGGCAAGAAAAAATGGCGCAGAGATAAGCGCACCAGATCCAACTGTTGGCGTTGGCGGTCTTATAAATTTTGTAGTCGGTTTAATATCTGCAAAATCAATTGTTGAAATCGGTACCGGCTCTGGAGTAAGTGGCTTGTGGATTTTCAATGGCGCACCGAAAGATGCAACCTTTACCTCCATAGATTCCGAGCGCGAACATTCGGCTAGTGCGAAGGAGATCTTAGAAGAGGCTGGAATTTCTGCCCAAAGATTCAGGTTAATCACAGGAAATATTATTGAAGTCGTTGGAAAGTTAGCGGATTCAAATTACGACCTAATGATTGTGAGATCACCAAAGGATATGGTTGATGTTGTCCAAGAGAGCTATCGACTGCTCAAAGAGAGCGGCGTATTAATAATTGATAATGCATTAGATGGCGGAAGAGTTGTCGATCCAACTCAGCGCGACTTTGAAACAATTGCTCGCCGCGATTCTATAAAGGCAATCAAAGAAGATTCCAGATGGAGTTCGACTATTCTTCCAATTGGCGGCGGTGCACTCGTCGCTCGTAAGATTTAACTATGGCCGATAATCCAAATACCCCGTGGTGGATTTCAGAACATCCCGTTGTCACTGAGCAGGATGTTAAGAAACGAAATACCAGAACGGTAAGTTTCGGCGTCGCAATCGCGATGGCGCTTATTGCGGGAATTGTAGGAAGCGTTGCTGGCAGAACTTCAGCAACTCTTGAATCAAAGACAAATTTAGTTACGACCAAGAGCGTAATCGAACGCAAGCCCGATTCAATTGCAGGTATTGCTGCTCGGGTTTCGCCTTCTGTTGTCTCAATCGAAGTTAGAAATGGGAACAATGGCGGCACAGGTTCTGGCTTCTTCTTAGATAGCGTCGGTCATATTCTTACCAACAACCACGTAATTTCAATTGCCGCCATAAATGGCGCAAGTATTACCGTTAAATTAGCTAATGGAAAAACTTATGATGCAAAATTAATTGGGCGCGATGTCTCATATGATCTTGCAGTTATTAAAATTGCAGTAACGGATGCACCTGCCCTTCAACTCGGAAATAGCGATGAAGTTCAAGTTGGCGACGGTGTAATCGCAATTGGATCCCCACTTGGTTTAACCGGGACTGTTACATCTGGAATTATCAGCGCAAAGAATCGACCAGTTACATCGGGCGGTGGGACTAGTGAGAGTTCATTTATTAATGCAATTCAAACAGATGCAGCAATCAACCCAGGTAATTCTGGCGGTCCACTTGTAGATCTATCTGGTGCTGTTATCGGCATAAATTCTGCGATTGCCACAACTAGTTCAGGATTTGGTGGGCAGAGCGGATCAATTGGCTTAGGTTTTGCAATTCCAATTAATCAAGCACGAAAGACGGCTGATCAATTGATTAAGAATGGCAGTTCAACCTATCCAATTATGGGAGTCTCACTCGATACTAGATTTACAGGAACTGGTGCAAAGATTCCGAATGAAGTTGGAGCCGTTTCTGCAGGGGGCCCAGCAGAGGGCGCTGGAATTAAACCAGGGGATGTAATTATTGAAATTGATGGCAAAGCAATTGCGACGGCTGATGAGGCAATCGTTAGCGTACGTTCACATAGCGTTGGCGAGAAGATAAAAGTGAAATTCCAACGAGATGGCGTTACAAAGGAAGTTTCATTAAAACTTATTGCTGCTAAGTAAGTGCATTAGATATAGGATTCGAGAATGTTTGGAATTGGTGGCGGCGAGTTCGTAGGACTCTTGCTTTTGGCACTTTTTCTTATCGGACCGGATAAATTGCCACAATTTTCGGCAGACTCTGCAAAATTTATCCGTAAAATTCGGGATATTGCCCAAGGGGCAACGAAGGACTTACGCGAAAATCTTGGGCCGGGATATGAAGATTTAAAAGTTACAGACCTTCACCCTAAGAAGTTCATAACTAAACATATAAATGAAGTTTTAGCCGAACCCAGCGCCGAGATTCAAGAGTTAAAAAAGTCGGCAAGAATAGATCCGGATCTCTTATGAGTAAAGAAATAGTCGAAAGAATTCATCAGGCTTTACAAGGGGTTTCAGACCCAGAGCTACATCGCCCATTACCCGAGCTTGGCATGGTGCAATCGGTTGAATTTAACGGAGGCATCGCAGCCATAACAATTTTGCTAACAATTTCTGGTTGCCCAATGCGCGATCGGTTACAGAAAGATATTTCGGATTCGCTAGAACCGATTGTTGAAGTTAAATCTTTAGACCTTACCTTTGGCGTAATGAATGAAGAGCAGCGAAATAACGTTAAGAAGTTACTAAATGGCGGTAAAGAAAAATTTATTCCCTTTGCCCAACCTGATTCTTTAACAAGAGTTATCGGCATTGCATCAGGCAAAGGCGGAGTCGGAAAATCCTCAGTTACGGTAAACCTCGCTGTTGCTGCAGCAATGAAGGGTTTGAAAGTTGGCATTTTAGATGCAGATGTTTACGGACACTCAGTTCCACGACTAATGGGAATTGTTGGAAAACGACCTACCGCAATTGATCAGACATTTATTCCAGTTGAGGCCTTTGGTGTCAAAGTAGTTTCGATGGAGATGTTTAAGCCAGAACGATCAGATGCTGTTGCTTTTCGTGGCCCGATGCTGCATAAGGTTTTAGAACAATTATTAAGTGATGCATATTGGGGCGATCTTGATTTACTTTTCTTGGATTTACCACCAGGAACTGGCGATATAGCTATTTCTCTTGGCCAACTTTTACCGGCTTCAGAAATCATAGTTGTCACAACACCACAAGTTGCTGCCGCTGAAGTTTCAGAACGAGCCGGTCGAATTGCACATCAATTGAAACAACACATAATTGGTGTCATCGAAAATATGTCAGATACTTCATGTCCAAAATGTGGCGAGCCAATTGCAATTTTTGGAACTGGTGGGGGATTAGAAACCGCAAAACATTTATCAACACTTGTCGGTACTGATGTTGCATTAATAGGAGTGATTCCATTTACCCCAGCCCTTCGCGAGGGCGGCGATATTGGCCAGCCAATAGTTATCAGCGATCCAACATGTCCAGCAAGCGAATCCTTCGCTGCCATTGTCGAAAAAATAACGTTACGCCCGAAGTCTCTAGTCGGGGTAAGGCTCTCGGTCTCCTAACTTCATAGCCGCATCACCTAAGATTGGGCTATGAAAAAGCCACCAGTAACTAGCATCAATACGGTGGCGAAACGACTTGTCGGGCGCAGCGAATTAGTGTTACAACGTAAGAATATTCGTGAATCCTTAGTTTCAGTTGCTGGGCTTATCGGTCGCCCAGTTAAATACCAAGGCGGAAAAGAGATTGGACGTCTTGTTGATGTTGTTGTTCGACACGGCGAAGATTCGTATCCACCAGTTTCAGGTTTAATTGTAAAAGTTGGCCAGAGTAAATCTTTTATTGATGGTGCGAGAATCGCAAAACTAACTCAGAGCGAGATCCAACTTTCTAGCGCAAAGGTAGATCTAACCGAATTTATTCGCCGTGAAGGTGAATCTCTTCTGGATGCGGATGTTTTGGATCACCAAATAGTTGATGTAAATGGCTTACGAGTAGTTCGTTCCTCTGATTTATATTTAGCACCACTGGATCGCGAGATTCGAGTTGTCGGCGTTGATATTTCTTTTAAGGCTTTCATCCGCAGAATTTTTCCTGGCGCTCTTGGTCGTGGGCCAATTCCAGAACATGTAATTGATTGGGCAAACGTTGCTTCACTTGCACATGGAACCGGCGTAGTCCGTTCAACTGAATCTCGAGCCGCACTTGGTCAACTTCGTCCGGCCGACCTTGCAGATTTAATTGAAGACCTTGCAGGACGCGAACGAAGCGCACTTATCGAAATGCTTGATCCAGATCTTGCAGCTGACGCCCTTGAAGAGATGGAAGATGACGAACTACAAGGCTTGCTTCGTGGTTTATCTGCCGAACGTTCTGCAGAACTGATTTCACGAATGGAACCCGATGAAGGTGCCGAAGTTCTTCGTGACTTAGATGATGACCACCGCGAAAGTATTCTTTTGGAGATGGATACTTCAGTAGCAAAACAGCTTCGCAAGCTTGTTGAATTTGATGAAACTCTTGCAGGCGGAATCATGACATCGCATATGTTGATTACGCGTGAATCCGATACCGTTGCGTCTGCGCTGAAATTGCTAGTTGAAAATAGAGAACGCGATATTTCAGATGGCGTTGTCGTGGTGGATTCCAAGGGTAAATTAATGGACCATATTCAAATTATCGAATTAATCGCCGCAAAACCTAATGTAACTCTCTCAACTTTAATGGGGCCGCCTTATCCAACAGCGGTTCATATCAACACCAGACTTGATGAAGTTATTGACGAATTCGCAAATAACCGCGGCTCTTCAATCATCGTTGTGGATGAAAAAAATAAGCCAGTTGGCCGAATTCTTGCCGATGACCTTGTAGACGCACTTGCATCAATTTCAGAAACTTCAGGCTTTGCCCAAGGAAGTGGTGCGCTCTAATGGCTACTAAAAAAGTTATTTCTCCAAAGAAAATCCGGATTGCTGCGCTTTTAGCAGTTATGGGTCCGGGAATGATTGCTGGACTTTCCGATGATGATCCAGCAGGTATTACAACTTATTCAGTTCTCGGAGCTGATTACGGTTACCAATTGTTATGGGTCTTAGCTGCTTCAACAATTGCATTAATTGTTTTACATGATTTAGGAGCCCGAATCGGCGTTGTTACACGTCAAGGAATGATTGGGTTGATCCGCCAAAAATATGGCGCAAGGGCAGGAGTACTTAGTGCTGGTGCTTTGATAATTGCAAATATCGGAACAATGACTGCTGAGTTTGCGGGAATCGCAGCTGCAGGACAACTCTTCGGATTGAGTAAATTCCTATCAGTTCCAATTGCGGCTTTTGCTGTTTCTTTCTTAGTACTTAGAAATTCATTCGCAAAAGTTGAAAAAGTTTTCTTTTTAATCTCGGCAGGTTTTGTCGCCTACGTAATAGCCGGTTTCATGGCGGGCCCGGACTGGGGTGCTGCTGCCAAAGGTGTGTTAATTCCAACAATTCCATTTACGCAAGAAGCGATCTTTATTGCAACTGCAACAATCGGAACAACTCTTGCACCATGGGGTTTAGCTTTTATTCAGTCATACGCAGTTGATAAGCGTTTAACAAAAGATGATTTAAAGCTCCTGCGTGTGGATGTTTGGACTGGTTCGCTATTGACCGGAATTATTGGTTTCTTCGTAGTTGTAACTTGCGCAGCAACATTACATAAAGAGGGAATCCACATTAACGATGCCGCCGATGCCGCGAAAGCGCTGGAACCACTAGCTGGAACCATGGCCAAGGAGCTTTTTGCAATTGGCTTAATCGGTGCCGCGCTTTTAGCAGCATCAATTCTTCCACTATCGACTGCATATTCTGTTAGTGATTTAACTGGCCGCCCTTCAGCGTTGGATGATTCACCGAAAGAGGCGCCCTTGTTCTATGCCACTTTTGGCATTATCACTGGGTTGAGTGCGCTGCTTATTCTGCTTCCCGGTGCACCTTTGATAACAATTTTGGTTGTTACTCAAGTTATAAATGCTGTTCTCTTACTGCCATTACTTATTTATATGTTCGGCATATCTCGCGACAAGAAGTTGATGGGTGAATTCGTTGCTACCCGGACTATGAAAACTATCTACGCAATAATTATTGCTGTTGTCGGAGTGGCTATTGCTTGCATGCTCTGGTTTATTTTGATCGGATGAGTAAACACGACCACACTGCAATTCCGGCAGCCAAAGATTTAGGTTTGCTCTCTCTTGGCGTAATCGGTGTCGGAACTTCAGGCCCAGTAATTGCTGCAAGTGTTATGCCAGTTGCCTCTTTAATCTTTTGGCGCAATCTTGGGGGCGCCTTAATGATGCTGCCTTTTGCATTCAAGAATGGCGAATGGAAAGGCAAAGAAGAGAGAAGAGCAATTCTGCTTTCAAGTGCTGCGGGTCTTGTTCTGGCAGTTCACTTCATCTGCTTCTTTCTTTCAATGCGATTTACAACGGTCGCAGCCGGAACAGCGCTTGGCGCACTTCAGCCAATATTCACCGCGTTTTACTTTAAATTTCGAGGTGGAACTATTCCGAGAAGAGCATGGGGTGGAATGTTTGTTGCATTCCTTTCAGTGCTTTTGATTACTGGCGTAGATTTCCAAATCAGTCTTAGAAATTTTGCTGGCGATATGTTCGCACTTCTAGGTGCGGCACTTGCCGCTGTATATATGTTGATTGGTTCTAAGGCCCAACAGAAGCTCTCGACCTCGACATATACAAGTGCCTGTTATTTAACTTGTGCAATTACATCTTTGATTATTGCGATCGCGACCGGAAGTCAGTTCCTACATTTTGAAGCACGCCAATGGTGGCTCGTTATCGCGCTGATTTTAGGTGCGCAATTTCTTGGACATACGATGTTCAATATGGCTCTGCGCAGAGTTTCGCCAGTATTTGTTGCACTGATTGTTTTCTTCGAAGCTCCCGTAGGAGCCGTAATCGCGTACTTCTGGCTTGATCAAGTTCCACCAGCCGGAATTATTCCTGGGATTATTGGTCTTTTAATTGGTTGTGGAATCTTCGTATCAAGAGCGAAAGCGGCCGAAGTAAATGATTGATCTACATACCCACTCACTCGCGAGCGATGGAACGGATACCCCAGGCGAATTAGTAAATAAAGCGCATGCCCGTGGAATTACCGTTTTAGGAATAATGGATCATGACACGGTTGCGGGTTGGGAAGAAGCTTCAAATTATCTTCGCCCTGGCATGTCACTTGTTTTGGGTTCTGAAATATCTTGCCAAACTTTAGATGGCACCAGCGTTCATATGCTGGGGATGTTATTTGATAAAGCAAATACGGAACTTGCAGATGTTCTTGCAACAACTCGCGATAATCGTTTGACGCGAATGAATCGAATTATTTCACGCATGAATGAAGCAGGCTTTCAAATAACTATCGAAGACGTTCTTGCGCAATTAGCTCCGGGAGCGACCTTGGGAAGACCGCATCTTGCTGATGCCCTTGTTGCGAAGAAAATCGTCGCTTCACGCGATGAAGCCTTTGCAGAATTACTTCATAATAATTCTAAGTATTATATTTCACACTATTCACCCACCCCGGAAGATGCAATTAAATTAATTAAGGGAGCTGGTGGCGTTGCGGTAATTGCTCATCCATTTGCATCGCTGCGTGGGAAAATAGTTGAAATAGAAAGTTTTGCTTCAATGGTCGAGGCTGGTTTAGATGGAATTGAAGTTTCACATCGAGATCAATCGCAAGAAGAGAGTCAATTACTCCGCGAAGTTGTGGCCCAATATGGCATCATTGCTACTGGTTCCAGTGATTATCACGGAACTGGCAAGTTAAATGAACTGGCCGAGTTCACAACCAAGCCAGATGATTTTGAAGCTTTAGAAGCTAGGGCTAATGCGCGAAGGGTGGTTCGGAAATGAAGGACATACTTTTAATATCCACCACAACTTTTGGTATTCAAGCGTTCGTAACTCTTTTTGTAATTATGGATCCACCTGGTGCGACACCAATCTTCTTAGCGCTGGTGAAAGATCAATCAACGCGCAAGCGAGTTCGGATGGCATGGCAAGGTGCTGGTGTTTCATTAATAGTTATCGTAACTTTTGCCATTTTTGGAAAATTTATCTTGGACTATCTGCATATTTCCGTAGAAGCTCTTCAAGGTGCCGGCGGCTTGCTGCTTCTCCTTATCTCGCTTGAATTATTGACCGGAAAAGACAGTGGCGGTGACAAGACTAAAGATGTAAATGTTGCACTTGTGCCACTTGGCACACCACTCTTGGCTGGTCCTGGCGCGATAGTCACAACAATTGTTTTCGTTCAGCACGCCTATACCGTTGAGATGAAACTCGCCTTAGCTGCCGCAATCGTTGCAGTTCACTTAGCAATTGGTTTAACACTTATGTTTTCAACCAAAGTAGTCGGATTGATTAAAGAATCTGGAGTCACTTTGATAGCCAGAATTGCCGGCTTACTTCTGGCTGCAATTGCGGTAGAAATGATTGTTCAGTCGATCAAAGGTTTCTTCCAACTTTAAGCTGTTGCAAAACCAACTTTACGTTCTTCGCTCTGCCCAACTTCAACGAATGAAATTTTATTGTTTGCAATTATTGTCTGGCGCCCACGAGTATCAGCAAGTGAGAGGGCCTTGCCTGAATCAAGGGCTGTGGTAACTGCCTCAATTACTTTCTCTGGGGTCAGATCACATTCAATATGAAGTTCTTGTGCAGAATCTGCGATACCAATTCTTACTTCGGTGGTCGAACCTGATGTGCTCTTTTTTGTTGACATGGCCTTAGTTTATTCCTTTAGTTTGCTTTAGGGAATCCAGAAATTCCGCGCCAAATTAGGTTTGATACAAGTTCTACTGCGGTTTCACGATCTAACTTTCCATCACGTTCCAGCCAGTGACGGGCAGCAGTTTGGGCTGTTCCAATTAGCCCCACCGCAAGCATCATTGACGCCTCCTTAGTTAACCCAGTATCTAGCGAGATAACTGCGCTAAGCGCGGCGGCAGAGTCATAAGTCATACGATTTAATCTTTCGCGAACTTGTGGTTCAACGCTCATGTCACTTTCAAATAGCAATCTAAAAGCTTCACCTTCGCGATTTATAAATCCAAAGTAAGCATCAACTGTTGCATGCACACGAGCGGCGTTGTCATTTGTAGAAGCAATTGCTTTTTGGATATCAAAGACGAGTGAGTCGATATGTAAATCCAATACTGCGAGATATAAATCTAATTTTGATGGAAAATGCTGATAAAGAACTGGCTTACTTACCTTTGCGCGATCGGCAATTTCGTCCATGGCTGCGGAGTGATATCCAGCTTGGGTAAATACTTCGAGGGCGGCGGCAAGTAATTGCGCACGGCGCTCATCTCGAGGCAAACGCCCCTTATTAGCTGCTGCGGATTCTGTGCTCATTGGGCTAATCGTAGGGTCAATGCCACCAATAACGCGACTTTTTGCGAGAAACTTGCAACAAGCAGATCACTTTCAATTTTGAATTGCGAGGAATATCCGCGAAAATTAGGGTGTTGTAACAAGCAACTTGAAAAATAATAAAAGAGATGAGCCTTTGTGTCTGCAACTTTAAAGCCGCTAGTTGAACAAGGCCCGGAACTTACTGTCGAAGAGGTTCGTAGATATAGCCGCCACCTCATTATTCCTGATGTTGGCATGAGCGGACAACGCAGATTAATGAATGCAAAAGTTCTATGTGTTGGCGCCGGAGGATTGGGTTCACCTGCACTTATGTATTTGGCTGCGGCTGGTGTTGGAACTCTAGGAATTGTCGAATTCGATACTGTCGATGAATCAAATCTACAACGTCAAATAATTCATGGTCAATCAGATATCGGTAAGAGCAAAGCGCAAAGTGCTAAAGAAGCGATCTCTGAAATTAATCCATATGTAAATGTGGTCTTGCATGAAACCAGACTAGATGTTGATAATGTCATGGAAATTTTTGCGCAATACGATTTAATTGTTGATGGAACAGATAATTTTGCAACAAGATATTTAGTAAACGACGCGGCAGTACTTCTAAAGAAACCATATGTATGGGGTTCGATTTATAGATTCGATGGCCAAGCAAGTGTGTTCTGGGCTGAACATGGTCCTTGCTATCGCTGCTTGTATCCAGAGCCACCACCACCGGGAATGGTCCCAAGTTGTGCCGAAGGTGGCGTGCTAGGTGTTCTATGTGCATCAATTGGTTCAATTCAAACAACTGAAGCAATTAAATTAATAGCTGGAATCGGCGAATCCCTAATTGGTCAACTGATTGTTTACGATGCACTCGAAATGGAATATCGCAAAGTAAAAATTCGCAAAGATCCTAATTGTCCAATTTGCAGTGATAAACCAAGTCAGACGGAATTACTAGCAGATTACGAATCATTCTGCGGAGTGCTTTCTGATGGCGCAGCAGAAGCTGCATCGGGTTCAACAATCGCTGTAACGGAACTGAAGGCCAAGATGGATAAGGGCGATAAATTCATGTTGATTGATGTCCGCGAACCTGGCGAATTTGAAATCGTTCGTATCCCTGGTTCAGTGTTAATCCCAAAGCAAGAATTTTTAAATGGTTCTGCGCTTGAAAAATTACCGCAAGATGTGCCAATTATTCTGCACTGTAAATCAGGCGTTCGATCTGCTGAATGTCTTGCTGTGCTGAAACAAGCCGGTTTTGCCGATGCAACACATGTTGCTGGTGGTGTAGTTGCTTGGGTTAAACAGATCGATCCCACCCTTCCGATTTACTAAAAGATAGGTTTAAAAATGTCTGATCGTTCACTGCTTCTTGTGCATGCTCATCCTGATGATGAGACCATAAACAATGGCGCAACTATGGCGAAGTACGTTTCAGAGGGAGCGCGCGTAACACTTGTAACTTGCACAAGGGGAGAAGAGGGCGAAGTTTTAATTCCTGCCCTTAGCCACCTAGCAAGCACTGCAAACGATGAACTTGGTAAACATCGCGAAACCGAACTTGCTGATGCAATGGCTGCCCTTGGGATAACAGATTTCCGATTCTTGGGTGCACCTGATCGCATGTGGCGCGATAGCGGAATGATGGGCACAGAACCAAATAATCGCAGCGATGTATTTTGGCAGGCCGGATTAGATGATGCCGCAAGTTATTTAGTGAAAATTATTCGCGAAGTGAAACCGCAAGTACTAGTTACTTATGATGAATTTGGCGGATATGGCCATCCTGATCACATTCAGGCGCATCGAGTCGCGATGAGAGCCGCTGAATTGGCTGCCGATGCAAAATTTGGTATCGGCGAACCATGGGAAATTTCTAAGATTTATTGGAACACGATGCCTAAATCAGTAATTCAAGATGGCATAGATAAGATGAAAGAACTTGGTTCCTCATTCTTTGGCGCAGAAAGTGCAGACGATCTGCCCTTCGCAAAACCAGATGAGCTTGTGACAACGTTAATTGATGGCACTGAATTTATTGATGCCAAGATGAAGGCGATGGCAGCCCACCCAACACAGATCGAATTAGATGGTCCATTCTTTGCCTTATCAAACAACTTAGGCAACCAAGTTTGGGGACATGAGTATTACACCTTGGTTAAAGGTACAAAGAGCTCAAACGTTGATGCAAAGGGACGAGAGGTCGATCTCTTTGCTTAAGGCAATCGGAGCACTTATTTTTGGTGCAGCCATTAGCTTTATCGGAGTTGCGCTACACAATGCTTTTCAACCAATTGGTATTTTTCTGGCGCTAATAACAACTGCGGTTGGGATCAGCTTTGCTGGTCAATTATTTGGGGCCCGGAAATTTAAAATTATTGCGGCCATTGCCTGGCTTGCAGTTGCGCTACGTGCTGGTTCATATGGCTTAAGCCATGAAATTCTAATTATTTCAAATGTTTATGGAAACATATTCCTTCTGGTCGGATTGCTAATTGCAACAGTTACGGCAGTAAGAAAAAATTAGAGCCAATCCCAATCTTGTCCGGTCGGAGAATCTTTAACACTAATTCCGAGTTTTGTAAGTTGATCCCGCAATTGATCGCTGAGCCCAAAATCTTTTGATGCTCTGGCTATTTCTCGCTTCTCCAGTAATTCAACTATTTCTAACGTCGGCTCTGCTTTGCCTTTAGGTGCTCTAGAGATATCTAAAGCATAAATTTGATCCATAATTTCGAAGCACGATGCTTTGGTAGCGCCAGATAAATATTCATCTCTTTCTAACTTACGTAATTGCTGAATTGCGCGAGGTGTATCCAAATCGTGTTGGATATCGGCAAGAGAACCTTGGCAAAATTCATTAACAAATTGCTTATCTATGTCGCCATCATTCTGCCACTGCGCAAATTTCTTGCGCCAACGATCTAGAGTTGAATCGGCAGCCTTCAATGTTTCCCAAGTTAGATCCATCTGACTTCGGTATCGGTTCTCCATAAAACTAAGACGCAGAGCCAGTGGATCAAAGCCCTTAGCAATTACATCGTTTAGAAGTACAACATTGCCTGAACTCTTTGACATCTTTCTTCCTTCAAACAATAAATGTTCACCATGCACCCAATTTTCAACAACTTCATATCCTGCTCCAGAATTGGATTGGGCTCGTTCATTTTCATGGTGCGGAAAGCGCAGATCAATTCCACCAATATGTAGATCAACGTTTCCTTGCAAATAGTGAAGTGACATCGCCGAACATTCGATATGCCAGCCAGGAAAGCCCGGCCCCCAAGGTGAATCCCAAATCATTTGCGTGCGATTATTTGCCGCTTTCCAGAGCGCCCAATCGGCATGAAATTTCTTTGCACCATCTTCGACATATTCATATCGGTGGCCAGGTTTCAGCGAATCCAATCGGTTGCCAGAAATTTCGCCATATGAAGGAAAACTTGTTGCAGAAAAATAGACACATCCATCACTTCCGACATAAGCGTGATCACTTGCGATTAATCGCTCTATTAATTCCAGCATTAAATCTATAGTTTCACTTGCTTTTGGATAAGCCGAAGCCGGAATAACATTTAGCTTCGCTAGGTCTGCATGGAAGTTTGCTTCATACTTTCGCGCAATTTCAAAGGGATCTATCGCTTCGGATTTTGCTTGTGCAAGCATCTTATCTTCGCCGATTTCAGCGCCGGCAAGATCTTCGGCCATGTGTCCGACATCTGTAATATTTTGAATCAGATTTGAATCGAAGCCAGATAAAGTAAGTGTTCGTTTTATTAAATCGCTTAATAAGAAAGTTCGTAGGTTTCCTACATGAGCATCTCGATAAACCGTTGGCCCGCAACAATAGATTTGAACTTCAAAACCATTTTTTGCGCAGACCTCTTTTAATTCGCGCGCCTTGGTATCGAAAATAAATAGCCCAGTGTTCATTTCTCCGATACAACCTTCCAGAGCGCAATTGCCTTGTGGTCAAACTTCTTAAGGGTTCCATCCTTCTTGCGAACTGCGTCTATCTCCTCCAAGGTGCCGAGCAAATCTCGGAAGCCGCCTTCGGGGTCATGTAAGCGAATTGAAACCCGCTTTCCAATCTCATTTGCTGAGGGAGTGGGATTTCCCATATTTAATTCCCCTCCCTTTACTAGATATGCACTAGAGAAATTGCAGGTATTCGCTATCCTAGGCGCATAGATTAGTTAGATTCATAAGAAAGGTAATCAATTGACATACATAATCGCAGAACCTTGTGTGGACGTTAAGGATAAATCCTGTATCGAGGAATGTCCTGTTGATTGCATTTACGAGGGTGGGCGAATGCTCTACATCCAACCCGATGAATGTGTTGATTGCGGTGCCTGCGAACCAGTTTGCCCGGTTGAAGCTATTTATTACGAAGATGATGTGCCTTCACAATGGAAAGAATTCGGCAAAGCAAATAGTGAATTCTTCGTTGAGATCGGTTCACCTGGTGGCGCTGCCAAAGTTGGCGCAACTGGAACAGATCACTCGCTTGTTAAAGCACTTCCTCCTAAAGCTGAATAAGTAAGAACTCTGAAGCTTCCTGATTTTCCTTGGGATGCGTTGGCGCCATATGGTGCACGCGCTCGGGAAAGCGCTGGAGGAATAATTGATTTATCTCAAGGCACCCCTGTTGATGCAACTCCAGAATTTATTCAGAGCGCTCTAAAAGATTCATCGAATGCTCCAAGTTATCCCTTAACGATCGGAACACCAGAACTTCGTGCAGCGATGCGCAATTGGGCAATAAATATTCTTGGCGCAACTGGTGAGTTCGATGTTCTTCCAACTATAGGTTCTAAAGAACTTGTTGCTTGGTTGCCTTCGATACTGCGAGCCAAAACTGTTCTATATCCCAAAGTTGCCTATCCAACATATTTAGTTGGTTCGATGATTCACGAATCAGAAGCAATCGCAGTTGATATTGATGCATCGACTTGGCCGAAGAGTGATATCGCGTGGATTAATTCGCCATCTAATCCAACTGGCCGAGTTCACAGCATAGGTGAAATGCAAGCTGTAATTAATTATGCAAGAGGCAATAATTCTCTTGTAGTGAGTGATGAGTGTTATATAAGTTTTCCAGCTAAGGGTTCAGAACCAGTTTCAATTCTAAAATTAGCAAATGGCGATAATAAGAATTTATTAGCCGTGCACTCAATGTCTAAGCGCTCTAATTTAGCGGGATATCGCGCAGGTCTAATTGTTGGAGATCCAGAAATAATTTCGGAAATTCGCGAAGTCAGAAAACATGCCGGAATGATGGTTCCGCTACCGATTCAAAGAGCAATGACCGCGGCACTTGGTGATGAAGTGCATGTAGATGAGCAAGCCGAACGCTACGCCAATCGTCGTGAAGTTTTAAGTTCAGCGTTAGTAAAAGCGGAATTTCAAATAGATTTTTCCAATGCCGGGTTATATATCTGGTGCACACGCAATGAAGATTGCTGGGATTCTGTTTCCTGGCTTGCCGACCTTGGAATTTTGGCTACGCCTGGAATTTTTTATGGTGCTGCTGGTGCCAAGCACATTCGAATAGCAATGACTGCGACAGATGCCCAAATCGCAGATGCTGCGAACCGAATCTTGAAAAGTATTTAAGTGGCCACTGAATTAGATGATGCGCTAGAAAGCGCAGTTAAAATAATTTCCGAAACTGCGACTCTGGTTCGCGTTGTTTTATCAGGACGCCGCAGAAATATGACAGTTCCATTTGAGCGAATCGATATTCGTCCGGTTTTGATTAAGGATGCAATTGTTCTACAGATTGAACAAAATGATGGCCGTGCCACAACTGTTAAGAATGTCGCACCTCAAGATTTTGGCGCCCGCGGATATTTAGAGATGGGCTATGCAAATATTCTTGTCGAACATACAAGTGGTGCGCTATCAATTCGCATCACCAAGAAGGGCGAGGCTCAGGTTCATGAGGATAAGGGCGCCCGCGAGCAGAACTTAGAACATGATCGCAGGAAGGCAAGATTGCTTGATCCATCTGATCCATTCTTGATCGAGATTGGAATATCAGATTCGGATGGCCGGATTAAACCCACGCGTTCCGATAAATATATACAGGTCGAAGAGTTTCTGAGGTTGCTTGTACCAACACTAAATTCTGCGATTGAAGCTAAACAAATTGCAAAACCAACACCAGAGAAACCACTTGTTATCGCTGATCTTGGTTGCGGAAATGCTTATTTAACCTTTGCAGTGCACCAATATCTAACAAGTATAGATATGCCGGTTCATGTAATCGGCATAGATATAAGACCAGAATCTTTGAAGCGAAATAATGAAATTGCCAAGAAGTTGAAGATAGATAAAACTATTGAATTTAAGGCAGAGGCTATTGATCAAACCTCATTAACATCTTGCGATATAGCAATCGCACTTCATGCCTGTGATACCGCAACCGATGATGCAATTGCCTGGGCAGTTACTGGTGGCGCAAAATTATTATTAATTGCTCCATGTTGCCAACATGATTTACAGACTCAGATGAGTCAAGTTCCTGAGCCTTGGAACATATTGACTAAGCACGGTCTTATGAAAGAGCGCCTTGGTGATCTGATGACTGATGCGCTACGTGCGCAAATTTTGAAGCTAGCCGGCTATCGCACTGAAGTTATTGAATTTATCGGAGGCGAACACACGCCAAGAAATATTATGATCCGCGCTGTTTTAACTCATGCGAAGGCCGAAGCCAAGGATATTGAAAGTTACAAGAAGATGTTAAAAGAGTGGAAGATTGACCCAGCCTTAGCCAGCAGACTTAACGTAATCCAGTAGAGCGATTCGTTCGAGATCCATTTCAGAAACATAAGACTTGACCACATCGCCTATCGAAACAATCGATATTAGCTCTCCGGTTTCATCGACAACCGGAACATGGCGGATGCGTTTTTCGGTCATTAGCGCCATTAACTGGGCAACCGTTGCGTTCTTCTTACAAGTCGTAACATTTACAGTCATTAAGTCTCGAACGTGAATCTTTTCAATTTCATGCATATGGATAGCTAGAGCTTGAACGATATCCCGTTCTGAAACTATGCCATTTATTTTTTTACCATCAGATGAAACGACCAATGCTCCAATTCTCAATGAAGAGAGTGCCTGGCTTAGTTCCTTTATAGTTGCATCAGGCTTTATTGTTTGCACTAGCTTTCCGGGCAACAAACTTGAAATTTGCATCAGGTTCCCCTAACTAATCGTTAGGTGAATAATCAACCCATTAGAGTCAGATAGCAATAGAGAGGCGTTATAAATATGAGCGAACTACATTTTTTAAGCCAGATAACCGGATGTTTTGCCCAACCGGTAGATGAGAACCCAACGGTGGTTATGGTTGAGGCTGCTTATCGACACCACGGTTTGAATGCACGTTATATAAACATTGAAGTGGGCCCGGAAAAATTAGGTGAAGTAGTTGCTGGAGCAAAGGCCATGGGCTGGATCGGATTTAACTGTTCGATTCCAAATAAATTGGCAGTGATGGAACATTTAGATGGAATCGGAGAATCAGCTTCTGTAATTGGCGCTGTTAATTGCGCAGTTCTGCGCGATGGCAAATTTATTGGTGAAAATACCGATGGTAAGGGCTTTTTGAAGTCACTTGAGGGTGTGATTGATCCAGTCGGCAAATCTGTTGTGATGTTTGGTGCTGGGGGAGCTGCTCGTGCTGTTGGTGTTGAACTTGCGCTGGCTGGTGCCGCCAAAATTATTGTCGTAAACCGAGACGAAGCACGAGGAAAGACTTTAGTTGACTTACTAAATTCCAAAACTAAAACCGAAGCGGTATTTGTTTCCTGGGCCTCTAAATTCTCGATACCTGTAGGCACCGATATTGTTATTAATTCAACTTCAATTGGTTTATTTCCAGATGTCGATGCCCAATTAAATATTGACTTCGATACCTTGCAATCAGG